>NZ_JBVKBC010000007.1:0-326009 GCF_055639095.1 Streptomyces sp. NPDC107550
GTTGATAGGCCAGATATGGAAGCCCTGTAAGGGGTGGAGTTGACTGGTACTAATAGGCCGAGGGCTTGTCCTCAGTTGCTCGCGTCCACTGTGTTGGTTCTGAAACCACGAACAACCCCGTACAGGTCACGTACGGTGCGGTTGACAGTTTCATAGTGTTTCGGTGGTCATAGCGTGAGGGAAACGCCCGGTTACATTCCGAACCCGGAAGCTAAGCCTCACAGCGCCGATGGTACTGCAGGGGGGACCCTGTGGGAGAGTAGGACGCCGCCGAACTATTGTTGAGAGAAAGCCCTGGACGGGTTACCGTCCAGGGCTTTTTCGCGTTTACAGGGCTCTTTTCTCCCTGGTCTTTCGCCGGAAGGAAGGGGGGGGGCTGCCTGCTGGCTCAGAGGCGGCCGGCTGCTTTCAGGGAGAGGTAGGCGTCCGCGAGGGCGGGGGCCAGCACCGAAGGCGTCGCGTCGACGACGGTCACTCCGTGGCGCCGTAGTTTGTCCGCCGTCCGCAGACGTTCCGCCTGGGATTGGGCCGCGGAAGCAGCCTCGTAGATCGCGTCCGTGCTGCCTCGGGAAGCCGCCATCGTCTCGATGGCCGGGTCCGCCACGGAGGCCACGAGGACCGTGTGGCGCTTCGTCAGGCGCGGGAGGACCGGGAGCAGGCCCTCCTCGACCGGGGCCGCGTCCAGCGTCGTCAGAAGAACGATCAGAGAGCGGCGGGGAGCCGTATGGAGGGCCGTGGCGGTCAGGCCGCGGGCGTCCGTCTCGAGCAGCTCGGGCTCCAGCGGGGCCATCGCGTTGACCAGAGCCGGGAGGACGTCGCCGCCTGTGCGGCCCTGGACCAGGGCGCGTACACGACGGTCGTAGGCCAGGAGGTCCACGCGGTCGCCCGCGCGGGACGCCAGGGCGCCCAGGAGCAGCGCCGCGTCCATCGACGCGTCCAGGCGGGGTGCGTCGCCGACGCGGCCGGCGGAGGTGCGGCCGGTGTCGAGGACCAGGAGGATGTGCCGGTCGCGTTCGGGGCGCCAGGTGCGGACGGCGACCGCCTGCTGGCGGGCCGTGGCGCGCCAGTCGATGGAGCGGGTGTCGTCGCCCGGCACGTACTCGCGCAGGCTGTCGAACTCCGTGCCTTCGCCCCTGGTCAGGACGCTGGTGCGGCCGTCGAGTTCCCGTAGGCGGGCCAGTTTCGAGGGCAGGTGCTTGCGGCTGTGGAACGGTGGCAGGACCCGGATCGTCCACGGGACCGCGTGGGTGCCCTGGCGGGTGAACAGGCCGAGCGGTCCGTACGAGCGGATCGTGACGCGGTCGGCGTGACGGTCGCCCCTGCGGGTCGGCAGGAGACGCGTCGTGACGCGGCGGCGCTCGCCCGCGGGGATCGTGACCGTGTGCCGGGACGCGTCCTGTTCCGTGCCCGCGGTCCACGTGCTCGGCGGCCACGCGTCGCGGATGCGGGCGCGCAGACGGCGGCGGGACGGATTGGTGACGGTGAGGGTGACGTCGGCCGGGTCGCCGAGGCGTACGGAGGTGTCGCCCGAGCGGGTCAGGCGCAGTCTCCGTACCGGCGCGGCCAGGGCGAAGTCGCAGGCGCAGGCCAGGGCCAGCGGGGTGTTGACGGCGAGGATGCCCGTCCAGCTGGGCTCCCAGATCCCCACGGGGAGGGAGCCCAGGGCGGCGAGCAGGGCCGTACGTCCGGTGAGGGCCATGTCGGGGTGGTCTCCGGCCTGGTCAGCGGGGGACGGGGACGTGGGTGAGGATCGCGTTGATCACCGAGTCCGGTGTCACGCCCTCCATCTCGGCCTCCGGGCGGAGCTGGACGCGGTGGCGCAGGGTCGGCAGGGCGAGCGCCTTCACGTCGTCGGGGGTGACGTAGTCGCGGCCGGTCAGCCAGGCCCAGGCGCGGGCCGTGGCGAACAGGGCCGTCGCGCCGCGCGGGGAGACGCCGAGGGTGAGGGACGGCGACTCGCGGGTGGCGCGGCAGATGTCGACGACGTACGCGGTGATCTCGGGGGAGACCGTGGTCTTGGCCACGGCGGCGCGGGCCGCTTCGAGGTCGGCGGCGCTCGCCACGGGGCGTACGCCGGCGGCGCGCAGGTCGCGGGGGTTGAAGCCGGCGGCGTGGCGGGTGAGGACGTCGATCTCGTCCTGCCGGGTGGGCAGCGGAACGTTCAGCTTGAGCAGGAAGCGGTCCAGCTGGGCCTCGGGCAGGGGGTACGTGCCCTCGTACTCGACCGGGTTCTGGGTGGCGATGACCATGAACGGGTCGGGCAGCGGGCGCGGTGTGCCGTCGACCGTGATCTGGCGCTCCTCCATCGCTTCGAGGAGCGAGGACTGGGTCTTGGGAGGGGTGCGGTTGATCTCGTCCGCGAGGAGGAGGTTCGTGAACGCGGGGCCCGGCTGGAAGGAGAAGCGGGAGGTGTGCGTGTCGTAGACCAGGGAGCCGGTGACGTCGCTGGGCATCAGGTCCGGGGTGAACTGGACGCGCTTGGTGTCGACTTCGAGGGAAGCGGCCAGGGCCCGTACGAGGAGGGTCTTGGCGACGCCGGGGACGCCTTCGAGCAGGACGTGGCCTCGGCACAGGAGGGCCACGACCAGGCCCGTGACGGTGGAGTCCTGGCCGACCACGGCCTTGGCGATCTCGGTGCGCAGGGCCTCCAGAGAAGCCCGTGAGCTGCGGGGATCGGTCGTGGGCCCGGCGTTGTCAGTGGTCGGGTCCATCATGTGTTCCGTACCTCTCTTTCGAGGGCGTCGAGGTGGTCGGCGAGTGCGATGAGTGCTGCGTCGGTCGTCGGCGGCGGGCCGAAGAGGAGTGCGTGCGGGTCCCGGGCGGGCGTGGGGAGTTGGCGTGCCAGGGCCGGCAGGAAGGTCTCGGGCGTGTGGGCCTGGGACGGGGGGATGCCGATGAGGGGGGCGAGTCGGGTGCGGGTGGAGATACGCAGGGCCGTGGCGGCGCGGTCGCGGGCGTTCGCCGTGCGGTAGAGGCGGGCGCGGCCTTCGGTGGTCTCGGAGGCGCGGATCGCGACGGGCAGGCGTTCGGGGACCAGGGGGCCGAAGCGGCGGGCGCGCCACAGCGCGGCGAGCGCCGCCGCGACGAACAACTGGAGCGTGCCCCACAGCCAGCCCTTGGGGAGCAGGTCGAAGAAGCTGCGGTCGCGGTCGGAGCCGGAGGCCGCGGCGTCGTCCGAGGGGGAGGGGAGGTACCAGACCAGATGAGGGCGGGTACCGAGGAGTTGGAGGGCGAGCGAGGCGTTGCCCTGCTCGTCGAGGGTGTCGTTGACGAGGATGTCGGGGGCGCCGATGAGCACGGTGTCGCCGGGCCCGGTGGCGTCGGGCACGCGCAGGAGCGTGGCGGCGCCGTCGGAGCGGTAGCAGCGGTCGGCGCCGGGGGCCGTTGTGGTGTAGCGGTGGCCGCCGCCGGTCGTGGCGGGGCCCGCGCGGCGCGCCTCGGGCATCGTGCAGGCGGGAGCCAGGACGGTGTCCGTGCCGGTCCGGGACGTGGTGCCGGTCCGGGGCGCGAGGCGGTCGGTCGCGGCGGGTCCGGGGGCGACGAGGACCGTGCGGCCCGCGGAGTCGGCGGTGGCGGCCTGGAGCTGGTCCTGCTGGTGGGCGGTCAGCAGGTCGGGGCGGGCGACGAGGAGCGTGGTGTCGGCGCCGGTCGCGGCGCGGGCGTCGGCGGCGGTGGTGACGACGCGGGTGTCGACACCGCGCTCGGCGAGGAGCTGGGCGACGGCGCGGCTGCCGTACGGGTCGGCGGAGCGCGGGTCGAGGGTGCCGTGCCGCGCGCCGGAGCGGGCTACGGCGATGACCGCGCCGGCGATCAGGAGAACGACGAGGGCGAGGGCGATGCCTCGCGTGCGGGTCCACAGGTGGCGGGCGGTGGGCGCCGTGGACGTCGGCTGCTCGCCGGGGCCGTCGGCGGGCTTCGGGGGCTCGGGTGCCGGCTGCGCCGAGGCGGGGGCCTCCAGGGCCGGGCCGGGAGTGGTGGGCGGCGTCATCGTGGGGCCCCCGGGGCGGTCAGGGCCGGCGTGGTGAGGACGGGGGTGGTGCGGGTGGCGTCGGTGTCCAGGGCGGTCAGCCGCTCGTACGTGTCCCTGGTGGCGCTGCGCCCGCCGTACGTGACGTCGTCGAAGTCGCGGGCGGCGGCGCCCAGGCGGTCGGCGAGGCCGGGCAGCGGGCGGGACGCCTCGGCGGCGGCCTCGTCGGCGGTGCGGCCGGGGCGGGGATCGAGCAGGGCGCGCTCCTCCAGGGAGCGGACCAGGGCGCGCATGCGTTCCTGCACGGCCTGGTTCCAGTGGGCCTGGGCGGCGTGCGCCTCGGCGGTCGCGCGGTGCTCGGCGGCGCTGCGCGGGCGGTCGTCGAAGAGGGGGGCGGTGGTGGCGGGGGAGCGGCGCGGGGTGCCGAGGCGCCACCACAGGGCGCCTGCGACGGCGGCCACGGCGAGCACGATGACCAGCAGGCCGACCGTGCCGCCGGGGGCCGCGCCGGACGCGGCGGAGAACAGGGCGTCGATCCACTCCCAGAACTTGCTGAGAGCGCGCAGGAACCAGCTCGGCTCGTGCTCGTGGTACGCCGGCTTGGACAGCTCGCGCCTGGCCGCCTCCCGCGCCGGATCGCGCGAGATGGTCACCGGCGGTGTCTCCCCGCCGGCGTGCGTCAGGAGTACGGCCGCCGCGAGCACTCCCCCCTGCGCGCTCACCGCATCAGCTCCCCGGGGTGGCGCCGGGGGTGTCCCCGTAGCCCTGGAGGCCGGCGGCGCGGGCGAGTTCGAGGTCGAGGGCCTCGCGCCGGATGCGCTGGTCGACGTAGAGGAGGACCGTGACGCCCGCCGTGATCGGGAAGGTGATCGTGGAGCCGATGATCGCGCCGATCGCGGTGATGATCAGGAAGCTCCAGCCGCCCGTGCCGGTCTGCAGGAAGCCGCCGACGCCGTCGCCGCCGAAGATGCCGGCGATCACGGTGAACGGGACGAGGATGACGGAGGAGACGACGCCCGCGATGATCGAGGCGAGGATCGTGATGCCGAAGACCCGCCACCACGAACCGCGTACGAGCTTCACGGAGCGGCTCATCGCCTTGCGCACGGTCTGCTTCTCCAGCATCAGCGCGGGCGAGGCCAGCGAGAAGCGGATCATCAGCCAGACGGCGAGGACGAATCCGACGAGGGCGCCGAGGATGCCGAGCGCGAGAGCGCCGTCGGACGCGCCGGCGATGCCGAGGACGATGCCCGGCAGGGTGCAGACCAGGACGACGGCGACGGCGATCAGCGGCAGCAGCAGCGTCAGGCCGAGCAGCCGCAGCAACTGGGGGCGGGCGTCGCGCCATGCCTCGCCGAGCGTGACCTGGCGGCCGAGGACGGCGCGGCTGGTGACCGTGGTCAGCAGGGCGGTGGCGACGATCGTGCCGAGCAGCGTGACGATCTGGACGAGGCCGGAGCCGACGAAGACCTCGCCGACGGCGTTGAGGACCTGGCGCGGGGTGGCGTCCGGGTTGTCCAGGGCGTCGAGGGTCGCCGAGTCGTTGAGGACGAGGCCCTGGAGGAGGACCGCGAGGACCTGGGTGACGACGGCGACGGTGAGCGAGATACCGAGGACGGTGCGCCAGTAGGTGCGCATGGTGGAGACGGCGCCGTCGAGGATCTCGCCGACGCCGAGGGGGCGCAGCGGGATGACGCCGGGCTTGGCCGCCGGGGGCGGGCCTCCCCAGCCGCCCTGTCCCCAGCCGCCGCCCTGTCCCCAGCCAGGCTGTCCCCAGCCGGGCTGGGCGCCGCCCCAGTTGCCGTAGCCGCCGGGTGCTCCTGGGCCGGCGTGACCGCCCGGGGCCTGGCCCCAGCCGCCCTGGGCGCCGGGGTGCGGGCCGCCCTGGCCGCCCCAGCCCTGGCCGGCGCCCGGGTTCGGGCCCGGGCCCGGGCCCTGGGGCTGTTCCTGGCCGGGGGCCGGTGGGGGTGGGGGCGGGTTCTGGCCGGAGGGGGCGGACCACTGGGCGGGCGGCGGCTGCTCCTTGGACCACTTGACGCCCTGGCCCGCGTCCTGCGGGGAGGCGTCCTGCGGGCCGGTGCCCTGGGCGTCGCCGCCCTGGCCCGTGCCGTCCTGGCCGGCGTCCTCTCGGCCGCCGTCGGGGTCGTCGGAGGGGGCGGATCCGGGCGATGCCCAGCCCGGAGTGTCGTTCATCGTCGCTCCTTCAAGGTGCCCGTCCGCTGTCGCGGCGGCCGGTTGGCTGCCATCGTGCCATGGGGTGGGCGTGGGATGACCTGGCCCGGTGGGGGCTGGACACCTTCATTTGTCGGGCGGGTAAGGGGCAGACTGGGCGGATGGCTGATCAGCAGGCGCAATCCGGCGAGGACATACGGCTCAGCGACGACATACAGCCCGACACCATCGGCGAGACCATCGGCATACCGGCGATCCGCTGGGAGGAACCGGCGGAGGGGCCCGCGCTGGTGCTCCTCGATCAGACGCGGCTGCCGGCCGAGGAGAGTGAGTTCGTCTGCACCGACCCGCAGGCACTCGTGCAGGCCATCAGGACCCTCGCCGTGCGCGGCGCCCCGCTGCTCGGCATCGCCGGGGCGTACGGGGTGGCGCTCGCGGCGGCGCGCGGCTTCGACGTACGGGACGCGGCGGACGCGCTGGCCGACGCGCGGCCCACCGCCGTCAATCTCGCGGCCGGGGTGCGGCGGGCGTACGACGCCTACCGCGCGGCCCTCGGCGGGGCGGGCGGGGCCGGCGCCGAGGAGCGGGCCGCGGCGGCGGCGCTCGCCGAGGCGCGGGCGCTGCACCGGGAGGACGCCGAGGCCAGCGCCCGGATGGCGGCGCACGGGCTGCGGCTCCTGGACGAGCTGTTGCCCGGCGGGAACCACCGGGTCCTCACGCACTGCAACACCGGGGCGCTGGTGTCGGGCGGGGAGGGCACGGCGTTCGCGGTGGCGCTCGCCGCGCACCGGGCGGGGCGGCTGCGCCGGCTGTGGGTGGACGAGACGCGGCCGCTGTTGCAGGGTGCTCGTCTGACCGCGTACGAGGCCGCGCGCAACGGGATGGCGTACACGCTGCTCACGGACAGCGCGGCGGGCTCGCTGTTCGCCTCGGGTGAGGTGGACGCCGTGCTGATCGGCGCGGACCGGATCGCGGCGGACGGTTCGGTGGCCAACAAGGTGGGGAGCTATCCGCTCGCCGTGCTGGCGCGCTATCACCATGTGCCGTTCATCGTGGTGGCGCCGCTGACGACCCTCGACCCGGGCACGCCCGACGGCGCGTCCATCGAGGTGGAGCAGCGGGCCGGGCACGAGGTGACGGAGATCACGGCGCCGAGGGCGCCCGTGGCGGGAGTGGAGGCGGGTGGCGGGATTCCGGTGGCACCACTGGGGACGCAGGCGTACAACCCGGCGTTCGACGTGACGCCGCCGGAGCTGGTGACGGCGATCGTCACCGAGTGGGGCGTTGTGGCGCCTGTGACTGCTGAGAGTCTGGGTGAGCTGTGTGACAGGTCACGCCAGGCAACGATGAGCTAATGGGATGATGTGGTCCATGAAGGGACGAGTCCTTGTCGTCGACGACGACACCGCACTGGCCGAGATGCTCGGCATTGTGCTGCGTGGTGAAGGTTTTGAGCCGTCGTTCGTGGCAGACGGCGACAAGGCGCTGGCCGCTTTCCGTGAGACCAAGCCCGATCTGGTGCTCCTGGACCTGATGCTTCCCGGCCGGGACGGTATCGAGGTGTGCCGCCTGATCAGGGCGGAGTCCGGGGTGCCGATCGTGATGCTCACGGCCAAGAGCGACACCGTCGATGTCGTCGTGGGCCTGGAGTCCGGCGCTGACGACTACATAGTGAAGCCCTTCAAGCCAAAGGAGCTGGTCGCCCGTATCCGGGCGCGGCTGCGGCGGTCGGAGGAGCCCGCGCCCGAGCAGTTGGCCATCGGTGACCTGGTCATCGATGTGGCCGGGCACTCGGTCAAGCGGGACGGGCAGTCGATCGCGCTGACGCCGCTGGAGTTCGACCTGCTGGTCGCGCTCGCCCGTAAGCCGTGGCAGGTGTTCACGCGTGAGGTGCTCCTGGAGCAGGTCTGGGGCTACCGGCACGCGGCGGACACCCGTCTGGTGAACGTGCATGTGCAGCGGCTGCGTTCCAAGGTCGAGAAGGACCCGGAGCGGCCGGAGATCGTGGTGACCGTCCGCGGCGTCGGCTACAAGGCCGGACCGAGCTGACATGTCCCGGAACAGTGCCGCTTCGGCGCCCGGGAAGCCGGGGTCTCGCGCGGAGCGGCCTGTGGGATCCGCGGCGGGGCGCCCGCCCGGCCGCGGATCCTGGTGGCGCCGGCTCGTGGACGGCGGCCTGCTGCTCAAGGGCGGGGTGAACGGCAGCCCCGTCCTGCGGCTGTTCGCGCGCTGGGTGCGCCGTCCGCTGCTGCCCGCGCTGCGGCTGTGGCGGCGCAACATCCAGCTCAAGGTCGTCGTCACGACGCTGCTGATGTCGCTCGGTGTCGTGCTGCTGCTCGGCATCGTCGTCATCGGCTCCGTGCGCAACGGACTGCTGGACGCGAAGGTGCGGGCCTCGCAGAGTCAGGCCGAGGGCGGGTTCCGCGCGGCCAAGGACCGGGCGGACTCGGCGGCGGCCGGGGCGCGCGGCGGTACGGGCGGCGCCGACAGCCGCACCACTTTGAACTCGAACAACTGGATGAGTGAGCTGGTCATGCAGCTCTCCAGTGGTGGCAAGGGCGCGTTCGACGTCGTGACGCTGAGCGCGAGCGACCGGGACAGCGGGAACGGGCGGGCGCCGCGCGGTTCCGGGGTCGTGGAGCCGGACCGCAGTGTGCCCGACGAGCTGCGCACCCGGGTCGACCGGATGACCGGCGCGTCCCAGGTCTACGCCCGGATCTACTACAGCGGCGGCCGCGAGTCGCAGCCCGGACTGGTCATCGGCAAGCGGCTCAACGATCCGCAGGGCGACGCCTACCAGCTCTACTACCTCTTCCCGCTGACGCAGGAGGAGAAGTCGCTCAGCCTGGTCAGGGGCACGCTCGCCACGGCGGGGCTGTTCGTGGTGGTGCTGCTCGGCGCCATCGCCTGGCTCGTCGTACGGCAGGTCGTCACGCCGGTGCGGATGGCCGCGGGGGTCGCCGAGCGGCTGTCCGCGGGGCGCCTTCAGGAACGTATGAAGGTGACCGGCGAGGACGACATCGCGCGGCTCGGCGAGGCGTTCAACAAGATGGCGCAGAATCTGGCGCTCAAGATCCAGCAGTTGGAGGACCTGTCGCGGATGCAGCGGCGGTTCGTGTCCGACGTCAGCCATGAGCTGCGGACGCCGCTGACGACCGTACGGATGGCCGCCGATGTCATCCATGAGGCGCGGTCCGACTTCGATCCGGTGACGGCGCGGTCGGCGGAGCTGCTGGCGGACCAGCTGGACCGGTTCGAGTCGCTGCTCGCGGATCTGCTGGAGATCAGCCGGTTCGACGCGGGCGCGGCGGCGCTGGAGGCCGAGCCGATGGATCTGCGGGAGGTCGTGCGCCGCGTCGTGGGCGGCGCGGAGCCGCTCGCGGACCACAAGGGGACGCACATCCGGATCGTCGGGGACGACCAGCCGGTGATCGCCGAGGTGGACGCGCGCCGCGTGGAGCGGGTGCTGCGCAACCTCGTGGCGAACGCGGTGGAGCACGGTGAGGGCAAGGACGTCGTGGTGCGGCTCGCCGCGGCCGGCGGCGCGGTCGCCGTCGCCGTACGGGACTACGGCGTGGGGCTGAAGCCGGGCGAGGCGACGCGGGTGTTCAGCCGCTTCTGGCGGGCTGATCCGGCACGCGCGCGTACGACGGGCGGTACGGGCCTCGGCCTGTCGATCGCGCTGGAGGACGCGCGGCTGCACGGCGGCTGGTTGCAGGCGTGGGGCGAGCCGGGCGGCGGTTCGCAGTTCCGGCTGACGTTGCCGAGGACGGCGGACGAGGCGCTGCGCGGTTCGCCGATACCGCTGGAGCCGGAGGACTCGCGGCGCAACCGGGGGCTCGGCGAGGCCGGGCTGCCGCACGACGACGGCCGCAAGCTGGCGACCGTGCCCGCGCAGGCGCCGCCCGCGCAGGCGGCGGCGCAGGTCGGGCCGCGGCAGGCGCAGGCGCAGGCGTCGGTGCCGGTCGATCCGACGGCGCTGCCGGGCAGCGGCTCGCGGGTCGTGCCGCGCGGCGGCGCGGGCGGGGGTTCCGCCGCGGGCGGTTCCCCCGGCGCCGGTGACGGGGGCCGTGGTGAGGGCGGGCAGCGGGACGAGGGGAGCGGGGGCACGCATGCGTAGCGGGGAGTTCCGGGGGCGGACGCGCGGGCGTGCGGTGCGCGGGCGCGCGGTGCGGGCGGGGGTGTTCGCCGGCTGCGCTGCCATGGTGCTCGGTGGTTGCGCCTCCATGCCGGACAGCGGGGGCCTCGCGTCCGTGGAGGCCTCGCAGAAGCCCGACTCGCAGGTGCGGGTGTTCGCGCTGCCGCCCCGCGACAGCGCCGACCCGAAGAGCATCGTGGACGGCTTCCTTGAGGCGCTGACCAGCGATGATCCCTCGTACGCGATGGCGCGGAAGTATCTGACGCCCAAGGCCGCCAAGGAGTGGCGTCCGCAGTCGCAGACCGTCGTGCTGGCCGATGGGCCGAGCCCCAGCCCGAGCGGCCGGCCGAACGCGGGCGACGAGGGCCGCGTCTACCGGCTGAGGGGGCGTCAGGTCGCGGTCGTGGACCGACAGCAGGCGTATCAGCCCGACAAGAACGCCTATGACCAGGATCTGCATCTCACGCAGGTCGACACGCCCAAGGGCAAGCAGTGGCGGATCGACTCGCTGCCGCAGGGCGTCGTGCTCGCCGAGTCCGACTTCCAGCGCATCTACCAGTCTGTCAACAAGTACTACTACGCGCTCGGTTCGACGCCCGGCGAGGAGGGCGGTCAGCGGCAGCTCGTCGCGGACCCCGTCTTCGTACGGCAGTGGACGGATCCGCTGACGGAGACCGTGCGGCAGTTGCTGGCCGGGCCGACGCGCTGGCTGGACCCGGTGGTGTGGACGGCGTTCCCGTCGGGCGTGGCGCTCAAGGGCGGGGTGGACTCGCTGACGCCGGACGACGCGAACAAGCTGACGGTTCCGTTGAACAGGAAGGCGGACGCGGTCGGGCCGGGCAAGTGCAAGGAGATGGCGGCGCAACTCCTGTTCTCGCTACGGGATCTGACGTCGTCCAGTGTCGAAGAGGTCGAACTGCAGCGCTCCGACGGCCGGTTGATGTGCACCATGAGGGAGGGCGCGGCGGACGCGCTGGTCGCGCCGCGTTCCTCGTCGGGGCCCGACCGGCAGTACTTCCTGGACGCCAAGGGCCGGTTGGTGCGGATGGCGGGCGCCGGGTCGGGCAAGAGCCCCGAGCGGGTGCCGGGGCCGCTCGGGGAGGGCGCGGCGCGGCTGCGGTCCGTCGCCGTCTCGCACGACCAGGAGCGGGCGGCGGGGGTCACGGCGGACGGGCGCGGCCTGTACGTGGCCTCGCTCATCCCCAGTGCCTCGCTGGGCGATCCGCTGGCGCGCAGTCACGCGAAGGCGGAGAAGGACGGGTTCACGACGCCGAGTTGGGACGGGAGCGGGGATCTGTGGGTCGCCGACCGGGACCCGAAGGCGCCGCGGCTGCTGATGTTCGAGCAGGGGCTCGGGGAGCGGACGCGGCAGGTGGACGTGGACCGGCTCGGGGACGACACGCGCATCGAGGCGGTGAAGGTGTCCGCCGACGGGGCGCGGATCGCTCTGCTGACGACGTCCGGGGACGGCAAGGGCCGTACGGAGTTGCGGATCGGGCGGGTCGAGCGGCATGCCGGGGCGGACGGGGAGACGGAGGTGTCCGTGACCGAGCTGCGGCGGGCCGCGCCGGAGATGGAGCAGGTGACGGCCATGTCGTGGGCGGGCGGGAGCCGGCTCGTCGTGGTCGGGCGGGAGTCCGGGGGGTTGCAGCAGATCCAGTACGTGCAGAGTGACGGGTCGACGCCTACGGGGCAGGCGTTGCCGGGGCTTACCCGGGTGACGGAGATCGCGGCGTCTTCGGAGGATGACGGGTTGCCGTTGCTGGCGCATTCCGATGACGGGGTTGTGCGGTTGCCCTCCGGGGCGGCTTGGCAGTCTGTTTCTGCTGAGGGGACGGCGCCGGTGTACCCCGGGTAGGGGCGGGTGTTTGGGTGCCGGGGTTTTGGGTGCCGGGGTTTTTGGGTGCGGGGGGTTGGTTGTTGCGCAGTTCCCCGCGCCCCTGAGGGGGGTTCTGCGGGGCGGGGTTTTGGGGTTCTCGCCAGTTTGGGGTGATGTGCGCGGTTCCTCGCGCCCCTGGCGGGGTTGGCTGTGGGCGGGGTTTTGGGGTTCTGGCCGGTTGAGGGTTACGTGCGCGGTTCCTCGCGCCCCTGGGCGGGTTTTCCACAGGGGTGGTGGGGGTGGGGGGTTGTTGGGAGAGTGGGGGGATGCGGGGGTGGTGGCGGGAGCTTTCCGGGCTGGTGCTGCCTGCCGAGTGCGCGGGGTGCGGCAGGCCGCGTACGGCGCTGTGCGCGCGGTGCGCGGCGGCGCTGTGCGAGGCGGGCCCGCGCCGGGTGCGGCCGTGTCCCGAGCCCGCGGGGCTGCCCGTCGTGCACGCGGCGGCGCCCTACCAGGACGCGGTGCGGGCCGTGCTGCTCGCTCACAAGGAGCGGGGCGCTCTCGGGCTGGCGAGGCCGCTCGGCGCGGCGCTGGCCCGCGCGGTGCGGGCGGGCGAGGCGGGGTCCGGGGCGCTCGCCCTCGTGCCGGTGCCGTCCGCGCCCCGCGCCACCCGCGCCCGGGGGCATGATCCGACGCGCCGGATCGCGGTCGCCGCGGCGGCCGAGCTGCGGCGGGCCGGGGTCGGGGTGCGGGTGCTGCCCGTGCTGCGGCAGCGGCGGTTCGTCGCCGACCAGGCCGGCCTGGACGCCCGGCGCCGCACGGCGAACATGACGGGCGCGCTGGAGGTGGTCGCGGGGGCGGATCGGCTGCTCGCGGAAGTTGGCCGGATCGTGCTGGTGGACGACCTCGTCACGACGGGCGCCACGCTGGTCGAGGCGGCGCGGGCGGTGCGGGCGGCGCTGTCCCGCGCGACTGGCCGGGCAGGGGAGCGGCGAAGAGACCCCCGGGGCGCCGTTGCGAGCCCGGCCGGCGCTCCCGGGGATCCCCGGATGTGCGGCCCGTACGCGATGGGAGCCGCGACCGTGGCGGGTTCTCCGGACTCTTTCGAAATAAACCGGAACTGACAGGGAATCCGAGTCGTTGCAGGTAGTGACTGGGTCCTTTCACCTGAATGGGGGTACGCGTCAGTAGAGGGTGACGACATCCGCCCGGGCGAGATATGTTCGGTTGTGAGGAACTCGGCAGAAAAGCGGGACGCCGTACCTCTCATATCGGAATGCCGTGCCCGGGGTTGCGGGAGAAGATTTACGCAATCACCCGACCCGGTGGGGTGGAGTACCCGTCCCCTGGGGAGGAGGAGGTGGAAGTCACCGAGTCCGAGGCTCCGGAAGTTGGCCGGAGTCTGGTGCAAGAGGGAGATGCTCCGCCTCAGGAGCGGAGCTATCCGGGAACGGAGTTCTGCGTGGACATCGTCGTCAAGGGCCGCAAGACCGAAGTGCCGGAGCGGTTCCGCAAGCACGTGGCCGAGAAGCTGAAGCTGGACAAGATCCAGAAGCTCGACGGCAAGGTGATCAGCCTCGACGTGGAGGTGTCCAAGGAGCCCAACCCCCGGCAGGCCGACCGGTGCGACCGCGTGGAGATCACGCTGCGCACCAGGGGCCCGGTGATCCGGGCGGAGGCGGCGGCGAGCGACCCGTACGCGGCGCTCGACCTGGCCACCGAGAAGCTGGACGCACGGCTGCGCAAGCAGCACAGCAAGCGGTCGACCCGGCGCGGCACGAAGCGGATCTCGGCCGCCGAGGTCGCCGACCGCGTGCCGGATGCCGCCCGGCTCAACGGGGACGGTTCGATCGCCAAGGACGAGACCGAGTCCGACGGCGTACCGACCACGAGGATCGGCTCGCTGGAGATCCAGGGCGAAGGCCCGCTCGTCGTCCGTGAGAAGACGCACGTGGCGGCACCCATGACGCTCGACCAGGCGCTCTACGAGATGGAACTGGTCGGACACGACTTCTATCTGTTCGTCGACTCCGAGACCAAGGAACCCAGCGTCGTCTACCGGCGACACGCCTACGACTACGGCGTCATCCACCTCACCACCGACCCCATGGTCGCCGAGGGGAACGGCGCGGACGCGGGCGACGCCATCGGCGGCTGACCACGCGGACGGACCGCTCCCGCGGGCTGTCCGAAAATCACTCATCCGGTGCCCCTGGAGTGCGCGTGCGCCCCGGGGGCACCCTCGTGCGACCCCCTCGTGCACCGCGTCGTCGCCGCGCGGACGCCGAGGCATGAAATCATGGCCGGGCCGGGTCAACCGGTGTGCCGGGGCCTCGGGTTGGCCCGGTACTGGAAGATCGGGCCACGGCCTTCAGGGGGAGGAACGATGGCGGACAGCTTCGGGCCGATGCGGGCCGAGGACGACAGCGCGGGCGACGACGGCGCCGGCACGGGACCGGACGCCGGCTCCCCGCGCGAGGAGCCCATCCGGGTGCTGGTCGTCGACGACCACGCGCTGTTCCGGCGGGGCCTGGAGATCGTGCTCGCGGCCGAGGAGGACATCCAGGTCGTCGGCGAGGCCGGAGACGGCGCGGAGGCCGTCGACAAGGCGGCCGACCTGCTCCCGGACATCATCCTGATGGACGTACGGATGCCCAAGCGCGGCGGCATCGAGGCGTGCACCTCCATCAAGGAGGTGGCCCCCAGCGCCAAGATCATCATGCTGACGATAAGCGACGAGGAAGCCGACCTCTACGACGCGATCAAGGCCGGCGCCACCGGCTATCTCCTCAAGGAGATCTCCACCGACGAGGTCGCCACCGCGATCCGCGCCGTGGCCGACGGGCAGTCGCAGATCAGCCCGTCGATGGCGTCGAAGCTGCTCACCGAGTTCAAGTCGATGATCCAGCGCACCGACGAGCGGCGGCTCGTGCCCGCGCCCCGGCTCACCGACCGGGAGCTGGAGGTCCTCAAGCTCGTCGCCACCGGGATGAACAACAGGGACATCGCCAAGGAACTGTTCATCTCGGAGAACACGGTGAAGAACCACGTGCGGAACATCCTGGAGAAGCTCCAGCTCCACTCCCGGATGGAAGCCGTCGTCTACGCGATGCGCGAGAAGATCCTGGAGATCCGCTAGGGCCTGATCCGCCAGGACCTGATCAGCCAGGGCCTGATCCGCCGGGGCCTGGCCCGGGCCCGGGAGGACCGGTCCGGAGGGGACAGGCCCGTAGGACCGTTCCGCGGATCGGTCAGTCGGCCAGGGCCGCGATCAGGGCCCGCTTCAGCTCCGGCACGTCCATCCGCTCCACCCGTACGCTGTCGCACTCCACCCAGCTCGCCGCCTCCCGCAGCGCATGCGCCACCGCCGGTACCGCCTTCGGGCCGTCGAGCGACACCTGCTTGGCGACCAGCGTCGTCCCCTCCCGCGCCGGGTCCACCCGGCCCACCAGCCTGCCGCCCGCCAGCACCGGCATGGCGAAGTAGCCGTGCACGCGCTTTGGCCGGGGCACGTACGCCTCCAGGCGGTGCGTGAAGCCGAAGATCCGCTCGGTGCGCGCCCGCTCCCAGATCAGCGAGTCGAACGGCGACAGCAGCGTCGTACGGTGTCTGCCGCGCGGCGGCGACGCGAGGGCCTCGGGGGCGGCCCAGGCCGGCTTTCCGCCCCAGCCCTCGACCGTCACCGGCACCAGGTCCGTGTCCGCGATCACGGCGTCCACCTGCTCGTTCCTCAAGCGGTGATAGTCGGCGATGTCCGCGCGGGTGCCCACGCCGAGCGCCTGCCCGGCCTGGCGGACCAGGCGGCGCACGCACTCCGCGTCGTCCAGGTCGTCATGGAGCAGGTCCGCCGGAATCGCGCGCTCCGCCAGGTCGTACACCCGCTTCCAGCCACGCCGCTCGACGCACACCACGTCGCCGTACATCAGCGCCCGCTCGACGGCGATCTTCGACTCGGACCAGTCCCACCACTCGCCCTTGTTCTTCGCGCCGCCCAGTTCCGTCGCCGTCAGCGGGCCCTCCGCGCGCAACTGCTTGATGACCTGCGCGTAGGCGCCGTCGGGCAGATGGTGGTGCCACTGCGGGCGCGTGCGGTAGGCGCGGCGGCGGAACGCGAAGTGCGGCCACTCCTCGATCGGCAGCACGCACGCCGCGTGCGACCAGTACTCGAAGGCGTGGGTGTCGCTCCAGTACGCCGCCTCCACGGTCTTGCGGCCCACGGCACCGAGACGCGCGTACGGGATCAGCTCGTGGGAGCGGGCGAGGACGGAGATCGTGTCGAGCTGTACGGCGCCCAGCGAGCGCAGCACGCCCCGCACCCCCGCCCTGCGGTCCGGCGCGCCGAGGAAACCCTGGGCGCGCAGGGCGATACGGCGGGCCTCGTCGGCCGACAGGGACAGAGCGGCGGGAGCGGCGTCACGCGGCAGGGTCGTCATGCCCCGACACGATAGGGGGCGCCACTGACAACGCCTCAGGGCGTCTTCGCGGGCAGGTAGGGCAGCGCGCTCGGCAGGCCCAGGTCACAGGGGAGCAGCGAGGCGAGCCAGCAGTCGCGCAGCACGCCCTTGTTCGGCTGGCCCGCGCGGACCACGCCCTCCAGGCGGAATCCGGCCCGCTCGGCGACCGTGAGCGAGCCCACGTTCCCCACTTCGGCCCGCCACTCCAGGCGCGTACAGGACAGGGCGGTGAAGGCCCAGCGGGCGAGGCCGAGGACGGCCTCCGTCATATAGCCGCGCCCCCGGAACTCCTTCGTCGTCCAAAAACCGACCTCCCACGCGCCCGCGCGCGGGTGGTGCAGCGAGAGGGCGCCGGCGACCGGGCCGTGCTCGGCCGCGCGTATCGCGAAGGTGTACTCGCTGTCGGTCCGCCAGCCGTCCGCGACCACCCGGTTCACGAAGTATTCGGCGTCCGCGCGCGCGTAGGGCGAGGGGATCGTGGTCCAGCGCTGGATCTCGGGGTCCTGCGCCGCCGCGTACACCTCCTCGGTGTCGGCGGGCTCGAAGGCGCGCAGGAAGAGGCGGTCGGTGGTCAGCGTCACGGGGTCCATCGCCCGATTGTGCGGGGTCGTACGGGGTGACGCACCAGATTTCATGGCACGTACCGGCACCTTCCGGCGCCCTGGGCCGTTGGACCTCATGGCAGACCTCCCGGCGCGGCGGGGTCCTCGCATACGATGGCCGTTGCTCAGGCTGTCGCTTGAGTAACCGACCGTGCCAGGCCCGACCGGCAAGGAGACCAACCCCCGTGTCCGTCCTCTCGAAGATCATGCGTGCAGGCGAAGGCAAGATCCTGCGCAAGCTGCACCGCATCGCGGACCAGGTCAACTCCATCGAAGAGGACTTCGTGAGCCTCTCCGACGCCGAGCTGCGCGCACTCACCGACGAGTACAAGGAGCGGTTCGCCGACGGCGAGAGCCTGGACGACCTGCTGCCCGAGGCGTTCGCCACCGTCCGCGAGGCCGCCAAGCGCGTCCTCGGCCAGCGTCACTACGACGTGCAGCTCATGGGTGGCGCGGCGCTCCACCTGGGCTACGTGGCCGAGATGAAGACCGGTGAGGGCAAGACCCTGGTCGGCACGCTGCCCGCGTATCTCAACGCGCTGTCCGGCAAGGGCGTCCACCTGATCACGGTGAACGACTACCTGGCCGAGCGCGACTCCGAGATGATGGGCCGCGTCCACAAGTTCCTCGGCCTGTCCGTGGGCTGCATCCTGGCGAACATGACGCCGGCGCAGCGCCGGGAGATGTACAACTGCGACATCACCTACGGCACGAACAACGAGTTCGGCTTCGACTACCTCCGCGACAACATGGCGTGGTCGCAGGAGGAGCTGGTCCAGCGCGGCCACAACTTCGCGATCGTGGACGAGGTCGACTCGATCCTCGTCGACGAGGCCCGTACGCCGCTGATCATCTCCGGCCCCGCCGACCAGGCCACCAAGTGGTACGGCGACTTCGCCAAGCTCGTCACGCGCCTGAAGAAGGGCGAGGCGGGCAACCCGCTCAAGGGCATCGAGGAGACCGGCGACTACGAGGTCGACGAGAAGAAGCGCACCGTCGCCATCCACGAGCCGGGTGTCGCCAAGGTCGAGGACTGGCTCGGCATCGACAACCTGTACGAGTCGGTGAACACGCCGCTGGTGGGCTACCTCAACAACGCCATCAAGGCGAAGGAACTGTTCAAGAAGGACAAGGACTACGTCGTCATCGACGGCGAGGTCATGATCGTCGACGAGCACACCGGCCGTATCCTCGCCGGCCGCCGCTACAACGAGGGCATGCACCAGGCGATCGAGGCGAAGGAAGGGGTGGACATCAAGGACGAGAACCAGACGCTCGCCACGATCACCCTGCAGAACTTCTTCCGCCTCTACGACAAGCTCTCCGGCATGACCGGTACGGCGATGACCGAGGCCGCCGAGTTCCACCAGATCTACAAGCTCGGCGTCGTGCCCATCCCGACGAACAAGCCGATGGTCCGCAAGGACCAGGCCGACCTGATCTACCGCACGGAGATCGCCAAGTTCGACGCGGTCGTGGACGACATCGCGGAGAAGCACGAGAAGGGGCAGCCGATCCTGGTCGGCACCACCTCCGTCGAGAAGTCCGAGTACCTCTCGCAGCAGTTGTCCAAGCGCGGCATCCAGCACGAGGTGCTCAACGCCAAGCAGCACGACCGGGAGGCGACGATCGTCGCCCAGGCCGGCCGCAAGGGCGCCGTGACCGTGGCGACGAACATGGCCGGCCGAGGCACCGACATCAAGCTCGGCGGCAACCCCGACGACCTCGCCGAGGCGGAGCTGCGCCAGCGCGGCCTCGACCCCGTCGAGCACGTCGAGGAGTGGGCCGCCGCCCTGCCCGCCGCGCTCGAGAAGGCCGAGCAGGCCGTGAAGGCCGAGTTCGAAGAGGTCAAGAGCCTCGGCGGGCTCTACGTCCTCGGCACCGAGCGCCACGAGTCGCGCCGCATCGACAACCAGCTCCGCGGTCGAAGCGGCCGTCAGGGCGACCCGGGCGAGTCCCGGTTCTACCTGTCGCTCGGCGACGACCTGATGCGGCTGTTCAAGGCGCAGATGGTCGAGCGCGTCATGTCGATGGCGAACGTGCCGGACGACGTGCCGATCGAGAACAAGATGGTGACCCGCGCCATCGCCTCCGCCCAGTCGCAGGTCGAGCAGCAGAACTTCGAGACCCGTAAGAACGTCCTGAAGTACGACGAGGTGCTCAACCGGCAGCGCGAGGTCATCTACGGCGAGCGCCGCCGCGTCCTGGAGGGCGAGGACCTGCACGAGCAGGTGCAGCACTTCATGGACGACACGATCGACGCGTACATCGCGGCCGAGACCGCCGAGGGCTTCGCCGAGGAGTGGGACCTCGACCGGCTGTGGGGCGCCTTCCGGCAGCTCTACCCGATCAAGGTCACCGTGGAGGAGCTGGAGGAGGAGGCCGGCGACCGCGCCGGGCTCACCGCCGAGTTCATCAGCGAGGCCGTCAAGGACGACATCCACGCGCAGTACCAGGCGCGCGAGGAGCAGCTCGGCTCCGAGATCATGCGTGAGCTGGAGCGCCGCGTGGTCCTGTCGGTGCTGGACCGCAAGTGGCGTGAGCACCTGTACGAGATGGACTACCTGCAGGAGGGCATCGGCCTGCGGGCGATGGCCCAGAAGGACCCGCTGGTCGAGTACCAGCGCGAGGGCTTCGACATGTTCACCGCCATGATGGAGGGCATCAAGGAGGAGTCCGTCGGCTACCTGTTCAACCTGGAGGTCCAGGTCGAGCAGCAGGTCGAGGAGGTCCCGGTCGAGGACCAGGCGCCCACCTCGCTCGCCAAGGAGGACGCGGTGCCCGCGCAGGCGCGTCCCGAGATCCGGGCCAAGGGCCTGGACGCGCCCGCCCGCCCGGACCGCCTGCACTTCCAGGCGCCGAACGCCGAGGGCGGCGTCGACGAGGGCGACTTCGTCACCGAGGGCGGCCCGACCCGCTCCACGGCGGACGGGCTGACCCGCGCCGAGCGCCGCAAGCAGCAGAAGGAGAAGGGCCGCCGCCGCAAGAAGTAGGGCGGGAGCGCTTCTGAGCGAGAGGGCCGGGCACCGGGTGTGCCCGGCCCTCTCGCGTTCCCCGCCCTCAATACGTGTCGCGGGGCGGGCGCGTGTCCAGCTCCACCGCAGAGCAGCGCCAGCGGTGATCGGCGGTACGGGCCATGCGGAACGCCAGCGCGTGCAGGCGCGGGCCCACGGTGATGCGGGCGAAGACCTCGTACGCGCTCGGGCCCGCCTCGAAGTGGCCGATGTCGTGGACGCGGGGGACGGCGCCGGTGCGGGGCAGCGGCCGGTGTTCGAGCAGCCACAGCAGGTCCTCGTAGGCGTGGCCGACGGTGTGCCGGGCGAACCAGTGGGGCGGGCGGTCGCCGGTCAGCACCAGCAGCAGCCGCTGGGTGAACAGCTCGGTGGGGTGCGGCGGCGGGGCCGGTGTCAGGCGCCCGGGGCGGCGCTGGTCACGGCGGCCGGGCGGCCTGGTCGCGCGTCGGGGCCCTCGCCTCGTCATCACCTTCTGCACGCGTTCTCGCCTCCGGATACTGGTGAGTAACACTTCGTAAGGGACCTTGTACGGGCCCGGGGGAGGGGTCGGCAATGGGCGCCGGAGCGCGGGTCGGCGGGCGGACCGGTTCACCTATCCGGGTGGCCCCGCACCCGTGTGCGGCCTTGTGGGGAGCGGGCGCGGCCCGGGGCGGTCGGCGCCGGGTTGACGTGGGCGGCGACAGCGGGCGGCAGCCCGAAGGGGGACCGGCGCACGTATCCTGAGACCCTCCACGGACGACTACGAAAGCGGACCGTCATGCGCGTGTACGTACCTCTCTCCCTGCCCCGGCTCGCTCAGGCGTACAAGGCGGGCGAGCTGGGACCCGCGCCGCTGACCGCCTTCGCCGTGACGCCGGCGCTGCGCGAGTGGTACCTGTCGGACGACATCGAGGAGCTGGAGTACGCGGCCCTCAACCGCGCCGCGCTCGCCTCCCTGCGCATGCTCGCCGGGGAGCCGGACGCCGCCCGGCGGCGCGTCGTCGTCGCCGTCGACGTCGCGGACGGCGCGGCCGTCGCCGACCCCGACCGGGGCCTCGACCCGGCCTCGCTCGGCGAGGTCACCGTCCGCGCGAGCGTGCCGCTGGCCAAGGCCGCCGCCGTGCACGTCGACGCCGACGACGCGGAGGCCGACGTCGCCGCCGCGGCCGGGGCGCTCGGCGCGGCGGATCACGGGGACGACGACGCGCAGTTCGTCGTGGACGGCGCCGAGGACCACGAGCTGCTGTGGTTCGCCACGCAGGAGATCCCGCACCTCATCGGTCTCGGCGAGGGCTGAACCGGGCTCTGGGAGCGGGCCAGGGGAGCAGGTACGTTCGTACGCATGGGGAAGCAGGGGACGCCACCGGAGCGGGGCGGCGCGCGGGGTGGCGGCGCGCACATCGTCTGGGACTGGAACGGGACGCTGTTCCACGACAACGACGCCATCATCCGCGCCACCAACGCCGCGTTCGCGGAGCTGGGGCTCGCGCCGATCACGCTGGAGCGGTACCGGGAGCTGTACTGCGTGCCCGTGCCCAAGTTCTACGAGCGGTTGCTGGGGCGGCTGCCGAGTGACGCGGAG
This sequence comes from Streptomyces sp. NPDC107550, assembly GCF_055639095.1. Taxonomy (NCBI): domain Bacteria; kingdom Bacillati; phylum Actinomycetota; class Actinomycetes; order Kitasatosporales; family Streptomycetaceae; genus Streptomyces; species Streptomyces sp. NPDC107550. The sequence continues at coordinate 21,725 of NZ_JBVKBC010000007.1, forward strand.
TGGCTGGTCATGGACGAGGCGTTCCACCGGCACTACACCGTGCACGCGCCCTCCTGCACGCTCACCGACGGTGTCGAACCGCTGCTGGCGAGCTGGCAGGCCGCCGGGCGCAGTCAGTCCATCCTCAGCATGTACGGGCATGAGGAGCTGGTGCCGATGGTGCGGCGGTTCGGGATCGCGGAGCGGTTCGTGCGGGTGGACGGGCGGGTCGGGCCCTCCGGGGGGAGCAAGGCGGCGCACATGGTGCGGCATCTCGGGGCGCTTGAGGGCGTGGCGGGCGTCGCGCCCGAGCGGACGGTTGTCATCGGGGATGCGGCGGATGACGCGGTCGCGGCGATCGGCGCGGGGGCGCGGGCGGTGCTCTATAGCGGGGGGTCGCACAGTCGGGGGAGTCTTGAGGGGGTGGGGGTGCCGGTGGTTGATTCGCTGGCGAAGGCGGTCGAGGTCGCGGGGCGGATCGTTTCGGGGGCGTGAGGTTCAGCGGGGCTGAAGCGGGTGTCTTGCGCAGTTCCCCGCGCCCCTGAGGTAGTGCCCCTTCGGGCGGGTTCTCTGGCGTCGTCATCATCGTGGCTGGTCGCGCAGTTCCCCGCGCCCCTGGGGAGTCACCCTGGACGCCAGTTCGCCATTCCCGGTGAGGGGGTGGCTGCCCCGCCGACGAGGGCAGCCACCGTGTGCCGGCGGCGCCGTTGCCACGACAGTCGTGGGAGTTGGCCAGCCACTGTCCGGCGCCCGTGGTGCGGCACGCTCCCAGCCTGCCCGCGCCGGGCGCCTCCCGCATCGGTATCCGGCGATCCCCGTATACGCATATCGGCGTACCCGGCCCCTCCGTATACCTAGAAGGCGGGGCGTGTCTTCCGTCACAGAGGGGGCTGAGGGGCGGGCCCCTACCCGACGCTCAACTGCGCGGTTCTGTGCAGAGTGTCAAAGTTCCGGCGCTGGTTTTGTACACATACGGCTCATGACGACTCCCCCTCGGAGGGAGATAGCCTTGACCCGTGATCAGCGCGATAGCTCGCGGGGGCATCGTCGCCCCCTGCCCGCGCCGGGAGTTCACGGGACGCCACAGCGACCGTGCCCGGCGCGCAGCCGCTGATCGTTTCCGGCGGATGGCCACTTCGTTGAATATGGCGCATAACCGTCCGCACTTCTCCCATCCCGGCATAACGTCGAGTCTGACCGGACACCCCGCGTCGCGGCGTTACACCGACCGCTTCACCCACGTCACGTCTACGTCACGCAAAGGCGCGCGACAGGAGCCAGAGGACCATGCAGACCAAGCTGGACGAAGCCAAAGCCGAGCTGCTCACCAGGGCGGCGCGGGTAGCTGAGAACAGCCCGGTAGGGGGGTACCTACCGACGGGGACGAAGGGCGCGGGCACGCCTGACCGGGACTCCGTGCTCGCCTTTCTCCAGCGCTACTACCTGCACACGGCACCTGAAGACCTGAGCGACCGTGAACCGGACGACGTCTTCGGCGCCGCGTACTCGCACTACCGCCTCGCCGGGAACCGCCCGCAGGGCACCGCGAACGTCCGCGTCCACACGCCGACCGTCGAGGAGAACGGCTGGACCTCCAGCCACTCGGTGGTCGAGGTCGTCACCGACGACATGCCCTTCCTCGTGGACTCGGTCACCAACGAGCTGTCCCGCCAGGGCCGCGGCATCCACGTCGTGATCCACCCGCAGGTCGTCGTCCGCCGTGACGTCGCCGGCAAGCTCCTGGAGGTGCTGCCGGCCGGGACCACCGCCGAGGGCCACGACGTGCTCACCGAGTCGTGGATCCACGTCGAGATGGACCGCGAGACCGACCGCGCCGACCTGAAGCAGATCACCTCCGACCTGCTGCGCGTCCTGTCGGACGTGCGCGAGGCCGTCGAGGACTGGGAGAAGATGCGCGACACCGCGCTGCGCATCGCCGACGAGCTGCCGAGCGAGCCCACCGCCGCCGACCTCGACGACCAGGAGGTCGAGGAGGCCCGCGAGCTGCTGCGCTGGCTCTCCTCCGACCACTTCACGTTCCTCGGCTTCCGCGAGTACACGCTCACCGACGACGACTCGCTGTCCGCCGTGCCCGGCACCGGACTCGGCATCCTGCGCTCCGACCCGCAGCACGACGCCGAGGACCACCACCCGGTCTCCCCGTCGTTCAACCGGCTCCCGGCCGACGCCCGCGCCAAGGCCCGCGAGCACAAGCTGCTCGTGCTGACCAAGGCCAACAGCCGCGCCACCGTGCACCGCCCGAGCTACCTCGACTACGTCGGCGTGAAGAAGTTCGACGCCGAGGGCAACGTCGTGGGCGAGCGCCGCTTCCTCGGCCTGTTCTCCTCGGCCGCGTACACCGAGTCCGTGCGCCGCGTGCCCGTCGTGCGCCGCAAGGTCGCCGAGGTCCTCAAGGGCGCCGGCTTCACGCCCAACAGCCACGACGGCCGCGACCTGCTCCAGATCATGGAGACGTACCCGCGCGACGAGCTGTTCCAGACCCCGGCCGACGAGCTGCGCTCCATCGTCACCTCCGTGCTCTACCTCCAGGAGCGGCGCCGGCTGCGCCTGTACCTGCGCAAGGACGAGTACGGGCGCTACTACTCGGCGCTCGTCTACCTGCCGCGCGACCGCTACACCACCGGCGTCCGGCTGAAGATCATCGACATCCTGAAGGAGGAGCTGGACGGCACCAGCGTCGACTTCACCGCCTGGAACACCGAGTCGATCCTCTCCCGCCTGCACTTCGTCGTCCGCGTCCCGCCGGGCACCGAGCTGCCGCACCTGTCGGACGCCGACAAGGACCGCATCGAGGCGCGGCTCGTGGAGGCCGCCCGCTCCTGGGCCGACGGCTTCGCCGAGGCGCTGAACGCGGAGTGCGGCGAGGAGCGCGCCGCCGAGCTGCTGCGCCGCTACGGCCAGGCGTTCCCCGAGGGCTACAAGGCCGACCACTCGCCGCGCTCCGCCGTCGCCGACCTGGCCCACCTGGAGCAGCTCGCCCACGACGGCCGACCAGGCAAGGACTTCGCGCTGTCCCTGTACGAGCCGGTCGGCGCCGCCGCCGGTGAGCGCCGCTTCAAGATCTACCGCAGCGGCGAGCCCGTCTCCCTGTCGGCGGTCCTGCCCGTCCTGCAGCGCCTCGGCGTCGAGGTCACCGACGAGCGCCCGTACGAGCTGCGCTGCGCCGACCGCACCACCGCGTGGATCTACGACTTCGGTCTGCGGATGCCCGCCTCCGCGAACGGCGGCGACGAGCTGGGCGCCGACGGCCGCGAGCGGTTCCAGGAGGCGTTCGCCGCGACCTGGACCGGCGCCGCCGAGAACGACGGCTTCAACTCCCTCGTGCTGCGCGCCGGGCTGTCCTGGCGGCAGGCGATGGTGCTGCGCGCGTACGCCAAGTACCTGCGCCAGGCCGGTTCCACGTTCAGCCAGGACTACATGGAGGACACCCTCCGTACGAACGTGCACACCACGCGCCTGCTGGTGTCGCTGTTCGAGGCGCGGATGTCCCCGGAGCGGCAGAGCGCCGGCACCGAGCTGATCGACGGTCTCCTGGAGGAGGTCGACGGCGCGCTCGACCAGGTCGCATCGCTGGACGAGGACCGCATCCTGCGCTCCTTCCTCACCGTCATCAAGGCGACCCTGCGCACGAACTTCTTCCAGACGGGCGAGGACGGCACCCCGCACGCGTACGTCTCCATGAAGCTCGACCCGCAGGCCATCCCGGACCTGCCCGAGCCGCGGCCCGCGTTCGAGATCTGGGTGTACTCGCCGCGCGTCGAGGGCGTGCACCTGCGCTTCGGCAAGGTCGCGCGCGGCGGTCTGCGCTGGTCGGACCGGCGCGAGGACTTCCGTACGGAGATCCTCGGCCTGGTCAAGGCGCAGATGGTGAAGAACACCGTCATCGTGCCGGTCGGCGCGAAGGGCGGCTTCGTCGCCAAGCAGCTCCCGGACCCCTCCGTGGACCGGGACGCGTGGCTGGCCGAGGGCATCGCCTCGTACAAGACGTTCATCTCGGCGCTGCTCGACATCACCGACAACCTGGTGGCCGGCGAGGTCGTGCCCCCGGCGGACGTGGTGCGCCACGACGAGGACGACACCTATCTGGTGGTCGCCGCCGACAAGGGCACCGCGTCCTTCTCGGACATCGCCAACGGCGTCGCGGAGTCCTACGACTTCTGGCTCGGCGACGCGTTCGCCTCCGGCGGCTCGGCGGGCTACGACCACAAGGGCATGGGCATCACCGCGCGCGGCGCCTGGGAGTCCGTCAAGCGGCACTTCCGCGAGCTGGGCGTCGACACGCAGTCCGAGGACTTCACGGTCGTCGGCGTCGGCGACATGAGCGGTGACGTCTTCGGCAACGGCATGCTGCTCAGCGAGCACATCAGGCTCGTGGCGGCCTTCGACCACCGGCACATCTTCATCGACCCGAAGCCGGTCGCGGAGACCTCGTACGCCGAGCGGCGCCGCCTGTTCGAGCTGCCGCGCTCCTCGTGGGCCGACTACGACAAGGAGCTGATCTCGGCGGGCGGCGGCGTCTTCCCGCGCTCCGCGAAGTCGATCCAGCTCAACGCCCACATCCGCGAGGCCCTCGGCATCGAGTCGGGCCAGTCGAAGATGACCCCGGCCGAGCTGATGAAGGCCATCCTCCAGGCCCCGGTGGACCTGCTGTGGAACGGCGGCATCGGTACGTACGTCAAGTCCTCGGCGGAGTCCGACGCGGACGTCGGCGACAAGGCCAACGACCCGATCCGCGTCGACGGCCAGGACGTACGCGCCAAGGTCATCGGCGAGGGCGGCAACCTCGGCGCGACCCAGCTCGGCCGCATCGAGTTCGCCCGCACCGGCGGCAAGGTCAACACCGACGCCATCGACAACAGCGCCGGCGTGAACACCTCGGACGTCGAGGTCAACATCAAGATCCTGCTCAACGGGCTGGTCTCCGAGGGCGACATGACGGTCAAGCAGCGCAACAAGCTGCTGGCCGCGATGACCGACGAGGTCGGCCGGCTCGTCCTGCGCAACAACTACGCGCAGAACACCGCCCTCGCCAACGCCGAGGCCCAGTCGGGCTCCCTGCTCCACGCCCACCAGCGCTTCATGCGCCGGCTCGGCAAGCAGGGCCACCTGGACCGCTCCCTGGAGTTCCTGCCCAACGACCGGCAGATCAAGGAACTCCTCAACACCGGGCGCGGCCTGACCCAGCCCGAGCTGGCCGTCCTGCTCGCCTACACGAAGATCACGGCGGCCGACGAGCTGATCCAGACGACGCTGCCCGACGACGCGTACCTGCGCCGGCTGCTGCACGCGTACTTCCCGCAGGAGCTGCGCGACAAGTACGCCGACGCGATCGACGGGCACGCGCTGCGCCGCGAGATCATCACCACGGTCCTGGTCAACGACACGGTGAACACGGGCGGTTCGACGTTCCTGCACCGGCTGCGCGAGGAGACCGGCGCGTCCCTTGAGGAGATCGTGCGGGCGCAGCTCGCCGCGCGCGAGATCTTCGGCCTGAGCGAGGTGTGGGACGCGGTCGAGGCGCTCGACAATGTCGTCGCCGCCGACGTCCAGACCCGTATCCGGCTGCACTCGCGGCGCCTGGTGGAGCGCGGCACGCGCTGGCTGCTCAACAACCGGCCGCAGCCGCTCCAGCTCGCGGAGACCATCGCGTTCTTCCGCGACGGGGTCACCGAGGTCTGGGCCGCGATGCCGAAGATGCTGCGGGGCGCGGACGCCGAGTGGTACCAGTCGATCCTCGACGAGCTGACCGCGGCGGGCGTGCCGGAGGAGCTGGCCGAGCGGGTCGCCGGGTTCTCCTCCGCGTTCCCGACGCTCGACATCGTCCAGATCGCGGACCGCATGGGCAAGGACGCGCTGGCCGTCGCCGAGGTCTACTACGACCTGGGCGACCGGCTCGGCATCACCCAGCTCATGGACCGCATCATCGAGCTGCCGCGGGCCGACCGCTGGCAGTCGATGGCCCGCGCCTCCATCCGCGAGGACCTGTACGCGGCGCACGCGGCGCTCACCGCGGACGTGCTGGCCGCGGGGAACGGGACCTCGACGCCGGAGCAGCGGTTCGCGGCGTGGGAGGAGAAGAACGCGCCGATCCTCGGGCGGGCGCGCACGACGCTGGAGGAGATCCAGGGCTCGGACGCGTTCGATCTGGCCAACCTGTCGGTGGCCATGCGGACGATGCGGACGCTGCTGCGTACGCACTCGTGACGTCGGCGGCCGAGGTTCCGGTGCCCTGGGTGCCGTGACCGCCGGTGGCTGACCGAAGGGGCGTCCCGCGCCATGTGCGCGGGACGCCCCTTCGGCGTGGGGGGGATCCCCTATGGCGTAAGGAGACGCTCCTTCGGCGGTAGGGGGCGGCTCCTTTCGATCACTGGCGCCGTACGCTGTACAGGGGGTGTCCGGGGGCCGGTTCTCACGTTTCTCTTGCCTGTCTCCTGTCTGTCTCCTGCCTTCGTCTGACCTGATGGGGTCAGGCGTGATTCGGTTGTCCCGGCGACGCGAGGCGCGCACGCGCCTTCGCCATCCGCCGCAAATCCGCTTCAAAGTGGGACATTCCGTCTAAAGTGGACCCGATTGTCAGACAGATCAGGGAGAGTCGATGCCGTCGAAGCCCGACGCGAAGCCGACGAGCCGCGCGGTCCCACTGCCCGACGAGTGGGCCGCCACCCCGCTCACCGTCGTCATGCCGACGTACAACGAGGCGGGGAACCTGCCCGGCATGGCCGAGGCGCTGATGTCGCTGCCGCTTCCGGGCCTGCGTCTGCTCGTCGTCGACGACTCCAGCCCCGACGGCACGGGCCGGATCGCCGACGAGTACGCCGAGCGGTTCGGTGAGCACCGCCTCGCCGTCCTGCACCGCGCCGGCAAGGAGGGCCTCGGCCGGGCGTACGCGGCGGGCATGGCGCAGGCCGTCGCCGAGGGCGCCCGCTACGTGCTCCAGATGGACGCCGACGGCTCCCACCCCGTCGCCAAGGTCCCCCAGATGCTCGGCACCGCCCTCGCCACCGGCGCCGGCGTCACCATCGGCAGCCGCTACGTCCAGGGCGGCACCCTCTCCGACGCGTGGGGCGCGCATCGCCGGCTCCTGTCGCGCTGGGCCAACGCCTACGCGGGCACCATCCTCGGCACCCGCGTCCGCGACATCACCGGCGGCTTCAACCTGTGGCGCGAGGACACCCTGCGCGCCATCGACCTGGCCTCCGTGGACAGCGCGGGCTACAGCTTCCAGGTCGAGATGAAGTACCGGGCGCTGCGCCGCGGCTTCGGCTGCATGGAGGTCCCGATCCACTTCGAGGACCGTACGGTCGGCGAGTCGAAGATGGACTTCATGGTCCAGCTGGAGTCCGTCGCCATGCCGTGGAAGCTGCGCGCGAGGGCGCGGTGACCCCCACGTCCTCCACCGCACCGCCCCCCGCCTCCGCCCCTGCCCCTGCCTCCTCGCCCTCCGCCGCCCCGCCCGCCGGGACCCGGCCCCCCTACGGCGCCCCCGCGCGCCCGGCGCTGGTCCGGTTGCGCCGCGTCTCGTTCGAGATCGTCAAGTTCGGTGTGGTCGGCGGCAGCGGAGTCCTCGTCAACTTCCTCGTCTTCAACCTCCTGCTGCACGGCCTCGGTTCGGGCCCGATGACGGCGACCCTCGCCGCGAGCTGCGTCGCCATGGGCACCAACTACCTGGGCTTCCGCTTCTTCGCCTACCGCGACCGCGCCGCCCGCACCCGCCGCCAGATCGCCCTGTTCTTCGTCTTCAGCGGCCTCGGCGTCCTCATGGAGAGCGCCCTGTTCTACGCGGGATACCACGGCCTGCACATGACGGGCCCGGTCGCCTCCAACGCGGCGAAGGCGCTGTCCATCGTGCTCGCCTCCGCGTTCCGCTTCCTCGTCTACCGCACGTGGGTCTTCGGGCATCATGCGCGTCACCGCTGACGCCCTGGCCCGGGTCGGAGCCCTGCTGGTCCTCGTCCTGCTGCTCGGCGTCGTGGTGCGCCTGCCGTGGGCCGGGGACCTCGGCATGCACGCGGCCACCGTCGAACGGCTGCGGCACGACCTGTTCGACCCCGGCGACCCGCTCGTCGCCGCCGACGCCCCGAGCCCGTACTACACCCCTTGGACGTTTCTCCTCGGCTGCCTGGCCAAGGTGAGCGGCCTCGGGGTGTTCGTCGTGCTGCGCGTCGCGGCCCTCGCCTCGCTGGCCGTCCTCGTCAGCGGCGTGTGGTCCTTCGTCGGTACGTTCCCGGAGGGCGCCGCCGCCGGGAGGTGGCGCCGGGCCGGGGTGAGCGGGGTGGTGCTGCTGTGCCTGGTGCTGCTGTGGGGGACGACCCTGTTCAACTGGTCGGGCTTCCTCGGCCTCAACTCCCTCGCCCTGACCGTCTCCTACCCCTCGACGTGCGCGCTCGGCGGCGCGTTCTGGCTGTGGGCGCTGCTGCGGCGGGCGACGCGGCTGTGGGCGTACCTGGGGGCGGGTGTGCTGTGGGCGGTGATCCTGCTCAGCCACCAGTTCACCGGGGTCGTCGCCACGCTGGGGGCGCTCGCCATGGTGCTCGGGGCGCGGCCGTTCCCCGGCCGTGAGGTGTGGCTGCGGCTCGCGGCGGGGCTGGCGCTCGGGGTCGTGCTGCTCGCGGTGTGGCCGTACTACTCGTTCTTCGCGCTGTTCGGCGTCGGCGGCCTGGAGGAGATCCACCGCTCCCTCTACCGCGAACTGCCCGGCCGGTTCTGGCTCGCCGCGCTGGTCGGCGGGGCCGCGCTCGTGCTCCGGGCCCGGCGGCGCCTCCTGGACCCGCTGGTGCTGTTCTGCGTGTTCGGGCTCGCCGTGTTCGTCCTCGGCGGGGTCAGCGGGCACTGGTCGTGGGGGCGGGTGCTGCCGGCGGTGCTGATCCCGGCGCAGGTCGCGGCGGGCCTTGAGGTGTTCGCGGCGACGCGGGAGGGGGTGCGGGTCGCGTTCGGGTGGGCGCTGGCGCTCGCGCTGGCCGTGGGCGCGTGGACGCAGGCCGGGACGCTCGGCTACGTCCTGCCGCGCTCGGCGCTGCCCGGGCCCGTCGCCGACAAGTACCGCGAGCCGTGGACGGGCTACCACTGGATCACGCCGTGGGTGAAGTACGGGGACGTGGTCATGGCGAAGACGTTCCCGGCCCGGCAGATCCCCGCGTACGGGCCCTACACGGTCGCCCCGGGCTACCCGGACTTCTTCCTCGACGACGAACAGGCCCGCGAGGACGCCGTACGCACCTACTTCGCGCCCCGCACCCCGGACGGGCAGCGGCGGGACGTGCTGCGCCGGTACGGGGTGAAGTGGGTCGTCGCCTACGCCAGTGACGGCGGGCTGACCTCGCTGGAGAAGGTGGCGGTGGGGCCGCGCGGGCAGATCCTGTACCGGGTCGGCGGCTGAGCCCCCGGGCGGGGGCGCGGTTTCTTTGTGAGCGGTGCTCCGAACCGCGTCCCCCGCTCCAGCCGCCCCCGCCCCCGGCTCAGCGCAGCAGGCGGGCGACCTGGCGGGCCTTGCGGGTGAGGGGGTGGGTGGCGGCGCGGCGGGCGACCGGGCCGAGCATCCGCGCCCGCAGCCCCACCGGAAGCCACCGCACCTGGAGCCGCCCCGCGCCCCTGCCCTCCGGTTCGACCGTCACCTCGTGCTGGTCGACGTCGGCGGTGAACGCGGGGAAGTCCAGCGGCGCGAGCAGCAGCCCCGTGTTGCGCAGCCCGCCCGGCACCTGGAGCTGGAGCATCGGGTGCCGTACCCCGGCGAACCCCTGCACCGGCAGCGGCGCCGCCGTCAGATCCAGCCGCACCCGCCCCTCGAACACCCCGGGACGCACCGGGTCGGTCCGGAACGGCACCCGCATCCGGCGCCGCCCCGGCGACAGCAGCAGCGACGCGATCTGCGGGCCGACCGGCAGCCGCAGCCCCGGGTCGTAGGTGCGCACCAGCAGGTCCACCGAGGCCGGGCCCGCGCCGCGCGTCAGCGAGACGATCTCGTGCCGGAACTGGGCGCGGGGGAAGGGCCGCGCGTCCAGCGCCAGTTCGCTCAGGTCCAGCTCGCGCCGCGCCTGCTCCGACGCCGGCACCTCCGCGCCCCAGTACACGGCGTCGCCGGACGGGTCGGGCGTCGTCGTGCGCGGCGCCACCGAGTGCCCGAGGCCACGCGCCGCGATCCGCGCGTCGGCCAGGCGCCGGTCCCGTACGAGCTGCGCGACGACCCGCTCGGGGCGCGGCAGGCGCGCGTACGCGGCGGGGGACAGGCGCGCGAGGTACGGGTCGACGAGGTCCGCGAAGCCGCTGAGCCACGCGTCGTCGCGGTAGGGCAGGTCGCCCGCGTACATGCGGAAGTCGTGCTTGAGGAACTTGTAGTCCTTCGCCTCCCGCAGCGCCGCGCTGTACCCGCCCTCCGCGAGGAAGTCGTCGATGAGTTCCTGTACGTGGATGCGGTCGCGGACGTTGCTCAGCTTGTGCCGCTGGTTGGAGATGGAGGCGGCGGACTCGGCGACGTACGGGGCGATGTACCAGCGGTAGACCGGCTCGGGGATCACGGTGAACGCCTTGGCGAGGCAGTACGCCTGCGCGGAGAAGAGCTGGTCCTCGTAGTGGATGCCCTCGGGGAAGCGCAGGCCGTGCCGGTCGAGGAAGGCGCGGGTGTACATCTTGCTCGTCGACAGGTGCTCGAAGAACAGGCCGGGCTCCGACTCGATGCCCTCGACCGTGCGCCGCCGGTCCACCAGATGCGCCATCCAGGTCGAGGTGCGGCCGGTGTCCACGCGGACCCGCTCCACCGCGCCCATGGCGAAGTCGATGTCGGGCCGCTCGCGGTGCGCGGCGAGCAGCAACTCCACGGCGTCCGGCGGGAGTTCGTCGTCGCTGTCGAGGAACATCAGATAGGGCGCGCGGGCGATCTCCAGGGCGCGGTTGCGCGGGGCGCTGCATCCGCCGCTGTTCTCCGGCAGCCGCAGGTACCGTACGCGCTCGTCGCTCGCCTCCAACTCCCGTGCCACGCGCGGGGTGTCGTCGGTGGAGTGGTCGTCGCTGATGATGATCTCGATGTCGGGGTGGGTCTGCGCGAGCAGGGAGGCGACCGCGCGGGGCAGCCGTTCCGCGTCGTTGTAGACGATGACCGTGACCGTCACGTCGGGGGTGTGCGCCATCAGCGGGTCGCCTCCTCGGGGGTGGGCGCGGGGGTGCGGGACTCGACGGGGACGACGGGCGGCAGCGCCTCTTCGGGCTCGCCGAGGAAGACCCGGCGTACGACACGCTCGGCGGCGTGGCCGTCGTCGAACTCGCAGAACACACGGCGGAACCGGTCGCGGGCGCGGGCCGACGCGGTGTCCCGCCAGGCGTCCGTGGCGAGGATCTCCGTCAGTTCCTCCTGGCTGCGCGCGACCGGTCCCGGCGGCAGGTCAAGGAGGTCGAAGTAGACGCCCCGGGTGCGGGAGTACGTCTCCCAGTCGTCGGCGAAGCTGATGATCGGCCGGTCCAGGTTGGCGTAGTCGAACATGATCGAGGAGTAGTCCGTGATCAACGCGTCGGAGGCCAGGGCCAGTTCCTCCACCGGGTCGTACGTCGAGACGTCGATGACGCGGCCGCTGCGGCGCAGGCTCGCCAGCGGGGACGCGGCGCCGCCGTAGAAGTAGTGGCCGCGCACGAGGAACACGGTGTCGTCGCCGAGCCGGTCGGTGAGGGCGGTGAGGTCGAGGCGGGGCGTCCAGGTCGCCTCGTAGTCGCGGTGCGTCGGCGCGTACAGGACCGCCCGCCGGCCGGGGGCGATGCCGAGGCGCTCGCGCACGGCCCTGATGTCGTCGGCGGTGGCGCTGTAGTACACGTCGTTGCGCGGGTAGCCGTGGTCGAGGGAGACGTAGCGCGAGGGGTAGGCGTGCTCCCACATGCGGGTGGAGTGGCTGTTGGCGCTGACGCTGTAGTCCCAGCGGTCCACGCGCGCGAGGAGCGCGTCGAAGTCGAGGCCGCGCGAGGCGGTCGGGTAGTCGAGCTGGTCCAGGCCCATCTTCTTCAGCGGGGTGCCGTGGTGGGTCTGGAGGTGGACCGTGCCGGGGCGCTTGACGACGGCGTCGGGGAAGTTGACGTTGTTGACGAGGTACTTCGCGCGGGCCAGCACCTCCCAGTAGCGGCGCGTACCGGGTACGACGTGCGGGGTGCCGGGCGGCAGCAGCGGCTCGGCCGCCTTGGAGACGACCCACACCGGGCGGATGTGCGGGGCCAGTTCGGCGAGCTTCGCCGCGATGGCCGCCGGGTTGCAGGCGACGCCGCGGTCCCAGTACGCGGTGAACACGGCGAGGTCCGGGGCGAGGGGGGCGCGCAGCGCGCGGTGGTACTGGCGGCTGCGCACCTGCTGTCCGGCGAGCCGCTTGCCCTCGCGGACGGCCGTCTTCACGGCCCGGCGCCGCTGGTTGGCCGCCTGGAACGCGCGGTAGCGGGTGTACGCGTCCTCTTCGAGCAGGCGGCGGCGCATCCCTTCCAGACCCGCCGGATGGCGGTGTCCTGCCGGACGCCAGCGCACGGCGGCCGACGAGGCGCGGTGGAAGAACTCGCGGGCCACGGCGTCCGGCATGTTCTCGCGGGCGACGACCCGCATCGTCTCCGTCGCCATCAGGTCGTACAGGAGCGCGCGCGGGCGGGGCGGGGTGTCGAGGCGCCGCATGAGCGCGTGGAGCCGCTCGTAGGCGTCGATGAGGGCGTAACGCTCCTCGGCGGGGACGGGCGGCAGGCTCTCGGGGCGCAACTCCCGTACGTCCAGCAGGACCTGCTCCACGCCCGCGATCCGCTCGGCGAGGATCAAACCCGCGCGGGCGGCGAACATCTCGCGGGCGTCGGCGAGTTCGGGGTGGGCGTGGTGGAAGGCGGCGCGTACGGCGCGGGTGCCGAGCAGCGGGGCCGTGCGCAGCAGGTCGGGCGCCTCGGCGAGCGGCAGATCGCGGCGGCCGAGGCGGGCCAGGCGGCCGCCGTCGGCGCCGTTCGCGCCGCGCGCCCGCCAGGTGGAGCGCACATGGTCGCCGAGGACGACGTCGACGCCCTCGGGGACCTCGGCGACGCGCGCGGTCAGCGCCCGCAGCGCGCCGAGCGCGGGGCGGTCCTTGGCGTGCACGAACCACAGCCACTCGCCGCGCGCCGCGTCCGCGCCGGCGGCGCGGGCCGCGCCGTCCGTGGTGTCCTCGGGCAGCGCGAGGACGGCGGCGCGGGCCGCGACGGGCGCGGTGCGGGCGCGGGCCACGTCGGCCGCCGGGCCGCCGACCGCGGCGACGACCAGTTCGACGTCCTTGCCGTCGCCGCCTCCCGTGCCGTCCCGCGCGGCGACCTGCTCGGCGACCGCGTCCAGGCACGGCCCGAGCAGGCCCTGCACATCGGGCCCGTACACGATGACGCTCAGCTTCGGCATGTCAGACAACCGCCTTCCCCGTGACGGCCGCCGCCATCCGGGTGGCGGCCCGGCGCGCTGCCCGGCCCCGCCCCGGTCGCGGCGGGCCGCCCGGAATTGCTCGTACGTACGCGCCGGGGGCGCGAGGGACGCGTCCGCCGCCCGGGTCGGCGGACGGCTTGCGGGGCGGACGCGACAGCGGTCCCGGCCGGTGCCGTACGTGAAGGAGGGGCCGCTCGTCGAAGCGCCGCACGCGACCTCCCGCCCTCCGCTGTTCCGCTGTGATCCGCCCAGCGCACCATATTTGCATTAAACGGACAAAATGGTAAGCGCTGTACGTGAGTACGGTGAGCCTCGGTAAGAGAAGACGCCCGGCGTGGCGCGCGCGTTCCCCCGAGCGGGTGGCCGGCGTCCTATGTGCCGCCTTTCGTGGAGTTCGTGAACTCGTCGTACGCGGCTAGCACCTCGTCGGTCGGGCCGTCCATGCGCAGCTCGCCGCGCTCCAGCCACAGCACGCGCTCGCACGTGTCGCGGATCGACTTGTTGCTGTGGCTGACCAGGAAGACCGTGCCGGCCTGCTTGCGCAGCTCGCGGATGCGCTCCTCGGACCGCTTCTGGAACGCGCGGTCGCCGGTCGCCAGCGCCTCGTCGATGAGCAGGACGTCGTGGTCCTTGGCGGCGGCGATGGAGAACCGCAGGCGGGCCGCCATGCCCGAGGAGTACGTGCGCATCGGCAGGGTGATGAAGTCGCCCTTGTCGTTGATGCCGGAGAAGTCGACGATCCCGTCGTAGCGGTCGCGTACCTGCTCGCGGGACATGCCCATCGCCAGCCCGCCGAGCCGTACGTTGCGCTCGCCGGTGAGGTCGTTCATCAGCGCCGCGTTCACGCCGAGCAGGGACGGCTGCCCGTCGGTGTAGATCCGGCCCCGCTCCACGGGCAGCAGCCCCGCGACCGCCTTGAGCAGTGTCGACTTGCCCGAGCCGTTGGTGCCGATGAGGCCGATGGCCTCGCCCCTGTACGCGGTGAACGACACGTTCCGTACGGCGTGGACCGTGCGTACGCCCGCCCGCCGCTCGGCCTTCTTCTTGCCGCCGACGATCCGGCTGAGCGCGGCCGTCGCGGAACCGCGCCCGGCGCCCGTGCCGTTGACCCGGTAGACGATGTCGACGCGGTCCGCGATCACCGTCGGGACCGGCTCGCCGGATGCGTTGTCGTGTCCGGCGCGCGCGCCGGTGAGGGTGTCAGCCACGGCCGTACGTCTCCTCAGCCTTCCAGAAGTAGATGAAACCGCCGACGCCCGAGACCAGCGCCCAGCCGAGGGCGAGCGGCCACACGTGGGCCGGCAGCTGGTCGGAGTGGAACGTGTCGATCAGGGCGTAGCGCATCAGGTCGATGTAGAGCGCCGCCGGGTTGGCCTGGAGCAGCGTCGTCACGGTCCCGGGGATGTGTCGCCCCGAGGTCAGCCGGGTCAGGCTCCACATCACGCCGGACACGTACATCCACGTACGCAGCAGGAACGGCATGAGCTGCGCGATGTCCGGGGTGTGGGCGCCGATCCTGGCCATGACCAGGGCGAGCCCGGTGTTGAACACGAACTGCAGGGTCAGCGCGGGCAGCACCAGGATCCAGTGCGGGGTCGGCGGCACGCCCGCGCACAGCAGGATCACGACGAGCGCCGCCATGGAGAACAGCAGTTGCTGGAGCTGCTGGAGGCAGTACGAGATCGGCAGCGACGCGCGCGGGAAGTGCAGCGCCCGTACGAGGCCGAGGCTGCCGGAGATCGCCTTCGTGCCGGCCATCACCGACGACTGCGTGAACGTCCACACGAACACGCCCGTCACGAGGAACGGGATGTAGTCCGGCACGCCTTTGCTGGTCTGCATCAGGATGCCGAAGATCAGGTAGTAGACCGCCGCGTTGAGCAGCGGGGTCGCCACCTGCCAGACCTGGCCCAGCTTGGCCTGGCTGTACTGCGAGGTGAGTTTGGCGGTGGCGAACGCGGTGATGAAGTGCCGCCGCTGCCACAACTGCCGCACGTACTGGGAGAGGGCGGGGCGGGCACCGCTGACGCTCAGTCCGTACCGGGCGGCGAGTGCCGCCGGGTCCTCCGGGGCCGGGGCCGCCGGCGCGGGGGACGTGTCCAGAACCTGACTCACGACCGCTGCTTTCGCTCGGGGGGTGGTGATCCGGCGACCGTGACGCCGTCCGTTCATCCGTTGTTCACGTCGGGACGGGTCCGTATCGTCGTGACGTGAGCGTAGGGCGGTCCCGCGTCGGAACGCAACCGTTTCGTCGTCTCGGAACCTATGCTTTGCCATATGACGACCAACGCCGACTCCTCCCAGCCGACGCGTCGCCGGGCCCCGGCGGGGGCCGCCGTCCTGCGCGAAGACGTCACCGAGGCCATCCGCACCGCCGTCTTCGAGGAACTGGCGGCGGTCGGCTACGCCCGGATGTCCATCGAGGGCATCGCGCGCCGCGCGGGCGTCGGCAAGACGGCGGTCTACCGCCGCTGGCGCTCCAAGCTGCACCTCGTCCTCGACCTGGTCTCCGCGATGGCCGTCCAGGGCCTGCCCGCGCCCGACACCGGCGTCCTGGAGGACGACCTGCTGCTGCTCTACCAGGTCACCTCGCGCGCGCTGCGCCACCCGGTGGCCGGCCAGATCATCCCCGACCTCCAGGCCGAGGCGGCCCGCAACCCCGAGATCGCCGAGGCGCTGGAGAAGGCGCTGCGCGAGGGGCAGCACGGGGTGGCCAGCGGCATCGTGCGGGCGGCCGTCGCGCGCGGCGAGCTGTCCGCGGACCTCGACGAGGACCTGGCCCTCGACCTCATCTCGGGCCCCCTGTACTGGCGGGCGGTCGTCGTCCGCACCCCCGCGCTCCCCAAGAACCACCTCCGCAAACTGGCGACGGCGACGGCGGCGGGGCTGCGGGCGCTTTGACGCGGGGGCGTCTGGGGCTCGCAGGGGTTCTCGGGTGCGGGTGCGGGTGCGGATGGGGATGCGGGTTCTCGGGCCCTCAGGCCCTCAGGAAGTCCCGGGCCCGTACGTCCAGGTCCCGCGCCGTCCGCACACCGCGCGCCTGGAACGGCCGCAACCGCCGCCTCATGTCCCTGACCGCCTTGCGGGTGCGTACGGACCTGACGCCGGCCATGTGGTCCATGGCCCGCGCCCACGTCGCGCACGCCTGTTCGATGTGCCCCTGGTGGAGGTGCGTCTCGGCCTCCGCGACCAGATCCAGGGCGACGATCCGCGCGTAGACGTCCGCCGGTCGGGCCGCCGCCGCGCGCGCGTACTCGACGGCCGCGCCACGCCTGTCGCCCAGCGATTCGAGGACCTTCGCGGCTCGTGAGTGCACCGACGCTCTCGGCGGCCCCCACGCCAGCGCCCAGAACGGCACCTCGTCCCCGCGCGCGCCATCGAGGAGCGCGTGCGCCCGGGCCGTCTCCGCCACGGCGGCATCACGCTGCCCGCTCTTGGCGAGCGTATGCGCGTTGACGACGCGGAACAGGGCTTCCGTCTGCACGTCGACGTGTCCCTTGGCCCGGTTCAGGCCGGACTCCGCGAGGCCCTGGCAGTGCTCGGGACGGCGCAGCTTGAGGCCCTGCATCGCCATCGTGCGCATCACAAAGCCGTCCTGGCCGCGTACCCCCGACTCCACGGCGAGCGCGTAGGACTGCAAGTAGTAGCGCTGCGCGAGACCCTGGGACCCGGCGTCGTACGCCTTCCAGCCCACCAGGTGCACACCGCGGCTCGCCGCCGACAGCATCTGCCGGCGCACCTCGTCGGTACGGAACCGGCCCCGGCACAACGGGGCCACGTCATCGCGCAGGTAGGTGATGAGCGCGCTGCGCCCGTGCTGCCCGCCGTGCCGCTCGTCCATCTCGGAGAACGCGGACACCATGTCGCGCACGGCCTGCACCTCGGCCATGCCGATCACCGAGCCGCTGCGTGCGGCGGCCTTGGTACGGGCCGCCAGGTCGATGACGCTCTCCAGCGGCAGGGCGGCGGCCGCCACCGAGTAGGCGGAGGCCCGCAGGAAATCTCGCCGGTCCAACTCGTGCCTCCACAGCGGCATCAGGGCGTCGAACGGGTCGGCCCTGAGGGGTCCGAGACGAAGATGGCGGTCCCCCTCACCATTGATCTTCGGCGCCTTGAGAACAAGGTCACCATCACCCCGGAGGGGAGGACGACGCTCTCGCGGGAGGACTGGACCGTCACCCTGTGACGGGTGCCGGTGCTTTTGAGCGCGGGGGCGCGGCAGACTGGGACGCATGACTGACGAACCGCTTGAGGAGTGGGCCGAACGGCGGGCATCGCGCAGGCCCGAGGTCGGCGAGCGGAGGTTCGTGCCGCTCGGCGAGCGCGGGCGGGGAGCGCACGTCGATGCGGACGAACCTCGCGCCGTTCAGGAGTGGGACGGGGTCCAGTGGACTGCCGCCGGGGTCGTCGAGGACTTCGAGGCGGCCGTGAAGGAGACGACGGAGGGCTCCCCTGCCCGCCGCGCCGGCCGCGTGCAGTTGCCGACGTTCCCCGACCTGCCGCCGGCTCCGGAGCCGTGGCGCCCGACCGAGGTGTTCCGGCGGCCGGACGCCGACTGACGCGCTCGTCCTCCTCCATGCCGCTCCTCAGCGCATGGGCCGTCCCCGCAGCACGAGGGGGTGTCGCTTCATGCCGACCCCCGCGGAGATCCGGAGGAACGGCGGGTCCGGGGCAGCGCGAACGACACCGGCGACCGCTGCGTCCGCCGCCGCCCGTAGCGGCCGCAGCCGGGCCGGCCGCCCGGGGCCGGTGCTCACCGGGTGCCGGGGTGGTGGTGGCGCCAGCCCTGCCAGGCGGAGCGGATCATTTCGGGGACGTCCCGCTTCGCGCGCCAGCCCAGTTCCTCCGCGATGCGGTCCGCGCAGGCCACGACGCTCGCCGGGTCGCCGGGGCGGCGGGCGGTGACGGCCGGTTCGGTGTCCTGGCCGGTCTCGGCGGCGATCAGGTCGATCATCTCCCGTACGGAGACGCCCTCGCCGCGCCCGATGTTGAGGGTGAGGTCGGTGCCCTCGGGGGAGCGAGCGAGCCGTTCGGCGGCGGCGACATGGGCCTCGGCGAGATCGGTGACGTGGATGTAGTCGCGTACGCAGGTGCCGTCCGGGGTCGGGTAGTCGGCGCCGAAGACGAGGGGCGCCTCGCCCGCGTCCAGCCGCTCGAAGACCATCGGGACCAGGTTGAAGACGCCGGTGTCGGCGAGGTCGGGGGAGGCGGCGCCCGCCACGTTGAAGTACCGCAGGCACGCCGTGCGCAGCCCGGTCGCGCGGCCCGTCGCCCGTACCAGCCACTCGCCGGCCAGCTTGGTCTCGCCGTACGGGCTCATCGGCGCGCACGGCGTGTCCTCGGTGACCAGGCCCGCCGTGAGCGCCGACGCCTCGGGCATGCCGTACACGGCGGCCGACGAGGAGAACACGAACGTGCCGACACCCGCCGCGTCCACCGCCTCCAGGAGCACCCGCAGGCCCTCCACGTTCTCCCGGTAATAGCGCAGCGGCTGTTCGACCGACTCGCCCGCCTGCTTCTTCGCCGCGAGATGGATGACGCCGGTGACCTGGTGGTCCCTGAGGGTGCGGTCGAGCAGGGCGCGGTCGAGCGTGGAGCCGACGACGAGGTCGACGCCCGCGGGCACCCGCTCGCGCACGCCGGTCGACAGGTCGTCGTAGACGACGGCCCGGAGGCCCGCCGCGCGCAGCGCCCGTACGACGTGCGCTCCGATGTAGCCGGCCCCGCCGGTGATCAGCCAGGTCATGTCGGTCCGGTTCTCCTCGTCGTCGGGGGAAGTGCACGGAGGCCGCGTTCAGGCCGCGTACAGGTACGTTCGGGTCGCCTTCAGTGAAACAACTTCAGTGAAACAGGCGGGCCACCCTGCGGCGCAGCACCGACGCGACGCCGCGCACACCGGGCGCGGTACGCAGCGCCAGCGCGCCGGAGTGCGTGGCGTAGGGCTGGGCGAGCAGCACGCCGTGGCGGCGGCTCGGCACGGCGGCGCGGCGCAGCAGCCCGGGGCCGCGCACGGCGTGGGCGGTGGTCTCGCGCCGGGTGCCGTCGGCGAACCGCAGGCACAGCCGCACGTCCCAGGTGCCCCCGCCGAGCGCGGAGAGGTCGAGCAGCACCTCCGTCGTCCACAGCTCGCCGTCGCCGGGCACCGGCGCGAAGGCGGCCGTGCGGCGCTGGACGACGGCGGAGCGGCGGCGGTCGACGACTTCCACGTCCACGGTGTGCGGGCCCGCGTCGGCCACGCGCCCGTACAGGTCGTGCAGGTCCAGGCGGAGCCGGGTGCCCCGCGCGCGCGGGCGCAGCCGTCCGTCGACCGCCACCGGCAGCAGGCGCACGGGCCGGTGCAGCAGATGCTCCAGGGTCACCTGGGGCAGGTCGTCGGACCAGACGGGCGTGCCGTCGGAGGCCCGTGCGTACGGGGGCAGCAGCCGGGCCGGGCGGGCGGCGACCTCCTTGAGCCGGGGCAGGTCGCGCGGCTCGGGGGAGGCGAGCACCAGCCGGCCGGCGACGCGGCCGGGCGCCGGCGCGGACTCGAAGTCGGCGGCGTCGAAGGTCTCCAGGTAGGTGCGGGTGCGGCGCCACCACTCGGCGCGGTACTCGGGTCCGCGCTGGTCGAGTTCGCGCGCGTACATGCGCAGCGAGTGGTTGAGGAAGTGCGAGCGGGCGGCCCGGGCGAGACGTTTCTGCGAGGCGGCGAGCAGGATGTCCACGGAGGCGCGGTGGGCGTCGAGGCGGGCCTGCCAGTTGTCGATGCCGGAGCGGTCGAGCGAGAGGGAGAGCTTGTCGGCGGCCCGGCGCACATGCCAGACGTACACGGGGTCGGGCACGAGCGCGATGCGCGGCCCGGCGGCGAGGACGCGCGCGGTGAACACGAAGTCCTCGTAGAGGAAACGGCCGTCGGGGAAGCGCAGGGCGTGCTCGCGCAGGAAGTCCGTGCGGTACAGCTTGTTGACGCAGAGCGTGTCGTGCACGAGGCGCGGGCGGCGCGTGGGGTGGGGGACGACGGCGGCGCGCGCGTACAGGCGCGGCTGCCAGGGGATCTCGCGCCCGTCGGGCAGTTCGCGGCGCACGCACAGGCCGGAGGCGACTTCGGCGCCGTGCCGGAGCGCGGCGCCGAGCAGCGCGTCGACCGCGCCGGGCGGCAGCACGTCGTCGCTGTCGAGGAACATGAGGTACGGGGAGGTGGCGCGGGCGATGCCGTCGTTGCGCGGGGTGCCGCAGCCGCCGCTGTTCTCCGTGCGGCGAACGACCGTCAGCCGCGGTTCGCGTGCGGCGAGTTCGCCGAGGATGTCGGCGCTGGCGTCGGTGGAGGCGTCGTCCACGGCCAGGACCTCGGCGACGGCCGGGCCCTGGGCCAGGGCGGAGCGCACTGCCTCGCCGACATGGGAGGCGTCGTTGTACCCGATGACGACCACCGTCACCGACGGCGCCGGGGCTGCTGGGCTCGACTCGTGAGGCGCGATGGGATCCACATTCTCGATCGTAGGCGTATCAGGTAATTGTCCGGTAAGCGGTAGATTTTAATTTTTCGTGGCGCGCCACAGGGAACCGAACGACAGTGCTGCCCCTCCGAGGAGCAGACCGTTGCGGGCGGCCATCAGCAGAGCGCCCGTCCAGGTGCCGGCCATCACGTCCGCGTACAGGACCGGGAAGGCGAGCGCGCTCAGGGCCGCCGCCGCGACGACGAGCAGGGCGACCGGGCGCTGGGTGGTGCGGCGCGAGGTGAGGCAGACGGCGGCCAGGCCCAGCAGCCAGATCAGGTACTGCGGGCTGATCACCCGGCTGGTGACGGTGAACATCAGGACGGCGCACAGCGCGGCGTCGTACGGCGTGGCCTCGGTGTGCCGCACGGCCCGCACCCGCCACCACAGCAGCGCCCCGAGGGCCAGCGCGGTCAGCGCAACGGAGGCGGTCGCCACGGTCTCGACGTGCGGGCCGACGTACTCCATCGCGCCGTAGCGGTAGCGGACCCGGCCCGGCCAGCCCGCGAGCCGCGCGAACGACAGGACCGTCCCGCCCAGCGACTCGATCTGCACGCCCCGCGACCCCTGTTCGCCGAGGAACGAGAACGGCGCACGGAACGCGAGCGCCAGCACCAGCAGCAGCCCCGCCCCCGCCGCGACCGCCGCGCCCCACGCCCGCCGGGTCGTGCGCCCCCGGGGCGTGCCGAGCAGGGTGAGCGCGGGCCAGACCTTGATCAGCGCCCCGCACGCGGCGAGCACCCCGCACGCCCGGGGGGAGCGGCGCAGCGCGAGCAGGCCGAGGACGGCGAACGCGGTGGCCTCGACGTCGTAGCGGGCGAGCGGGATGTGCAGCAGCAGGGGCAGTCCCGCCGTCCACAGCCAGGCACCGCCCGGTTCGTGCTCGCCCCGGGCCAGCGCGTACGTGATGACCGCGTCGGCGGCGAGGGTGAGCGCGACGAACGCCTGAAAGTAGCTCAGCCCCGGCACGGCGCCCGGCGCGAGCAGCACGAGACCGGCGCCGGGCGGGTACTGCCACAGCGGGTCGCCCACCGGGAACGTGCCGCTGGAGAGCACCGTGAACCAGTGCGCGTACAGGTCATGGACCTCGCGGGCCACGCCGCCGACGCCGAGCGGGTGGCTGTCGTCGCGGGCGAGCAGCACGAGCATCCCGGCGCGGGTGAGCAGCCAGGTGGCGATGAGCGCGGGGCGGTTCAGGCGGCCCGCGCGGACCCAGGTGGCGTGGACGGGGCGCCGGGTGGTCGGACTCTGGTCCGGGAGATCGACGATCACGAGTGGTGAGCGTATGTCCGGATTGTCGTTCCGGTGGGTTACGCCGTGCCGGATTCCCTCCGGCGGGCGCGTGCGTACGGGGGCGTCCGTTGCGGGGGTGTGCGTGTACGGGGGTGCGGGCGCCCGGGGTGGGCTGGCCGGCCGGGGGTGCCGGGGTGTCAGATCTGGGCGTTGTCGAGCGCGTCGGTGAGGCGGTTCAGGCGCTCGCGCAGCTCCTCGATCTCGTCGAGCCGGAAGCCGGTGGCGGCGGCGATCCGCCGGGGCACCTCGGCCGCGGGCCCCTTGAGCGCGACGCCGGCCTCTGTCAGCGTCACCGTCACCGAACGCTCGTCGTGCGCGCTGCGCTCCCGGCGCACGAGCCCCGCCGCCTCCAGCCGCTTGAGCAGCGGCGACAGCGTGCCCGAGTCGAGCCGCAGCCGCTCGCCGAGCCGCTTGACCGCGAGCCCGCCGGCGGCCGGCGCCTCCCACAGCGCCAGCATGACGAGGTACTGGGGGTAGGTCAGGCCCAGGTCCTTCAGGAGTGCGCGGTAGACACCGCCGAAGGCGCGCGAGGCCGCGTTCAGCGAGAAGCAGATCTGCCGGTCGAGCCGGAGCAGGTCGTCGGCGTTCCGGAGCGGGTCGCCGTCGGGGCCGTGGGGCGGGTCGTCCGGGGTGTGGTGGCTGGCCATGGGCCCAGGGTAGCGCTCTGGCCCGTACGCGATTCAATTGTGCGCAACTCAATTGTGTGCTGTAGTTATGGGGTGCGGAACGGACGCCCGGACCGCGCCCCACCCACCCCATCCCGCCCTTCCCGGAGGCAGCACCCATGGACGCCCTCTACACCGCCGTCGCCACCGCCACCCACGGCCGCGACGGACGCGCCGTCTCCTCCGACGGCGTGATCGACCTCCAGCTCGGCATCCCCACCGCCATGGGCGGCGACGCCCGCGGCTCCAACCCCGAGCAGCTGTTCGCCGCCGGGTACGCGGCCTGCTTCGGCAGCGCCCTCGGGCTCGTCGGCCGCGCCGCCAAGGTGGACGTCGCCGACGCCGCCGTCACCGCCGAGGTCTCCATCGGCAAGCAGGGCGAGGGCTTCGGGCTCGCCGTCGTGCTCCGCGTCGAACTGCCCGACACCGTCGACGCCGACACGGGCCGTTCCCTCGTCGAGCAGGCCCACCAGGTCTGCCCCTACTCCAACGCCACCCGCGGCAACATCGACGTACGGCTCGTCATCGAGTGACCCGCCCCGCCGCGCGCCCCCTGTCGAACGGGTGACGTCCGCGCGGCACGAGCCCGCCCGGCCCGGTGCCCGGCGCCGGGTCGGACAGGCTCGTGCCATGCCGACCGCCTCCCCGCGCGCGGACCGCCGCGCCCGCGCGCTCGCCGTCGCCGTGCCCGGGGCCGTGATGCTCGGGCTCGGACTGTGGGGCCTCGACCGGGGCACCCTGTGGCGCGACGAGGCCGCCACCGTCATCGTCGCCGAACGTCCCCTGCCGCAACTGCTGCGCACCCTGGAAGCTGTCGACGCCGTCCACGGCCTGCATTACCTCCTGTCGCACGCCCTGCTGCGGCTGCACCCCGGCGAGGTCACCCTGCGGCTGCCCTCGGTGCTCGGCGCGACCGCCGCCGCCTGCCTCGTCGCCGCGCTCGGCACCCGCCTCGCCCGCCCCAGGGTCGGCCTGTGGGCGGGCCTGCTCTACGCCGTCACCCCCTTCACCAGCTACTTCGCCCAAGAGGGCCGCTCCTACGCGCTCGTCGCCGCCGGCGCCCTCGCCGCGACGCTCGCCCTGACCCGGGCCGCCGCCCGCCCCCGGCCCGCCGCCTGGTGCGCGTACGGCGCCGCCCTCACCGTCACCTGCTGGCTGCACGAGTTCGCCGTGCTGCTGCTCGCCGCGCACGCCGTCACCCTCGCCGCCGCCCGCGCCCCGCGCGCGGTCCTGCGCGGCTGGGCCCTCGCCGCGGGCGCCGCCGTGCTGCTCCTGCTGCCGCTCGCGGCCGTCGCCGCCGGCCAGAGCGGGCAGGTCGGCTGGATCAGGGCGCCGGGCCCGGCCGACGTCCGCGCCCTGCTCGCCCGCGCGGCCGGCCACCCCCTCGCCGTGTACGCCGTCACGCTCGCCCTCGCCGCCCTCGCGCTCGTCCGGCCGCCCGCCCGCCGCCCCGGGCAGCCCTTCGGGCTCGTCGCCGTCGCCCTCCCGCTGGCCGTGCTGCCGCCCGCCCTGCTCCTCGCCGTCTCCCAGCTCCATCCGCTGTACGTGCAGCGGTACGTGTTCTTCGCCTGCGCCGGACTGCCCCTGCTGACGGCCGCGGGCGGCGACGCCGTGCTGCGCGCCGCCTCCCGCCGCCTCCCGCCTGTGCGGAGGCTGCCCTCCCCGCGTGCGGCCGGCGCGCTGTGCGGGGCGCTCGCCGTCCTGGCCGCCTTCGTGCTCCAACTGCCCGGCCACAGCGCCGAACGCGCCCCCGGCAGCCGCCGCGACGACTACGGCTCCGTCGCCCGCGCCGTCGCCGCCGAGGTCCGGCCCGGCGACCGCGTCCTGTACCTGCCGCTCGCGGTGCGCCGCGTCGCCGAGGCGTACCCGGCGGCCCTCGCCCACACCCGCGACGTCTCCCTCGCCACCCCCGGCCCCGCCTCCGGCACCCTGTACGGCACCGACGTACGCCCCCGCGCACTCGCCGCCCGCATGGCCTGCCTGGACCGGCTGTGGGTGCTGATCGACGGCGAGTTCAGCCGCGGCCGCTACCGGCAGCCGCGCGAGGTACCGGTCGAGCGGGCCAAACTCGCCCTGCTGCGCCGCGACTTCACCGTCCGCCGCCAGGTCGTCCGCAAGAGCGCCGTACTGCGCCTGTACGTCCGTGACCGCCGCCCCGCGCCGCCCTGCCCCGGCTGCCGTGTGCCCCGGACGGACCAGTGCCGGTGACCGAAGCGGGGGACGGGTGTTGGTCACGTGATGAACATCCTGCCGTGCTCCCCGCCGCCCCCGCCCGCCGCCGTGCCCGGCGCCCGCCGCCGCCCCGGGTCCCCGCCGGGCGCCGCCGGCCGGACGCGTGCCGCGCTCGTCCGCGCCGCCCTCGCCGGGGCGCTGGCCCTCACCGCCGCCGGGGCCTGGGAGCAACTGGCGGCGCCGCCGGGCGATCCGGCCCCGACCTTGTGCGCGGCCCCGGCGGTTGAAGCCCCGGGCGCCGCGAAGGGGGCTCCGGCTTCGGCGGTTGAAGCCCCGGCCGCCGCGAAGGAAGCCCTGGCCTCTGGGGCTGAAACTCCGGCTGCCGTGGCCCAACTCCCGTGCCCCGCGCCCGAAGCCGCCCCCGTCCCCGTACACCCCGCACCCGCCCGGACGTACCCGCGTCACGCCCCCGGCGCCGGGGACGGCGGCTCCGCGCGGCCCATCCCGCTCGCGCCGATCCGCCACGCCCCGGTCGTCACGGTCCACGCGGAGGCGGACCACTCGGGAGCGGGACCGGCCTGAGACGCGCGGCGGGCGTCAACTCCCGTACGGGAGCGGGCCGATGGGCGTCCCGGCGCGAGTCGCGGGGCGGCCGGGCGCCGGGCGCGGACCGGGCAGCGGCGCCCGCTCCCCGTACACGAGGTGCCGTACGACGCGTTCGGCGGCGCGGCCGTCGTCCAGGCGGCAGAACCGCTCGCGGAACGCGGCCCGCAACTGTGCCGAGCGCGAGCCGCGCCAGTGCCCGGTGGCGAAGATGTCGATCAGCTCGTCCTCGGAGCGGGCCACCGCGCCCGGCGGGAAGGCGCGCAGGTCGAAGTAGGTGCCGCGGGCCGCCTCGTACGCCTCCCAGTCCTCGGTGTGGACGACGATCGGCCGGTCCAGGCACGCGTAGTCGAACATCAGGGACGAGTAGTCGGTGACCAGCGCGTCGGCGGCGAGGCAGAGCGCCTCGGGGGCCGGGTGCGCGCCGGCGTCGATGATCCGGCCGTGTACTGCGGGCATCCGCGTACCGGCGGCCGAGGGGTGGTCGCGGACGAGGAGCACGAAGCGCGGGCCGAGCGCGCGGGCCACCCGCGTCACGTCCAGCGGGCGGCGCTGGGTCGTGCGGTAGTCGCGGTACGTCGGCGCGTACAGGACGGCGACCGCGCCCTCGGGGACGCCGAGCGCCCGCCGCTGCCGGGTCACCTCGGCGGGGTCGGCCCGCAGCAGCCGGTCGTTGCGCGGGCGGCCGTACTCCAGCGTGGTGTACGCGGCGGGCAGGGCGCGCTCGCGGACGAGGGTGGAGTGCCGGTTGGCGGACAGGACGTAGTCCCAGGTGTCGGCGGCGCGCAGCAGCGCGGCGAGGTCCGTGCCGCGCGCCGCCGCCGGGTGCTCCCGCAGGTCGAGCCCGGTCTTCTTGAGCGGGGTGCCGCGCCCGGTGTGGACGACGGTCTGCCCCGGCCGCTTGACCAGGGGCGCGCCGAAGCCGCCGTCCGTGACCAGGTACGCGCTGCGGGCGAGCGCCGTCCAGTACGCGGCGCTGCCCGGGGTCAGCCGGCGGGCACCGTCCGGCGCCCAGCGCCCGGGGGCGGCGATCCACGACGTGCGCACGTGCGGGGCGAGCGCGCGGAACGCCTCCTCCAGCGCGCCCGGGTCACCGCCCCGGCCCTCGTACGAGCGGAACACGGCCTCGTTCTGCCGTACGGGCAGCCGCAGTTGGAGGCGGTGGTGGAGGCGCAGGGCGGCGGCGCCGAGCGCGCGGCGCGCTCCGGTCGCGTACCCGGTGAGGCGGAGCCGGCCGCGCAGGGCCGCCGCCGTGGCGCGCCGGGTGCCGGGCAGACGGCGCCGGAGGCCGCGCGGCAGCCGGTCGCCGGGCGCGCGGTGGCGCAGGCAGCGGGCGCGGGCCTCGCGCAGGAACGCGGCGCGGGCGGCTCGGGGCAGCGGACCCGCGTCGCGGTGCACGGCGAGGGCGTGACCGGCCAGGTGCCGCACCAGCGCCGGACGCCACTCGGTGTCGAGGTCGGGATGCTGGTCGAGGAACTCGAAGACCCGGTCGTACTGGTCGAGCAGGCCGAGGACGGCGGGCCGTTCCCTGCCCGCGCCGGGGGCGGCCGGGGCGCCGGGCGTGCGGGCGGGGTGGTGGACGCGGTGGTGGACGCAGACCCGGGGGAGCGCCGCGACGGTCGAGGCGGCCATCAGGACCGGGTACGTCCAGGCCGTGTCCGCGTACGCGCCCGGCGGGAAGGAGAAGCCCTCCCGCTCGATGAAGTCCCGGTGGTACGCCTTGTTCCAGGCCATCTGCGGCAGCCGCAGCAGATCGGGCCGGCCGGCGGGGGCGAAGGCGCCGGGGCCCTGCCGTGCGAGCAGGCCCGCGTGCGGGTCGGGGACGACGCGGCCGTCCCGGAGCGTCCGGGCGTGGCCGTAGACCAGGACGTCCGGGCGGCGGGTCTCCTCGACGCGCCGCGCGAGGGCCGCGAGCGCGCCCGGGGTGAGGGCGTCGCCGCCGTCGAGGAAGACGACGTAGTCGCCGCGCGCGAGCCGCAGTCCGGCGGCGCGGGCGGGTCCCGGGTAGCCGTGCGCGTCGAGGCGGACAGCGCGCAGCCGGGCGTCGCGGGCCGCGAACTCGTCGATGATCTCCCCGCAGCCGTCCGCCGATCCGTCGTCCACCGCGATCACCTCCAGGTCGGTGAACGACTGGCCGAGGACCGAGGCGAGGCACGCGTGCAGGTACGCCCGCACCTTGTACGCCCGCACCTTGTACACGGGGACGATGACGCTGAACCGGGGCAAAGTGGCACATCCAGAGGTCGGCGTGGGGCTCTGCCCGGGAACGGGGCGCCGGGCGGGCCGGTTACGCCGGATGCGGCATCCGGGGGACGGGGGCGCAGGCGGGAGGCGGGGGCCGGTGATCCTGCCCCCGCCCTCCCCGGCCCGCGCCCGGCGCCCCCGGCCTCTCCGCTACTTGACCGCGCCCGCCATGACCCCGGACACGAACTGCCTCTGGAACGCGAAGAATACGGCCAGCGGCACCACCATCGAGATGAACGCACCGGGACCGAGCACGTCCACGTTGTTGCCGAACTGCCGTACCTGCGTCTGGAGCGCGACCGTGATCGGCTGGTTGCCGGTGTCGGTGAAGATCAGCGCGACCAGCATGTCGTTCCACACCCACAGGAACTGGAAGATGCCGAGCGAGGCGATGGCGGGCGCCCCCAGCGGCATCACCACCCGCGAGAAGAGCCGCAGTTCACCTGCGCCGTCGAGGCGGGCCGCCTCCAGGAGTTCGCGGGGGATCTCCGCGAAGAAGTTCCGCAGCAGGAACACCGCGAACGGCAGCCCGAACCCGACGTGGAAGAGGATCACGCCGATCAGCGAGCCGAAGATGCCGATGTCGCCGAAGAGACGCGCGATGGGCACGAGCGCCACCTGCACCGGCACCACGAGCAGCCCCACCACGAGCAGGAACCACCAGTCGCGGCCCGGGAACTCCATCCACGCGAACGCGTACCCGGCCAGCGACCCGATGACGATGACCAGCAGCGTCGCCGGGATCGTGATCAGCGCCGTGTTCAGGAGCGAGGACGTGATGTCGGAGTTCTCCAGCAGCGAGCGGTAGCTCTCGAACGTGAGCTGCGAGGGCTTGCCGAACACCTTCCACCAGCCGCTGCCCGCCATGTCCTGCGGCGAGCGCAGCGACGAGAACAACAGCCCGACGGTCGGCACCAGCCACAGCGCCGCGACCACGAGCAGCACGAACCGCACCACGCCGCCGCCGGCCTTCTCGCCGATCCGGGCCGCGAGCGAGCGCCGGGGCCGCGCCCCCTGGTCCAGCGCCGTCATCGCCGTACCTCCCGCCGCAGTCTGCGCATGTTGAACCACATGACCGGGATCACCAGCAGCAGCAACAGCACCGCGATGGCGCTGGCCAGTCCCTCGTTGTCCTCGCCGAACGCCGACCGGTAGAGCTGGAGCGCCAGCACGTTCGCGTCGTCCTGCGAGGAGCCCGGCGCGATGATGAAGATCAGGTCGAAGATCTTCAGCACGTTGATCATCAGGGTGACCAGGACGACCGCGAGGACCGGCGCGAGCAGCGGCACCGTCACCCGCCGGAACACCTGCCACTCCGACGCCCCGTCCACCCGCGCCGCCTCCAGCAGCTCACGCGGGATGCCGGCGAGCCCCGCGCCGATCAGGACCATGGCGAACCCGGCCCACATCCACACGTACGCCACCATGACCGACGTCGTCACGATGTTCAGATACAGGTCGAAGCCGCCCAGGTGGACGGTGAAGTACTTCTTGTCGCCGAGCCAGTCGACGCCGTTGTACGCCTCCTTGAAGTTGGCCGGGGGCAGCCGCAGCCTCGCCCCGTCGGCGGCGGCGGGCAGGGTGAACGTGCCGTCCGCCGCCGCCGTCGCCGACGCGACGACCTTGCCCTCCTTGACCGCCTCGATCCGCATCCCCGGATAGCCGACCTCGGAGGCGTCCACGGCGCCGCGCTTCCCCGCGCCCTTGCCGAGCGTGAAGTCCTGCCAGACCGTGCCGGTGACCTGCCCCGGGCGGGCCCGGGCGGGCTTCGCGGGCTCGGCGCCCTTCGGCATCCGGTCGGCGGCGACCCCGACCAGCGGCAGCAGCACCGGAGTTCCGGCCCGTACCGGACGTGTCGTCAGGAACGGGCCGCCCGCCAGCCCGGCCAGCGCGTCCCCCGCGCGCGGGTGCGCCCCGGGGAACGCCGACGACGACGCGAACGTGTCGTGCACCGAGGTGACGACCGCGTTCACCGCGCCCTTCTGCGGGTCCTGGTCGTACACCAGGCGGAAGATGATGCCCGCGGCCAGCATCGAGATCGCCATCGGCATGAAGACGACCAGCTTGAACGCGGTGCCCCAGCGGATGCGTTCGGTCAGCACGGCGAAGATCAGGCCGAGCGCCGTCGCCACCGTCGGGGCCAGCACCACCCACCAGACGTTGTTGTTGATCGCGGCCTTGGTGTCGGCGCGCGTGAACAGCGTCGCGTAGTTGTCGAACCCGATGAACGAACTGCCCGCCTTGTCGAAGAAGCTGCGCACCACCGAGTACCCGATCGGGTACACGACCAGCGCCCCCAGCAGCACGAGCGCGGGCAGCAGGAACAGCACCGCGACCGTGCGGCGCGTACGGGTCACGCTCCGGGGCCGCCCCGGTGCCGGGGCGGTCGCGTCTGCGGAGGCCATCCCGCGTCAGTCCTTGTACGCCTTGGCCGCTTCGGCCTCCAGCGTCCGCTGGGTGCCCGCCACGTCCTTGGGGTTCATCAGGAAGTCCTGGAGCGCCTTCCACTCGCCCTTGCCGGGCGTGCCGCCGAACGCCTGCGGCGTCTGGTCCGACATGTCGAAGCGGAAGTCGTCGCCGGCCCCGATCAGCGCCTTGGCGATCGTGCGCTGCACCTCGTTCGGGTACGAGGCGAGGTCCACGCTCTTGTTCGGCGAGAGGTAGCCGCCGAGCTTCGCCTGGATCGTCGCCGCGTCCGGCGAGGCCAGCCAGGTCACCAGCGCCTGCGCGGCCTTGGAGTCCTTCAGGATGACCGCCGCGTCACCGCCGCTGACCACCGGCGGCTGCCCCGAACCGACCGCCGGGAACGGGAACACCTTCGCGTCCGTGCCGATCTTCGCCTTCGTCTGCTGGATGTTGACCTGCGCGAAGTCACCCTCGTAGACCATCGCGCCCTTGGGCTGCTCGCCGCCCGTGAACGTCTGCTCCACCGACTTCGTGAACTCGGTCTGCACCGCGCCCTTGTTGCCGCCGGCCAGCAGCTCCTTCTTGCCCCAGAGCTGCGCCAGCGTCGTCAGCGCGTCCTTGACCGAGGGATCCGTCCACTTGATCTTGTGCTGGGCGAGCTGGTCGTACTTGTCGGGGCCCGCCTGCGACAGATAGACGTTCTCGAACCAGTCCGTCAGCGGCCAGCCGTCCGCGCCGCCCACCGACACGGGCGTCACCCCGGAGTCGTAGATCGACTGGGCGGTCGCCAGGAACTCCTTCCACGTCTTCGGTTCCTTCGCCGCCGCGTTCTCGAAGACCTTCGCGTTGTACCAGACCAGCGACTTGTTGGCCGCCTTGTAGTACGCCGCGTACTGCGTGCCGTCGACCTTGCCGAGGTCCTGCCAGCCCTTGGCGTAGTTCTTCTCGACCTGCGCCTGCGCGTCCTTGCCGAGCGGCTTGGCCCACTTCTTCGCCACGGCCTGCTTGATCGCGCCGGGCTGCGGCAGCATCGCCACGTCCGGCGGGGCGCCGCCCGCGACCTTCGACCCGAGGAAGTTGATGATCGGGTCCTGCGCCGGCACGAACGTCACCTGCGCGCCCGTGCGCTTCTCGAACTCGGCGAGGACCTGCTTGAAGTTCTTCTGCTCGTCGCCGGTCCACACCGCGGCGATCTCCAGCTTCTGCCCGTCGA
Organism: Streptomyces sp. NPDC107550; assembly: GCF_055639095.1. NCBI lineage: Bacteria > Bacillati > Actinomycetota > Actinomycetes > Kitasatosporales > Streptomycetaceae > Streptomyces > Streptomyces sp. NPDC107550. The sequence continues at coordinate 53,180 of NZ_JBVKBC010000007.1, forward strand.
GCTTGGGCAGTTTCAGGGCGGAGGCGGACCCCTTGCCCCCGCCGCCGGCCGGCTTGTCCTTGCCGCCGTCGCCACCGCCTCCGCAGGCGGCGAGCGCGAGGGCCAGTGAGCCTACGGCGACGCCGACCGCGGCGCGGCGGTACATCGGTGTGCTGGTGGTACGAAGAGTGCTGCGCATCACTGCCCCGTTCTCGTCCTGAACGCTGAACGTACGTACTGAGCGCTGTGCCGTGCGCTCTGGTGTACGCCCGGCCGGACAGAACCGGCAAGGGTGCCCCCCTTGTCAGGACGGTGATCGTGACGGGGTCGTGATCCCCGGCCCCTCCCACGCGTCACGGGGAGGCGGCCCGTCAACTCCGCGCCGTGCGGCGGGCTTCGGTCCGGGGGTACGTCCAACTCCGGTACGGGAGGCGCGCGTCGGCGCGTTCACGGCTCCAACTGGGTTACGGGGAGCGGGTGTCGGCGTGCTCGCGCTTCCAACTCCGGTACGGGACCCAAGGCTCCGGTACGAGGACTGCCCGTACCGCAGCAGTCCGCCCCGGCCCCGCCCGTCCTCACAGCAGGGACGGGACCTCCTGGGCCGAGACCGAGCGGGCGGCCCGCTCAAGGGCGCTGGCGAGGAGGGCGAGGTCGGTCGGCCCGTTGCCCAGTTCCCGCACGGGGCGGCGGTCCGGCGGGTCGCCCATGCGGGCCCAGTCCAGCGCGACGACCGTCGGCCGCTGCGTCGCCGTACGGGGGATGCGGCCCGTCACCCGGCCCGCCTGGAGCCCCGTGTCCCGGCCGTCCGCGCCATGCACCACGCCCCGCCCCGGCGCCGGGTCCTCCGACCCCGAACCGGGCGCGTCCAGCGCCACCAGCGGACGCCCCGCCCAGGACGGGCCCGCGCCCGTGCCGAACGCCGCCACGAGATGCACCCCGAGCCGCTCCCCGTCCCGCGCGACCGCTTCGAGCGCCCGCACCACGGAACCGGCGGAGGGCCGGCCCGGCGAGCCCAGCGGGGGAGCGAGCAGCGCGTCCAGATCGTCGACCACGACCACAAGCCGCGGCAGCGGAGGCGCCGGGTCCGCCTTCTCCCGCGCGGCGCCCGGCCGCAGCCGCATCGTCGAACTCGGCGGCGCCTCTATGTCACCGGCGCCTCCCGCGCCGCCCGCCGCGCCCAGGGCCGCCGCACCCTGCGCGGGCGCCGACCGCTGTGCCACCAGGCGCCCCGACACCGCCCGCTGGGTGTGCCACTCCGCGAAGTGCGTCCGCCCGGTCAGCTCGGCGCGGCGCTTCAGCTCCGTCGTCAGGGACTGCGCGAACTCCCGCATCCGCACCGGGTCGTTGACCGCGAGGTGCGTCGTCACATGCGGCAGGTCCGTGCAGACCCGCAGCCCTTCCGCGCGCTCCGCGCCGCCGCCCGCACCGCCCTTGCCGTCGATCAGGACGATGCCGAGCCGGTCGGGGCGCTCGGCGGCGGCCAGCGACGCGGTCACCGCGCGCAGCAGCTCCGTACGCCCGCTGCCCGCCGGGCCCTCGACCATCAGATGCGGGCCCTCGGCGGCCAGGTCGATGCCGACCGGGCCGCGCGGTCCCGCGCCGAGCACCGCCCACACCCGCCCGCCGAGCGCCGCCGGATCGTCGGCCGCCGCCGCCCAACGGGCCAGCAGCGACGCGGGCGTGGCCCGCGCGAGCCCCAACTCGTCCAGCAGGCGCGCGGCTTGGGGCAGCGGCGCCGACACGCGCGCGTGCGCCTCGCCCGTGCCGGGCGCCGCGTCCGTGCGCAGCGGGGCCAGCGCCCGCGCGAACCGCTGCGCCCACGGCAGCGACACCGCGTCCAGCGCGGCGACCGTGCCGTGCCCCGCGATCCGGCCGCGCGCCGCCCGGTGCAGCCGCAGCGCCGTCGCCACGTCACCGCTGAGGAACGCCACCGCGCCGCACGCCCGGAACGCCGGGGACTGCGCGCACGCCGCCTCGTAGGTGTCCGCGACCGGGGACGCGGGCGTCGTCGCCGGGGTCTGCGCCAGGCACACCACGTGCACGCCCGCCGCGCCGCCCTCCGCCGCGAGCCGCACCGTCGCCTCCCGCAGCGCCGCCGAGCCCGGGTCGCCGTCGACGACGACCACGGTGGCGGCGACGTCGTCCGGCTCCGGGTCAGGGGCGGGCTCCCCGGGCGCCAGGCCCGGCACCGGGACCGCGCGGCCCGGCCGCAGCCCCGCCGCGTGGTCGTCCAGGCGGCGCAGCAGTTCACCGGTGCGGGCCGCGGCCTGCTCCCGGTCGTACGCGAGGAGCAGCCGGCAGTCCTGCCCGTGCGCGGGGCGGACGTGCGGCAGCCAGCCCAGCCAGGACCACTCGGCGATCCGCTGGTCGAGGGGGCGGGTCCGGTCCGTCGAGATCAGCACGATCTCCAGCCGGTCCGGCGCGTGCAGCGCCGCGAGCTGCGCGAGGACGCCCCGCGCGAGCCCGGCGAGCCGCGCCGGGGGCCCCGCGAGGCCGAGGGCGCCCGCTTCCGCGAGGCTCACCGTCACCGGCACCGCGGGCAGGCCCGCCCGCTCCACCGTGCCGAGCCGTACCGCCAGCGCCTCCGGATGCCCGGGCCCGCGCTCCCACAGCCGGGGGCCGGGGCCGAGCGCGGTCAGGAGCAGCGCGGCGGGGTCCGGCCAGGTCTCGGCGACCGGGCTCACCGCGCGCGGCGCGGGCACGGGCGCCACGACGGGCTTCTCGGCCTCAGCCCCGGTCCCGGTCCCGGCCTCGGGCCCGGTGCCCGGCGCGTGCGGGGTGCGCAGCGCGTACGGCTCGTGGATCTCGTGGTGCTGGTCCTGCTCCTCGCGCCCGCGCCGCAGCAGCCGGCCGAGGCCGCCGCGCCGCTTCGCGGGCCTCGGTACGGTCGTGCCGCGCGGTGGCGTCCCCATCCGGGTGCGCTCGATGCCGGGCGCGCCGCCCTGCTCGGGCACGGTCCCGAAGCCGTCACCACCGTCCCCGCTGTCGCCGTACGCGGGCTCGGCCGTCCCGTACGGGCCCTCGCCCGCCGGGGCGGGCCACGGGCCCCCGCGCGCGTGCTCGGGCACGACCGGCTCGGATCCGCGCGCGGGCGTGCTCCCCGCGGCGCCCCAGGAGGCGTCGCCGTACGCGTGCCGTGTCTCGTCCGGCGCGGGCAGGGGCGCCGGGGCGGTGGCGGTCGCGGGGGTGGCGCGGGCGTCCCCGAGGGTCACCCGTACGTGCCCTTCGCCGTCCGGCGCGGTGACGACCGGCGCCGCGCGCGTGACGTCACCGGCGAGCGCCACCCGCAGCGCGGACTCGCCGAGCCGCAGCAGCGCGCCGGGCTCCAGCGGCACCGGGCGCTCACCGAGCGGACGGTCGTCGAGGCGCGTGCCGTTCGTCGAACCCAGGTCGGCGACCGTGATCCGGCCGTCCGCCGTGAGCGTCACCGCGCAGTGCAGCCGCGACACGTCGGGGTCGTCGAGGGGGACGTCGGCGTCGGCGGAGCGGCCGACGCGGATCTGGCCGCCGTGCAGCAGATGGACACCGCCCGCGTCGGGACCGGCCACCACGTGCAACTGCGCGGCGGCGGACTCCGGGTCGGGGCCGGGGGCCATGGGCGCGCCGAGGGAGAGCACGGCCCCGTCGGTCAGCGGCGGCTCGCCCAGCAGGCAGCGCTGCGCGTCGAGCCGCTCGGCGCCCGCGTACAGCACCGACGAGGGCGCGTCGGAGCCCGCGACGGCCGCGGCGAGGCCCGAGGCGACGGCGGCGAGCGCGGTGCCGCCCGGGGCGGTGACCAGAACGTCGCGCGCTGCCGCGTCAGGGCGCGTGCCCAGGGGGTCTACGACGGTAAGGCGGATCTGCATCGCCGTCTGCGGTCCCTTCTGCGCGGGCGCCCGGGACGGGGCCGCCCGCGGTCCCCCACCGCAGATCCCCCCACCGCTACGGGCACGTCAGCCAGTGCTGGGAGGCATCCTCCCACCTACCACCGACAACCCGCCCGCCACCCACCCCCAAGTGATCTTGATCAGCCACCCCACCCCACAAATCTGGCCACAAAGCGACGCTCGGCGCCCCGCGCCGCCCGCGCCGGGGATCGCTCACACGCGCGCCGGGCAACCAACTGTTCGGGCCGGGCGTCTTCCCGTAGACCCGCCGGCGATGGCGTCGGCGGTGGCGCCCGGGCGGCAAGATCGACAGTCCGCTTGGGGTGGGGCGCCACTAGAGTGGGGTGTCGTGTCCGGGACCGGGCATGGCCAAGGTGAGTACCGATGCAGGGAGCGCATGACGTGCGGCCGGTAGGCAGCAAGTACCTGCTCGAGGAGCCGCTCGGACGCGGCGCCACGGGCACCGTCTGGCGGGCCCGCCAGCGCGAGACGGCGGGCGCCGAGGCGGCCGTCGCCGGCCAGCCCGGCGAGACCGTCGCCATCAAGGTCCTCAAGGAGGAGCTGGCCAACGACGCGGACGTGGTGATGCGCTTCCTGCGCGAGCGTTCCGTGCTGCTGCGCCTGACGCACCCCAACATCGTGCGCACCCGCGACCTCGTCGTCGAGGGGGAGCTGCTCGCCCTCGTCATGGACCTGATCGACGGCCCCGACCTGCACCGCTACCTGCGGGAGAACGGGCCGTTCTCGCCGGTCGCCGCCGCCCTGCTGACCGCGCAGATCGCCGACGCGCTCGCCGCGAGCCACGCCGACGGCGTCGTGCACCGCGACCTGAAACCGGCGAACGTGCTGCTCAAGCAGGACGACCAGGGCATGCACCCGATGCTCACCGACTTCGGCATCGCCCGCCTCGCTGACTCCCCGGGCCTCACCCGTACGCACGAGTTCGTCGGCACGCCCGCGTACGTCGCGCCCGAGTCCGCCGAGGGCCGCCCGCAGACCTCCGCCGTCGACGTCTACGGCGCGGGCATCCTGCTGTACGAGCTGGTCACCGGCCGGCCGCCGTTCTCCGGGGGCAGCGCCCTCGAAGTGCTGCACCAGCATCTGAGCGCCGAGCCGCGCCGCCCCTCCACGGTCCCCGAGCCGCTGTGGACCGTCATCGAGCGCTGCCTGCGCAAGAACCCCGACGAGCGGCCCAGCGCCGAGAACCTCGCGCGCGGCCTGCGGACCGTCGCCGAGGGCGTCGGCGTGCACGCGAGCAGCGCGCAGATCGCCGCAGCCGACGGCGTGGGCGCCCTGCTCATGCCCGACCCCGACCCCGCGCGGGTGCCCGGCGCCGACCAGAGTGTGCTCGGCGCCGCCGACCCGACGCAGGTGCTGCCGAACACGGGCGCCGCCCCCGCCGCGTACGACCCGAACGCGGCGACCAGCGTCATGCGGCAGCAGCCCGGCGACGCGGGCGGACCCGGTGGTCAGGGTGCCGCCGACCCGACGGCCGTGCTGCCGCCGGTGCCGTCGAACCCGCCGGGCGCGGGCCCCGACGACCCGCACCCCTGGCAGAACCAGCTGCGCGCCGCCCGCGACCGCAACGAGCAGACGCAGGTGCAGTACCTCGGCCCCGACGAGGACCCCCTGCGCCGCCGCCCGCAGCGCCAGGTCGCCCGGCCCGAGCAGCGCCCGCAGCAGCCGCCCCGGCCCCAGCAGCAGCCGCAGCAGTACGCGCCGCGCCGCCAGGAGCCGCAGTACGCGCCCCAGCCGCAGCAGTACGCGCCGCCGCAGCCGACGCCCCGGCCCGCGCCGCCCGCCCGGGAACCGCGCGAGCCGCGTGAGCCGCGCCGGCGCGGTGCCAACCCGATGAAGATCCCCGGTCTGGGCTGCCTCAAGGGCTGCCTGTTCATGATCGTGATCCTCTTCGTGGTGAGCTGGCTGGTGTGGGAGTTCACCCCGCTCCAGGACTGGATCGGTACCGGCAAGGGGTACTGGGCGCAGTTGTCGGACTGGTTCACCCAGGCGAAGAACTGGATCGGGGACATCGGCAGCAAGACCGGCAACTAGGGCCTCCGACCGCTACAGAGCGGTCAGGTTGGAGATTTGTCGACATCCGGCGGGTGATTTCCCCCTCTGATGCGTTGGTTGGCGTCCGGGCCGCGTAGCTTGGGCGCCAACACGCGTCTGTAGGAGCAGTCTTGGCACGGAAGATCGGCAGCCGGTACACCGCCCACCAGATCCTGGGCCGCGGCAGTGCGGGCACGGTGTGGCTCGGCGAGGGACCCGACGGACCCGTCGCCATCAAACTGCTGCGCGAGGACCTCGCCTCCGACCAGGAGCTGGTGGGCCGCTTCGTGCAAGAGCGCACCGCCCTGCTCAGCCTCGACCACGCGCGCGTGGTCGGCGTCCACGACCTCGTCGTCGACGGCAACGACCTCGCCCTCGTCATGGACCTCGTCCGCGGCACCGACCTGCGCACCCGCCTGGAGCGCGAGCGCCGCCTCGCCCCGGAGGCCGCCGTCGCCGTCGTCGCGGACGTCGCCGAGGGGCTGGCCGCCGCGCACGCCGCCGGCATCGTGCACCGCGACGTCAAACCCGAGAACATCCTGCTCGACATGCAGGGCCCCCTCGGCCCCGGCGGCTCGCACCCCGCGCTCCTCACCGACTTCGGCGTCGCCAAGCTCATCGACACCCCGCGCAGAACCCGCGCCACGAAGATCATCGGCACGCCCGACTACCTCGCCCCCGAGATCATCGAGGGGCTCCCGCCGCGCGCCGCCGTCGACATCTACGCCCTGGCGACGGTCCTGTACGAGCTGCTCGCCGGGTTCACGCCGTTCGGGGGCGGGCACCCGGGGGCGATCCTGCGGCGGCACGTCACGGAGACGGTGGTGCCGCTGCCCGGCATCCCCGACGAACTCTGGCAGCTCCTCGTCCAGTGCCTCGCCAAAGCGCCGGCGTCGCGGCTGCGGGCCTCCGAGATGGCCGCGCGGCTGCGGGAGATCCTGCCGGGGCTCGCCGGGATGGGGCCGCTGGACGTGGACGAGCCGGACTCCGACGCGGGGGAGGAGGGCGCCGAGCCCGTCGCCGCCGAGCCCGAGGCGCCGGCCGCGCCGCGCCGGGGGGCCGTCTCCCTCGTGCCGGGGGCCGCTTCCGCGGACTCCAACCGTGACACGCATACGTCGATGAGGGTGCCGGCGCCGGACGAGCTGGCCGGTGGGGCGCGGGGGACGGCGCGGGCGCCTCGGGCGGCGGGGGCGCCTCGGCCGGGGTCCGCGCGGAATCGCCATGCGGCTCGGCGTCGGAGGGTTGTCTTCGGGGTGGGCGGGGTTGTGCTGGCCGGCGCCGTAGCCTTCGGCGTCTGGACCGCCACGTCCCACTCCCCGGAGCCGTCGACTCCGTCCACAACAGACTCGGCCCCGTCCACGCCCTGACCCCGGGTAGCGGGTCACCTGCGGCCCGGTGGGTGGCTGCCCGCGCAGTTCCCCGCGCCCCTGGGGAGTTCTCCGGTCAAGGCCCGCTGACCTGAACGTTGCGCAGTTCCCCGCGCCCCTGAGGGAGCGGGGCTTCGCCCCGGCTCCCCAGGGGAGGAGGTGGCGACGGAGTCGCCCCTCCCGCTCCCTCCGGGGGAGGGTGCGACGCAGTCGCCCCTCCAGGGGCGCGGGGAACTGCGCGATCAGCCACGACGAGAGTCGAGGATCTAGACCACGGGCAGGCCCACTCACCTAGGGGCGCGGGGAACTGCGCGAGCAACCACGACGAGAGTCGAGGACGAAGAACCGCGGGCTGGCCCACCCACCCGGCATCGGCCACAGAAGGGCGCTGGGAACCTGGAGTCGGCAAGGCGGCGGTAGCCGTTACGCTGGTGTCGTGGCAGTCGTCGATGTTTCCGAAGAGCTGAAGTCCCTCTCCTCGACCATGGAGTCGATCGAGGCCGTCCTGGACCTCGACAAGCTGAGGGCAGATATCGCCGTGCTCGAGGAGCAGGCGGCCGCGCCGTCCCTGTGGGACGACCCGGAGAAGGCGCAGAAGATCACCAGCAAGCTGAGCCACCTCCAGGCGGAGGTCCGCAAGGCCGAGGCACTGCGGGGCCGCATCGACGACCTCTCCGTCCTCTTCGAGATGGCCGAGGAGGAGGACGACCCGGACACCCGCGCCGAGGCGGAGTCCGAGCTGACGTCCGTCAAGAAGGCGCTGGACGAGATGGAGGTCCGTACCCTCCTGTCCGGCGAGTACGACTCCCGCGAGGCTCTGGTCAACATCCGCGCGGAGGCCGGCGGCGTCGACGCCGCGGACTTCGCCGAGCAGTTGCAGCGCATGTACCTGCGCTGGGCCGAGCGCCATGGCTACAAGACGGAGATCTACGAGACCTCGTACGCGGAAGAGGCCGGCATCAAGTCGACGACCTTCGCCGTGCAGGTGCCGTACGCGTACGGCACGCTCTCCGTGGAGCAGGGCACGCACCGCCTGGTGCGCATCTCGCCGTTCGACAACCAGGGCCGCCGCCAGACGTCCTTCGCGGGCGTCGAGGTGCTGCCGGTCGTCGAGCAGTCCGACCACGTCGACATCGACGAGTCGGAGCTGCGCGTGGACGTGTACCGCTCCTCCGGCCCCGGCGGCCAGGGCGTCAACACGACGGACTCGGCGGTGCGCATCACCCACCTGCCCACCGGCATCGTGGTCTCCTGCCAGAACGAGCGCTCCCAGATCCAGAACCGCGCCACCGCGATGAACGTGCTCCAGGCCAAGCTCCTTGAGCGTCAGCGCCAGGAGGAGCGGGCCAAGATGGACGCCCTCAAGGGCGACGGCGGCAGCTCCTGGGGCAACCAGATGCGTTCCTACGTGCTGCACCCGTACCAGATGGTCAAGGACCTGCGGACGGAGTTCGAGGTCGGCAATCCGCAGGCCGTGCTCGACGGCGAGATCGACGGCTTCCTGGAGGCCGGAATTCGCTGGCGCAAGCAGCAGGAGAAGTAACCGACGCTTTATCGACAAGGCAACTGCCGCCCGAGAGGCGGCAGTTGCCTTTGTCGTTGAAGACTGTTCCATGGGGTTGTACGGGGCGGTGTGCGGGAAGTGTGAAGGCGTTTACGGCTTTTACGTCACAGTCACATGTCCGTAGGCCGGTCAATTCCCCTGATTACCGGCATTGCGTACGCAACGACCTTGACGCTGCTCTGAAGACGGGGAAGGGTTGCGGCGGCATGCGTATCAATGGGACGCGTGTGAACGGGGGTTCGTCGAACATGACCTTTCCTGCCCCTGGTCCGCCGCGGTCCCGCGCGCTGCTCCACTGACGATTGGCTACTGGGGGTAGCAGACAGATGACGAAGAAGACGCGTATCCGTGTGGCGCGGATAGCGGCAGGTGCGGTGATCGCCGCCGGTGCCTCGCTGACCGCCGCGGGTGCCGCCTCGGCCGCCGACGTGAACATCGACCTCCTCGGTATCGGGGCGAACGTCCACGCGGGCAAGGACGGCGTGGACGCGGGCGTGTCCGTCGGAGACGAGGACCCCACTCCTCCGACGCAGGACCCGACGACCGAGCCCGAGCCGACGGACCCGACCACGGACCCGGAGCCGACGGACCCGACGGAGGAGCCCACCGAGCCCACCGAGGAGCCCACCGCGCAGCCCACCTCCCCGGGCAACGGCCACGGCGGTGGCAGCCACGGCGGCGGCAACCACGGGGGCGGCGGCAACCACGGCGGCGGCAACCACCAGGGTGGCGGCAACGGCGGCCACCAGGGCGGCGGCAACGGCAACACCAACCCCGACGGCAACAACAACCCCGTCGAGCAGGGTCAGGGCAAGGACAGCCTGACCGACACCGGCTCCGTGCCGGCCGCCCAGACCGGCACGGGCACCGGCAGCGGCGCCCAGGCGTCCGGCAAGAAGGGCGGTGAGCTGGCCGAGACCGGTGCGTCCGGTACGACCTTCCTGCTCATCGGCGCCGCGACGATGATCGCGGGCGGTGTGGGCTTCCGCCTGCTGCCGCGCCTCGCGGGCAACCGCGGCGCCGCCGCGTGAGCGGACGCTGACCCAGCGCGCACGACAAGGCCCGGAGCCGCTCGGCTCCGGGCCTTGTCGTGTCTCGGGCGTCTCGGGTGCCGCGCCGCTCGGGCGCGGCGGGCCGGCTCGCGCGCCGGGCCCGCGTCAGACCGTCTGGTGCGCCAGCAGGGCCACGGCCGCCACCAGCACCGCCACGAGGGCGACGAGCGCCATCGGCGTCAGCCCGGACAGCGGGCTCTCCTGCTGCATCCGCTCGCGGTTCGCCCGGCACACCGCGCAACGGCCCTCGCTCACCGGCGCCGCGCAGTTCGCGCACACCAACCTGTCGTAGGTCATGTGCTTCTCCTCCTCCCGCGCGACGGATCCGGCCAGCGGACACCCACTGGTTCTCTCCGTACAACGCTCAGGGAAACGCGACCGTTCCCCCTACCACTGTGCCAGCTTCGCGCATTTTCGGCTCGCCCCGCTCCCCGTACCGTCACTGACCAGGCACGGGGCGGACAAAACCGGCGCCCGCCGGGCCCCGCAACGGGACAAAACGCTCAACCGGGATCGGCGCCTGCACGCCGCCTCCCCCTTCGCGTATGGTCACGCACACCGAGGGGGTGCCCCGAAAGGCCCGTACGATGCCCGCTCAGAGCGGCCCGTACGAGCCTTCCGAGGCCATCCCCACTCCCGACGGCCCCCCAGCCACGAGGCGCACCCGTGATCCGATTCGACAACGTCTCCAAGGTCTACCCGAAGCAGACCCGGCCCGCACTCAGGGATGTCTCCCTGGAGGTCGAGCGCGGCGAGTTCGTCTTCCTGGTCGGCTCGTCCGGCTCGGGAAAGTCGACCTTCCTGCGGCTCATCCTGCGCGAGGAGCGCGCGAGCCACGGGCAGGTGCACGTGCTCGGCAAGGACCTCGGCCGCGTCTCCAACTGGAAGGTCCCGCAGATCCGCCGCCAGCTCGGCACGGTCTTCCAGGACTTCCGGCTGCTGCCGAACAAGACGGTCGGCGAGAACGTCGCGTTCGCGCAGGAGGTCATCGGCAAGTCCCGCGGCGAGATCCGCAAGTCGGTGCCGCAGGTGCTCGACCTCGTCGGCCTCGGCGGCAAGGACGACCGGATGCCCGGCGAGCTGTCCGGCGGTGAGCAGCAGCGCGTCGCCATCGCCCGCGCCTTCGTCAACCGCCCCAAGCTCCTCATCGCCGACGAGCCCACCGGCAACCTCGACCCGCAGACCTCGGTCGGCATCATGAAGCTGCTGGACCGCATCAACCGCACCGGCACCACCGTGGTGATGGCCACCCACGACCAGAACATCGTGGACCAGATGCGCAAGCGCGTCATCGAGCTGGAGAAGGGCCGCCTCGTCCGCGACCAGGCGCGCGGCGTCTACGGCTACCAGCACTGAGAAACACCGAGCGAAGTCGAAGGCCGTCAAGGCCGGGAAAGGCCCAGCAGTCGCTATGCGTGCCCAATTCATCCTGTCGGAGATCGGTGTCGGTCTCCGCCGCAATCTCACGATGACCTTCGCCGTCATCATCTCGGTGGCGCTCTCGCTCGCCCTGTTCGGCGGCTCGCTGCTCATGCGCGACCAGGTCAACCAGATGAAGGGCTACTGGTACGACAAGGTCAACGTCTCCATCTTCCTGTGCAACAAGGGCGACGCCGACTCCGACCCGAACTGCGCCAAGGGCCCGGTCACCGCGGAGCAGAAGAAGCAGATCCGCGCCGACCTCGCCAAGATGAGCGTCGTCGAGAAGGTCGCCTACGAGTCCCAGGACCAGGCGTACAAGCACTACAAGGAGCAGTTCGGCGACTCGCCGCTGGCCAGCTCCCTGACGCCGGACCAGTTGCAGGAGTCGTACCGGATCAAGCTGAAGAACCCGGAGAAGTACGACGTCATCGCCACCGCGTTCAACGGGCGGCCCGGCGTGCAGTCCGTGCAGGACCAGAAGGGCGTCCTCGACAACCTCTTCCGGCTGCTCGGCTACCTCAACTACGCGGCCGGCGGTGTGATGGCGGTGATGCTCGTCGTGGCGCTGCTGCTCATCGTCAACACCGTGCGCGTGTCCGCGTTCAGCCGCCGCCGCGAGACCGGCATCATGCGGCTGGTCGGCGCGTCCGGGTTCTACATCCAGGCGCCGTTCATCATGGAGGCGGCGGTCGCCGGGCTCATCGGCGGCGGCATCGCCTGTGTCTTCCTCGCCGCCGGCCAGTACTTCGTCATCGACAACGGCGTGGCCCTGTCCGACAAGCTCCAGCTCATCAACTTCATCGGCTGGGACGCCGTGTTGACGAAGCTGCCGCTGATCCTCGCCGTCAGCGTCCTGATGCCCGCGCTGGCCGCTTTCGTGGCGCTGCGCAAGTACCTGAAGGTGTGACGAGAGTCCCGCGCGACGCGGGGCGCCCCACGGTTCAACGGGCCGTGGGGCGCTTCGCGTTGTCCTAGACTCACCGGCATGTCAGGTCCGGATCCCCTGTTGCGGACGCCCCGGCCCCGCCGTACCGGCCGCGGGGCGGCCCTGACGTTGCTCCTCATGAGCGTGGTCGCCGCCGGTGCCGCGAGCGGTACGTGGCCGCCGGCCGCGTCCGCCGGACACGGCGACGCCTCCGACGCGCGGCTCGCCGCCGCCGACCGGGGCCCGGCCCCCGCGCGCCGCCCCGCCGCCGACCCGAGCGCCGCGGCCGCCGCCGCGATGGCGGACGGCAAGACGCCCGAGGAGGCCACGCAGGCCGCCGAGGAGGCCGTCAGCCGCAGCGGCGACCGCTGGGGCGGCGTCTACTCGCAGGGCGAGTACGAGGAGTTCGAGCAGGCCCTCGACGGCGAATACACCGGCGTCGGCCTGTGGGCGCGGCGCACCGCAGACGGCGCGGTGCAGGTCAGCCGGGTGCGCCGGGGCTCGCCCGCCGGCCGGGCCGGTATCCGCGAGGGCGACGAGATCACCGCCGTCGACGGCCGGCGGGTCGCCGGGCGGCCCGTGACCGAGGTCCTCGCCCTGTTGCGCGGCGAGCACGCGGGCACCCCGGTACGGGTGGGGCTGCGGCGCGGCACGCGCGCGTGGAGCGAGACGCTGCGCCGCGCGAACCTGTCGACGAACTCGGTGGGCGTCACCCGGCTCGCGGACGGCGCCGTGCTCGTCAAGGTCGGCGCGTTCACCAAGGGCGTCGGCGCGCAGGTGCGCGCTGCGGTGCGGTCCGCGCCCGCGCGCGCGGGTGTGGTGCTCGATCTGCGGGGCAACTCCGGCGGCCTGGTCACCGAGGCGGTCACGGCCGCGTCCGCCTTCCTCGACGGCGGGCTCGTCGCCACCTACGACGTACGCGGGGCGCAGCGCGCCCTGCACGCCGCAGGCCGGGGCGACACCTCGCGCCCGCTGGTCGTGCTCGTCGACAGCGGGACGATGAGCGCGGCGGAGCTGGTCACCGGCGCGCTCCAGGACCGGGGCCGCGCGGTCGTCGTCGGCAGCCGCACCTTCGGCAAGGGTTCCGTGCAGATGCCGAGCCGGCTGCCGGACGGGTCGGTCGCCGAGCTGACCGTCGGCCACTACCGCACGCCCTCGGGCCGCGCCGTCGACGGGCGGGGCATCATGCCCGACCTGGAGGCCGACGAGGGCGCCCTGCGGCGGGCGGAGACAGTATTGACTGGCCTCGGGGACCCCTCGTAGTGCGAAAATGGCCAGCACTATGGCCAAGGGAATGTACGTACCGAAGGAGTCCCAGCCCAAGCAGGGCAAGGGGGCGGCGTCCGACAAGAAGGACGGCAAGCGCAAGATCGTCGCGCAGAACAAGAAGGCGCGGCACGACTACCTGATCATGGACACCTACGAGGCCGGCATCGTGCTGACCGGCACCGAGGTCAAGTCGCTGCGCCAGGGCCGCGCGTCCCTGGTGGACGGCTTCGTCCAGATCGACGGCAACGAGGCGTGGCTGCACAACGCGCACATCCCGGAGTACAGCCAGGGCACCTGGACCAACCACTCCGTGCGCCGCAAGCGCAAGCTGCTCCTGCACCGCGAGGAGATCGACAAGCTGGAGTCGAAGTCGCAGGAGACCGGGCACACCATCGTCCCGCTCGCCCTGTACTTCAGGGACGGCCGGGCCAAGGCGGAGATCGCGCTCGCCAAGGGCAAGAAGGAGTACGACAAGCGGCAGACGCTGCGCGAGAAGCAGGACCGGCGCGATTCGGACCGGGCCATCGCCTCGGCCAAGCGGCGCCAGCGCAACCGCGAGCGGATGCGCTGACCCCGCCTCGCGCGCCGCGTTCCGCACCCCGCGGGAATACGCTGGCACGCGCGTGCGTTGGTCACGTACGATGGACACGTCCTCCTGGAGAGGACGCCCTCCGTGAGAGGGACCGGGCCTGTGGTGAGGCCCAGCTTGAAAAATCAACATGGGGATGATCGGTTTCGACAACGGCTGTCGAAGCAGGGGAAGCGTGTCGAGGAAGCGGCAATGATCTCGTTAACCATATGTCGCAACCAATAATCGCCAACACCAAGCGCGATTCCTTCGCCCTCGCTGCCTAAGTAGCGACTTGCGAAGTGTCAGCCCGGGGCTGTTCCCGACCCGGATCCTGGCATCAGCTAGGGAACTAAACCTTGATCCCGGTCACGGGGTGAAGAGGGAAATCAAACAGTGACTGAGCCCGTTCCGGACTTGTCTGGGTGATCCGGAGGGCTGAGAAACTCGTACCAGACTGCACACGGAGAAGCCCTGTTCCTTCACCGTTGGACGCGGGTTCGATTCCCGCCATCTCCACTCATCCCATGTGGGCGAAGGCCCGGCGACCTCACTCGGTCGCCGGGCCTTCGTCATGTCCGGGCGCGCCACGCGGCGGGGCACGCGGTCTTGGCGGGCCGGGCGGGGTTCGGGATGCTGCGGGGTCATGAGGAGATCTGAGGGTGAGACGAAGGGCTCCGGGACCGGGCGGCGCGGACGGCGGTGGTGGGTGCTGCCCGCTGTCGGCGCGGTCGTGGCCGGCTGCCTGACCTGGGGCGCGCCCGCCGGGGCCGACGGCGACCGCGGCGGGCTGAGCGAGGCGATCGACACCGTGCTCGGCGATCCGCGCATGGAGGGCGGCGCGGCGAGCGTCGTCGTCGCGGACGCCGAGAGCGGCGAGACCCTCTACCAGCACGATCCGACCGGGCGGCTGATGCCCGCCTCCAACACCAAGCTCGCCACGTCGGCCGCCGCGATGGCGCTGCTCGGCCCCGGCTACCGCTTCACCACCGACGTCCTCGCGGCCGGCCGGGTGCGCGGCGGGGTCCTCGACGGCGACCTGTATCTGCGCGGCACCGGAGACCCGACGACCCTCGCCGCCGACTACGACCGGCTCGCCGCGCGGGTCGGCGCCGCCGGGGTGAAGCGGGTCTCCGGGCGGCTCGTCGCGGACGACACCCGCTTCGACGACCAGCGCCAGGGCGACACCTGGGGCGCCGACGACGAGTCCTCGTACTACGCGGCGCAGATCTCCGCGCTCAGCGTCGCCCCCGACACCGACTACGACACCGGCACCGTGATCGTCGAGGTGACGCCCGGCGCGCGGGCCGGCGACAGACCCCGCGTGCGGGTGACGCCGGGCACCGACTACGTCCACCTCGACGTGCGGGCCCGCACGGGCGCGGCGGGCGGCGCCGACGACCTCACCGTCGTCCGCGAGCACGGCACGAACACCGTCACCGTCAGCGGCAGCGTCCCCGCCGGCGGCGACCCCGCCAAGGAGTGGGTCACCGTCTGGGAGCCCACCGGGTACGCCGCCGCCGTCTTCCGCGACGCGCTCCGCGCCCACGGCGTCCGGGTCGCCGGACCCACCCGGCTCGGCCGCGCCGCCCCCGAGGGCGCCCGCAGGCTCGCCGCGCACGACTCGATGCCGCTGCGGGACCTGCTCGTACCGTTCATGAAGCTGTCCAACAACATGCACGCCGAGTCGCTCACCAAGGCCATGGGGTACGCGGCCACCGGGCGCCCCGGAAGCTGGGGCGACGGTGTCGCCGCCATCGGCGGCTACCTCAAGCGGGCCGGGGTGGACGCGGACAAGGTGCGGCAGGTCGACGGCTCCGGGCTGAGCCGCAAGGACAACTTCGCCGCCCGCCAGCTCGCCGACCTGCTCCTCGCGGTGCGCCACGCACCCTGGTTCGACGACTGGTACCGGGCGCTGCCCGTGGCCTGCGACCCCGACCGGCTCGTCGGCGGCACCCTGCGCAGCCGAATGTGCGCGACCCCGGCCGCGCTCAACGCCCGTGGCAAGACAGGATCGTTGACCGGGGCGTCCGCGCTCTCGGGGTACGTGAAGGACGCCGACGGACGGCTGCTCGTCTACAGCGTCGTGCAGAACAACTACCTGGTGCCGTCCGTGAAGCCGCTGGAGGACGCCATCGTCGTCACCCTGGCCCGGTACGGCTCGGCGGGCGCGCGGCCGGTCGTCCCGGAGTCCGCCCGCTCCGCGCCGCCCGCCGAACGCGACGGCTCCCTCGAATGCTCCTGGCGCAAGCCCGCCGTCTGCTAGGCGAGTTGGGCGGTACGCGTGCGGGTGCGCGCGTAGCCGTACGCGGACAGCAGCAGCGCGGTCAGGGCCGCCGCGACCGGGACCGCGTACGCCGTGGTGGGGCCCCAGCGCTCCACCACGGCACCGCCCGCCGCCGAGCCGCACGCGATGCCGCCGAGCAGCGCGGTCACCGCCAGCGTCATCCCCTCGTTCAACTGGCCCTCGGGCGTGCGCTCCTGAATGAGCGTCATGCTCGTCACCATGGTCGGCGCGGTCGCCATCCCCGCGATCAGCAGCGCGCCCCCGAGGACGTACAGCGAGCCCGTGAGGGCCGCCGCGAGCAGCGGCAGCGTCATCAGCGCCGCCATCGCCGCCACGCACACCGGGTGGCGCCGCGCGGCCGGTCCCGACGGGCGCAGGGCACCGAAGACCAGGCCCGCCGCGCACGAGCCCGCCGCCTGGAGCGCGAGGATGCCGCCCGACCACGCCTTGTGCCCGAGGCTGTCGGAGAACGCCACGGTGACCACTTCCAGGGAGCCGAAGACCGCGCCCGTGGCGAGGAAGGCCACGAGCAGCGGTGGCATGCCCCGGCGGCGCAGCGGGCTGCGGGTCGCCGCCGTGCGGGGCGCCACCGGCGGCTCGGTCGCGCGCTGCGCGGCGAACAGCAGGACGCCCGTCACCATCAGCGCCGTGCCCACGAGCGCGCCCGCCTCCGGGAACAGCGCGCCGCACAGGAACGCGGCGACGACCGGGCCCAGCATGTAGCACAGCTCGTCCGCCGCCTGCTCGAAGGAGTTCGCGGTGTGCAGCGCCTTCGCGTCGCCGCGCAGCAGATACGCCCACCGCGCCCGTGACATCCCGCCCGTGTTCGGCGTCGCCGCCGTCGGCAGGTACGCGACGAACAGCGCCCAGTCCGGCGCCCCGAGCCGCACGCACACCAGCAGCGCCAGCGCCCCGCCCGCCGCCACCAGCGTCGCCGGGACCGCGACCCGCGCCTGCCCGTGCCGGTCCACGAGGCGGGCGAGCCAGGGTCCGGTCAGCGCGCTCGCCACCAGGCTCGCCGCGGTCACCGCCCCGGCCAGCGCGTACGAGCCGCGGGCGGTGGATATCAGCAGCACGGCGCTGATGCTGAACATGCCTTGCGGGAAGCGGGCGATGAGGTTGCCGAGGGTGAAGGCGCGGGCGCCGGGGATCGTGAACAGCCGGGCGTAGGTCGTCGCGTAAGCCATGCGCCGAGCTTCCTGGCGGCGGGCGTACGGGGTCCAACACCTGATCGGCACCCATTGACGCGTCCGCGTTGTAAATTCGGCGGATGGCCACCGCCCCCGTCGAGCCGCGCCTGCTGCGCGCCTTCCTCGCCGTCGCCGACGAACTCCACTTCACGCGCGCGGCCGCCCGGCTCTACGTCGCCCAGCAGGCGCTCAGCCGCGACATCCGGCGCCTGGAGCGGGAGTTGGGCGTCGTGCTGTTCTCCCGTACCACGCGGCAGGTCGCGCTCACCGCCGACGGCGCCCGGCTGCTGCCGTACGCGCGGCGGGTCGTCGCCGCCCACGACGACCTGCTCGCCGCGTTCGCCCGGCCCGCGCCCGACAGCCGCCCGCTGCTCGTGGACGTCAACAGCCCCGGGCTCGTGCACGAGCGGGTCCTCGCCCGCGCCCGCGAACTGGCCCCCGACACCGAACTCATGGCCCGCTACGAGTCCGGGCTCACGCACGCCGCCGCCGAACTGCTCGCCGGACGCCTCGACGCCTCCTTCGGCCGGTTCGCCGGGCTCGACCCCGCCGTCCGCGCCCGCCTGGAGCAGCAGCCGATGCGGTACGAGCCGATGGCCGTCGTGCTGCCCGAGGACCATCCGCTGGCCGCCCTCGCGGAGGTCCCGCTGCACCGGCTCGCGGGGGAGGAGGTCTACGCGGGCGCCGGCAACCCGCGCACCCCCGAGTGGACCGACCTCGCCCGCCGCCTGTTCGCGGGGCGCGGCATCGAGGTCGCCGCGCCCGCGCCGCTCGCGGTCGGCGAGGAGGAGTTCCGGCGGATCATGGCCAAATATCGCAACCCCGTACTGACGGGTGTCGACTTCCCCGCCATGCCGGGCGCGGTGCTGCGCCCCCTGGTGGACCCCGTACCGCTGTCACCTGTGTCACTGGTTTGGCGAAAGGGGTACAAACACCCCGGGATCACCGCACTCCGGGACGCGGCGCGCGAGCTGGCCGAGGAGAACGGGTGGCTTCGTCCCGCTGTGGGCGGCTGGCTGCCCGACGCCGACGCGCGCGTGATGCGCGGCGGCACCTGAGAGGTGGCACCGGCTGTCACCGGCGTGCGCTACATTCTTCGTCCGGGCGCATGTGATAGGGGGCGCCGCCGGAGTCGGGTGGGGGCCCGATCCGGCCGACAGGGTCCGGCGAATCGCGCGCACCCGGTGATCATTCCTTGGGGGGATGGTGCGTACGGTGAATCACTGGCGAGAAGACGCCCTGCCCGGGCACACCCATGATCCCAACGAGGTGACGGTCCAACTCGACGGGGCCGGCCGCCTGTTGAGCGAGATGCTGGCCGCGGGCGGCCCCCCGGGCACCCCGGGCGCACACGCCGTCAAGGACGACAAGGAAGTCCCCGTCTTCGTCGACGACTCGGGCCGGCGCGGACGCACGTTCCGCCGGATCGGCGTCGCCCTCGGCCTGGCCTGCGCGGTCTACGCCGTCGTCATCGTCTTCACCCTGCTGTCCGGCAGCTCCAGCGCGCCCTGGCTGCCGCTGACCCCGGCGCAGAAGGTCCCCTCCGAGCAGGTCGGCACCCGCCCGCAGCCGTCCGGCTCCGCGAGCCCAGGACCGGCCACCGGATCGCCGGGCGCGAGCACCGGCCCCGCCGCGTCCGCCACCGGCCCCGCCGAGGCCGAGGGCACCGGCGCGCCCGCCGTCGGCACCGGCACCGGCACGGACGCCGACGCGCCCGCGGGCGGCGCCACCGCCCCGGCCGGCCGGCCCGCGGACGGGGGCCGCGCGAGCGTCCCGCCCGCCGAGCCCACCGCCGGCACCGGAGGCGGGCGCACCGCCCCGCCCGCCCGGCCGACCACGGACCCGCCCGTGGTGCCGAGCACCCCGCCCGCCGAGACCGCGGACCCCACGTCCGACCCGGCCGGCGGCCCGCACCACGTCGCCTCCCACCGGCACCCGCCCGGCGCGTCCCCCGAAAGCAGCGTCCTGTAGATGTCCCACCGCCCGCGACACCGGCAGCCTCCCGTCCGCCGACGCCGCATCCCGCTGCGCTACCTCCTGCCGATGCTGCTGCTCGTCGCCATGGCCGCGATGCTCATGCTGCGCGGCTACGTGCACAGCGAGATCATGGCCGACTTCCGCATCCAGCCGGAGGCCGCCACCGACCGCGTCCCCGACAAGATCCTCGAAGGCGGCCCGGTCATCGACACCCGGGGCGGCCAGGAGTCCAGCCGCTCCATCGACGACCACAAGCTCGTCCTCACCTTCGACGACGGCCCCGACCCCGAGTGGACGCCGAAGGTGCTCGACGTGCTGAAGAAGCACGACGCGCACGCCGTCTTCTTCGTCACCGGCACCATGGCCTCCCGCTACCCCGACCTCGTGCACCGCATGGTCGCCGAGGGCCACGAGGTGGGCCTGCACACCTTCAACCACCCCGACCTCTCCTACCAGTCGCACAAGCGCATCGACTGGGAGCTGTCGCAGAACCAGCTCGCGCTCGAAGGCGCCGCCGGGGTGCGCACCTCCCTGTTCCGGCCGCCCTACTCCTCGTTCGCCGACGCCATGGACGACAAGTCGTGGCCGGTCACCAAGTACATCGGCTCGCGCGGCTACATCACCGTCGTCAACAACACCGACAGCGAGGACTGGAAGCGCCCCGGCGTCGACGCGATCATCGCCCGCGCCACCCCGCACGACGGCAAGGGCGCCATCGTCCTCATGCACGACTCCGGCGGCGACCGCTCGCAGACCGTCGCCGCCCTCGACCGCTTCCTGCCCGAACTGCAGAGCCACGGCTACCACTTCCAGAACCTCACCGAGGCCCTCGGCGTCTCCAGCGCCCACACCCCGGTGACCGGCTTCGAACGGTGGAAGAGCAAGGCGTGGATCTACGCGGTCCAGGCGTCCGAGAACGTCACGGGCGTCCTGGTCGTCGGGCTCGCCGTCATCGGCGTCCTCGTCATGGGCCGCTTCGGCCTGATGCTGCTGCTGTCGGCGCTGCACGCGCGCCGGGTGCGCCGCAAGGACTTCCGCTGGGGCCCGCCGGTCACCGAGCCGGTCTCGGTCCTGGTCCCGGCCTACAACGAGGCCAAGTGCATCGAGAACACGGTCCGTTCACTCATGTCGAGCGAACATCCGATCGAGGTCATCGTCATCGACGACGGCTCCACCGACGGCACCGCCCGCATCGTGGAGGATTTGCGCCTGCCCGGCGTCCGCGTCGTACGCCAGCACAACGCGGGCAAGCCCGCCGCCCTCAACCGGGGCCTGGCCAACGCCCGTTACGACCTCGTCGTCATGATGGACGGCGACACCGTCTTCGAGCCGACGACCGTGCACGAGCTGGTCCAGCCGTTCGGCGACCCGCGCGTCGGCGCCGTCGCGGGCAACGCGAAGGTCGGCAACCGCGACTCCCTCATCGGCGCGTGGCAGCACATCGAGTACGTGATGGGCTTCAACCTCGACCGCCGCATGTACGACGTCCTCGGCTGCATGCCGACGATCCCGGGCGCGGTCGGCGCGTTCCGGCGCGGCGCCCTGGAGCGCATCGGCGGCATGAGCGACGACACGCTCGCCGAGGACACCGACGTCACCATGGCCCTGCACCGCGACGGCTGGCGCGTGGTCTACGCGGAGAACGCGCGCGCGTGGACCGAGGCCCCCGAGTCCGTGCAGCAGCTCTGGTCGCAGCGCTACCGCTGGTCGTACGGGACCATGCAGGCCATCTGGAAGCACCGGCGCGCCCTCGTCGAGCGCGGCCCCTCGGGGCGCTTCGGCCGGATCGGGCTCCCGCTGGTGTCCCTGTTCATGGTGCTGGCCCCGCTGCTCGCGCCGCTCATCGACGTCTTCCTGCTCTACGGAGTGGTGTTCGGGCCCACCGAGAAGACGGTGGTCGCCTGGCTCGGCGTGCTCGCGCTCCAGGCGGTCTGCGCCGCGTACGCCTTCCGGCTCGACAAGGAACGCATGACCCACCTCATATCCCTCCCGCTCCAGCAGCTCCTGTACCGGCAGTTGATGTACGTCGTCCTGCTCCAGTCCTGGATCACCGCGCTCACCGGCGGCCGGCTGCGCTGGCAGAAGCTGCGCCGTACCGGCACGGTCGGCTCGGCCCCCGGCATGGTCCGCCGGCCGCAGCGGGAGTCCGTGTACGCCGGTGACGACAGGAGGCCGGTGGCATGACCCACCCCCAGGACCCGAACGCCCCTTACCCCCAGCAGTACCCGCAGTCCCAGCCGTACGCACAGGCCCAGCCGTACCCGCAGGCGCCGCAGTACGCGCAGGTCCCGCCCGCGCCCCACGCGGGCCCGCCCGCGCAGGCGACGGCGCCCCTGCCCCCCGTACCGGCACAGCCCGTACCCGCGCAGCCCGCACCGCCCGTACCGCCCGCTGCCGGGGCCGAGGCGCCCGCCGGGCCGCCCAAGGCGAAGAAGTCCGGGCGGGACCGGTACCTCGACCTGCTGCGCTCGATCGCGCTCGTCCGGGTCGTCGTCTACCACCTCTTCGGCTGGGGCTGGCTCACCGTCCTGTTCCCGTCGATGGGCGTGATGTTCGCGCTCGCCGGATCGCTCATGGCCCGCTCCCTCAGCCGCCCCGCGCTCGGCGTGATCCGGGGCCGTGTGCGCCGGCTGCTGCCGCCGATGTGGGCGTTCGGCGTGGTCGTGCTCTCGCTGCTGTTCCTCGGCGGCTGGAACCCGGGCAAGGACCCCGACAACGGCGGCACCTGGGGCTGGGTCAGCCTGCTCAACTACATCGTGCCCATCGGCGCGCCCAACTTTCCCTGGCAACTCGGGGACAAGGCGGGCCTGTTGGAGGACACCTGGCCCGCCCAGGCCGCAGGACCGCTCTGGTACCTGCGCGCCTACCTGTGGTTCGTGTTCCTGTCCCCGCTGATGCTGTGGGCGTTCCGCAAGGTGCCGTGGGCGACGCTCCTCGCGCCGCTCGCGCTGACCGCCGTCGTCGGTACGGGCCTGATCACCATCCCCGGCGAGACGGGCAACGCGGTCAGCGACTTCGGTGTCTACGGCGGCTGCTGGATCCTCGGCTTCGCCCACCACGACGGCATGCTGAAGAAGATCCCGCGCTATCTCGCGGTGTCCTGCTCGGCGCTCGTGATGGCGTTCGGCCTGTGGTGGGCGTCGGGGCACCTCGGCCCGGACGGCTGGGACCTCAACGACATCCCGCTCGCGCAGGCCACCTGGTCCTTCGGCTTCGTCGTCGTCCTGCTCCTGTACTCGCCCTCCTGGCAGCAGTTGCCGGGCCGGCTCGCCAAGTGGGACAAGCTCGTCACGCTCTCCAACAACCGGGCCGTGACGATCTACCTCTGGCACAACATGCTGATCATGGCGACCGTGCCGATCATCGACCTCGCGTACGACCTGCCGTTCATGGAGGACGCGCGGTGGAGCGGGGCGCTCGACACCACGTACATGATCTGGATGTTCGTGCTCGTGTGGCCGCTGATCGCGCTGACCGTCCTCAGCACCGGCTGGATCGAGGACATCGCCGCGAAGCGCTCCCCGCGCCTGTGGCCGGACGGCTCCCGGCGCGGCGGCGGCGCCCGAAAGAAGGACACGCCCTAGCCTCACGGCCGGCCGGGGGGCTCGGTGAGAGCAACGTTCCCGGCCGGTCACCGCACGCCACAGCGCCGAAATCCGCCGCTCCTACGGTCGGTCCGCAGCATCCGCGAACCGACCAGGAGGCGTGACATGGCAGGTCCGAACAGGCGGCCCCGCGGCCGTGCGTGGATCGAGCGGTGGGACCCCGAGGACGAGGAGTTCTGGGCTCGGACGGGCGCGCGCGTCGCCCGCCGCAACCTCGTCCTCTCCGTCCTGTCCGAGCACATCGGCTTCTCCGTGTGGTCCCTGTGGTCGGTCCTGGTCCTGTTCATGGGGCCCGCGTACGGGATCGATCCGGCGGGCAAGTTCTTCCTCGTCTCGGTGGCGACCCTCGTCGGCGCCTTCGCGCGCGTGCCGTACACGTTCGCCGTGGCGGTCTTCGGCGGCCGTACGTGGACGGTGGTGTCGGCGGCGCTGCTGCTGGTGCCGGCCGTCGCCGCGTTCGCCGTGATGGAACCCGGCACCTCGTACGGCACGTTCCTGCTGTGCGCGGCGCTCACCGGCGTCGGCGGCGGCAACTTCGCGTCCTCCATGACGAACATCAACTCCTTCTTCCCGCTGCGGGAGAAGGGCTGGGCGCTCGGCCTGAACGCGGGCGGCGGCAACATCGGCGTGCCCGTCGTCCAGCTCGCCGCGCTCACCGTCATCGGCGCGGGCGGCGGACCGCGTGTCCTGCTCGGCGTCTACATCCCGCTGATCGTCGCCGCCGCCGTGCTCGCCGCGCTGTTCATGGACAACCTGGGGAGCGTGCGCAACGACAAGGGCGCGGCCAAGGACGCCGTGCGCGACGCCCACACCTGGCTCATGGCGTTCCTGTACGTGGGCACGTTCGGCTCGTTCATCGGCTACTCGTTCGCGTTCGGGCTCGTCCTCCAGACCCAGTTCGGGCGCACCCCGCTCCAGGCCGCCGGGGTCACCTTCGTCGGGCCGCTGCTCGGGTCGCTGGTGCGTCCCGCGGGCGGGCGGCTCGCGGACCGGTTCGGCGGGGCCCGGGTCACGCTCGGCGCGTTCGCGGCGATGGCGGCGGCCACCGCGCTCGTCGCGCTCGCCTCCGTACGCCAGTCCCTCGCCCTCTTCACCGTCGCGTTCGTCGCCCTGTTCGTGCTCAGCGGCCTCGGCAACGGATCCACGTACAAGATGATCCCGGGCATCTTCCACGCCAAGGCGCTCGCCCGGGGGCTCGTGGGGGAGGAGGCGGCGGCGTACGGGCGGCGGCTCTCGGGGGCGTCGATGGGGCTGATCGGCGCGGTCGGGGCGCTGGGCGGGCTCGGCGTCAACCTGGCGTTCCGCGCGTCGTACGCGGGCGGCGGCACCGGTACGGGTGCCTTCCTCGCGTTCCTCGGCTTCTACGCCGTGTGCATGGCTGTCACCTGGGCCGTATACCTTCGTCGTACGTCCCTGCCCGCCCCGCGCGCGGAACGCCGGCTCGACTGGGCCGAGGTGTGAGCGCCGGGCGGCGCGAGGGGGCGTAACACGCGCGCAACCGCGCCGATGCGGGCCGGACACGGCCGGTTGCCAGGCTCGGGCGGGGCGCGGGCGCGCCCTGCGGGGCGCGCGCCGGGACAGGGACGGATGACCGCCGAGCGGGACGAGAGCCGGATGCACGAGGACGAGCAGGACGCGGAGGCGCCTCCGGGCGCGGGCGACGGTACGAGTACCGGTGCCGGTGCCGGTGCCGGTGCCGGTGCCGGTGCGGAGGCGGGGGCCGGGCACGGTCCGCTCGCCGGGTTCACCGTGGGGGTCACCGCCGCCCGGCGGGCCGACGAACTCGGGGCGCTGCTCACCCGGCGCGGAGCGAGCGTGCTGTACGCGCCCGCGCTGCGGATCGTGCCGCTCGCCGACGACGGGGAACTCCTCGCGGCGACACAGGAGTTGCTGAAGCACGCGCCGGACGTGGTCGTCGCCACCACCGCCATCGGGTTCCGGGGCTGGGTCGAGGCGGCGGACGGCTGGGGCCTCGGTGAGCGCCTGCTCGCGGTGTTGCGGGACGTCGAACTCCTCGCGCGCGGGCCCAAGGTGAAGGGCGCGGTGCGGGCCGCCGGGCTGACCGAACGCTGGTCGCCTGCGTCCGAGTCGCTGGCCGAGGTGCTGGACCGGCTGCTCGCCGAGGGCGTCGAAGGGCGTCGGATCGCGGTGCAGTTGCACGGGGAGCCGCTGCCCGGGTTCGTGGAGGCGCTGCGGGAGGCCGGGGCGGAGGTCGTGGGCGTGCCCGTGTACCGGTGGCTGCCGCCGGAGGACATCGGGCCCGTCGACCGGCTCCTCGACGCGGTTCTCGCGCGGGGGGTGGACGCGGTGACGTTCACTTCGGCGCCGGCCGTCGCGGCGCTGCTGGCGCGGGCCGAGGAGCGCGGGGTGCTGCCCGGCTTCCTCGACGCCCTGCGCGGGGACGTCCTGGCCGCCTGCGTGGGGCCGGTGACGGCGGTGCCGCTTCAGGCGCGGGGGGTGGAGAGTGTGCAGCCGCAGCGGTTCCGGCTGGGGCCGCTGGTGCAGGTGCTCTGTGCGGAACTGCCTGGGCGGGCGCGGGTGTTGCCGGTTGCCGGGCACCGGGTGGAGATCCGGGGGCAGGGGGTCGTCGTCGGGACGGAGTTGCGGCCGGTGCCGCCTGCGGGGATGGCGTTGATGCGGGCGCTTGTGCGGAGGCCCGGGTGGGTGGTGTCGCGGGGCGAGCTGCTCCGGGTGCTGCCGGGGGCGGGGCGGGATGAGCATGCGGTGGAGACGGGGGTTGCGCGATTGCGGGCGGCGCTCGGGGTTCCGTCCCTCATCCAGACGGTCGTCAAACGGGGATATCGCCTCGCGCTCGATACGGTGCCGGGGGACAAGTATGGGGGGCCGGCCCTGGACTGACGCGGAATGCAGCGCGGGCGGGGTTTATGGTCACCGTTCTGCGCAGTTCCCCGCGAGGCCGCTGTCCAGCGGGGCCGGGGTTCACGGTCACCGTTCTGCGCAGTTCCCCGCGCCCCTGGGGAGTTCTCCAGGCGGAGGCTGCTTGAAGCTGAGGTTGCGCAGTTCCCCGCGCCCCTGAGGGAGCGGGGCTTCGCCCCAGCTCCCCAGGGGAGGAGGTGGCGACGCAGTCGCCCCTCCAGGGGCGCGGGGAACTGCGCGCTCAGCCACGACGAATGTCGAGGAGACCCACCGGCAGGACCACCCACTCACCCAGGGGCGCGGGGAACTGCGCGCTCAGCCACGACGAGAGTCGAGGAGACCCACCGGCAGGACCACCCACTCACCCCAGGGGCGCGGGGAACTGCGCGAGCGGCCACGACGAGAGTCGAGGGGTTCCACCGGCAGGACCACCCACTCACCCCAGGGGCGCGGGGAACTGCGCGCTCAGCCACGACGAGAGTCGAGGAGGCCCACCGGCCGGAGCCAGTCACCTGCCCAGGAACGCGGGGAACTGCGCTCGGGGTTGACGTGCCGACGTCCAGAAAGTCACCCGCGCCGGGAGGCAAGCGCCCCGCACAGGCACGTCAGTGCCACCCCGCACAGGACCGCGTCCAACCCCCCCCGTACCGTACGGACATGGAGATCGCCCCCGGCATCACGCTGCGCCTCGCCACCCCGGAGAACGCCCCCGCCCTCGCCGCCGCCCAGCTCCGCAACCGCGCGCACCTGCGCCCCACCGAACCCCACCGCGAGCCGGAGTACTACACCGCCGAGGGCCAGCGCGCCCGCCTCGCCGAGCCGAACAGCGTGACCTGGCTGTTGTTCGCGGGCGAGCGGGTCGCGGGGCACCTCAAGCTCACCGGCATCGTGCGCGGCCCGCTGTGCAGCGGCAACCTCGGCTACTGGGTGGACGCCGACCACCGGGGCCGCGGCCTGATCCCGGCCGCCGTCGAGGAAGTCGTACGGCACTGCCGTGACGTGCTCGGCCTGCACCGGGTGGAGGCCGGCACGCTCCTCGACAACATCGCCTCGCAGCGCGTGCTCGCCAAGTGCGGTTTCACCGAGTACGGACGCGCGCCCCGCTTCCTGTACATCGACGGCGCCTGGCGCGACCACGTGCTGTTCCAGCGGATCCTGCACGACGATCCGCCCGCCCACGTTCCCAACTGAGGCCGCGCCGGGCACTGTAGAGGGCATGGCAGCGACACCCATACGCTCCCGCCCCTCGCCCCCCGCACCCGCCGCCCCCGCGTACGCGCTGCGGTTCGACGCGGGCCGCCTCTGCCTGGACCTCGTGGCGACCGCGCACCCCGCCGAACGCCTGACGACGCCCGACCGGCTGCGCGCCTGGCTGGCCGGTGCCGGGCTCGTCCCCGAGCACGCAGGGCCGCCCGCCTGCGGCGCCGCCTGGCTCGCCGCGTTCCGCGAACTGCGTGACAGCATCGCCCAGTTGGTCCGCGCCGAACTCGCGGAGCGGACCGCGCCCCGCGCCCTGGAACGGATCAACGCGGCGGCCCGCGCCGCACCGCCCGTGCCCTGCGCGGTCCGCGCCGCCGACGGCGCCCTCGTCCGCGCGCTCCAGCACGAACCGGGCTGCCCCGCGCTGCTCGCCGCCGTCGCCCGGGACGCCGTCGACCTGCTCACCGACCCGGCCGCCCGGGGCCGGCTGCGCCAGTGCGAGGGCGACTCCTGCCCCCTGATCTATCTCGACACCTCGCGCGGCAGGCGCCGCCGCTGGTGCTCCAGTGAGGTCTGCGGCAACCGCGAACGCGTCGCCCGCCACCGGCGCAGGGCCGCCGCGCGATTCTCCAACTCCGGTTGAACACCCTCGCGTTCACACCCGTACCACTGTCTGGAGCCCGGTGCGGTCCGGTGCGGGACGACGCGCCGAACCGGGGACAGCGGAGGTGGAGTTGCGCAAGGATGCCGCCGTGGCCGATGAACGCCCTCCCCGGGCCCGACATCGCGCACCCCGGCCGCCCGGGCCGGACGAGGAGCTGATGCGCGCGCTCTACGCCGAGCACGCCCGGCCGCTGCTCGCCTACGTGCTCCGGCTGGTCGCGGGCGACCGGCAGCGCGCCGAGGACGTCGTGCAGGAGACGCTCATCCGGGCCTGGAAGAACGCCGGCCGTCTCGACCGGGCGGCCGGTTCGGTACGCCCCTGGCTGGTGACGGTCGCCCGGCGCATCGTCATCGACGCGCACCGCAGCCGGCAGGCCCGGCCGCAGGAGGTCGACCCGTCGCCGCTGGAGGTCATCCCCGCGGAGGACGAGATAGACAAGGCGCTGTGGCTGATGACGCTCTCCGACGCCCTGGAGGACCTGACCCCGGCCCACCGGGAAGTCCTCGTGGAGACGTACTTCAAAGGGCGTACCGTCAACGAGGCGGCCGAGACGCTCGGCATCCCCAGCGGCACCGTGCGCTCCCGCGTCTTCTACGCGCTGCGCTCGATGAAGCTGGCGCTGGAGGAGCGGGGGGTGACGGCATGACAGGCGCGTACGGGCACGAGCCGCCGTGGCCCGGCGAGGACCCGCACCTCGCGGTCGGCGCCTACGCGCTCGGTGTCCTCGATGCCGCCGACGCCGACGCCTTCGAGATCCACCTCGCCGGATGCCCGCGCTGCCAGGCGGAGCTGGACGAACTCGGCGGCACCGAACCGCTGCTCGCCGCGCTCGCCGGAGTGCCCGGGCAGCAGCGGCCCGGGCCCCTCGTCGGCGCCTCCCTCGCCGCGCGTCCCGACCCGGAGCTGTCCCGGGCGCTCACCGCGCGCGTCGCCCGCGAGCGCGCCCGCAGGCGGTGGCTCGGCATCGGGCTCGCGGCCGCCGCCGCGGCCCTCGTCGTCGGCGGCCCGCTGACCGTCCTCGCCCTCACCTCCGACAGCGGCGGGAGCGGGCACAGCGCGGTCGCGGACCCGCACCCGACGAGCCCCGCCGAGGACGCCTTCCTGCACCACGTGACGGAGAAGATCACCGCCACCGACCCGCGCACCGGCGTCAGCGCCACCATCGGCCTGGAGAAGAAGCCGTGGGGCACGCACGCCGTCCTCCGGCTCAAGAACGTCAAGGGCCCGCTGACCTGCTCCCTCGTCGCCGTCGGCAAGGACGGCGAACGCCAGACCGTCACCACGTGGGCCGTCCCGGCGTGGGGGTACGGCATCGCCGGCAGCGCCCACGAGAGCGCCAGATACCCGCTGTACGTGCACGGCGGCGCCGCCTTCGCCCGCGACCGGATCGACCACTTCGAGGTGGAGACACTCGACGGGAGGCGGCTGGTCGAGGTGAACGCGTAGCGGCGCGCCGCGCGCGTAGCCTCCGGGGTCCCCTTTCGCGTACCTTTGACGGCTGCCCAGCACGTCAGAAGGGGGCCCGGTGGCCGCTCAGGCTCAGCACACTCCCGCGGTGAACACGGACACGTCCGCAGGCACGCCCGGCGGCACGTCCGTCGCCGCGCCGGCGGACACGGACTCCGTGCGCGACCGCGAGATCGGCGTCGAGCAGGAACACCTCGACGCCGTCTACCGGCGTCTGGAGGAGAAGATCCACGAGGCGGAGTTCCTCATGGACGACGCCGCCAAGCGCGGGCAGGTCGGCACGCCCGGCGCCCTCGCCGAGCGGGACGCCCAGGTGTTCCGCGCGGGCATCCACCTCAACCGGCTCAACAACGAGTTCGAGGACTTCCTCTTCGGCCGCATCGACCTGCTGGCCGGCAAGGACGGCAAGAAGGGCCCGGACGGCGCGTACACCGCCGTCGAGCCCGCCGAGGGCGCCGTCCGCGACGACGGCACCCGGCGGACCGCCGACATCGCCGAGACCCTGCACATCGGCCGCATCGGGGTCCTCGACGCGGACTACTCGCCGCTCGTCATCGACTGGCGGGCCCCGGCGGCGGCGCCGTTCTACCGCTCCACGCCCGTCGACCCGGGCCGCGTCGTGCGCCGCCGCGTCATCCGCTCCAAGGGCCGCAAGGTGCTCGGCGTCGAGGACGACCTCATGCGCCCCGAGCTGACCGCGTACCTGGACGGCCGTGAGCTGCCCGCCGTCGGCGACGGCGCGCTGATGGCGGCGCTCGGGCAGGCCCGCAGCCATTCCATGCGGGACATCGTCGCCTCCATCCAGGCCGAGCAGGACCAGGTCATCCGCGCGCCCGCCGCGTCGGTGACGTACGTGGAGGGCGGGCCCGGCACCGGCAAGACGGCCGTGGCGCTGCACCGGGCCGCGTACCTGCTCTACCAGGACCGGCGCCGGTACGCGGGCGGCATCCTCATCGTGTCGCCGACCCCGCTGCTCGTCGCGTACACCGAGGGCGTGCTGCCCTCGCTCGGCGAGGAGGGGCAGGTGGCGATCCGCGCCGTCGGCTCCCTCGTGGACGGCGCCGAGGCCACCGTCTACGACTCCCCGGCCGTGGCCCGCGTCAAGGGCTCCTCGCGCATGTTGAAGGTGCTGCGCAAGGCGGCCAGGGGCGCCCTGGAGACGCTGGGCGGGGAGCTGCCCGCCGACCCCGACGACGCGGAGGAGGCGGAGGAGAGCGGCCAGTTGGCGTTCGGGGACGCCGAGCCGGCCGCCGGGGCCCGTACGGTGGTGCCGGAGCGGCTGCGGGTCGTCGCGTTCGGGCGGCGCCTGGAGCTGGACGCCGGCCGTCTGAACCGCATCCGGCAGGCGGCGCTCGGCGGCACCGCCCCCGTCAACCATCTGCGCCCGCGCGCCCGCCGGCTGCTGCTCGACGCGCTGTGGGAGCAGTCCGGCGCGGCCGGCCGGCACACCGACCCGGAGCTGGCCGCCGAGCTGCGCTCCTCCTTTGACGAGGACATCACCTCCGAGGACGCGTTCACGCGCTTCCTCGACGCGTGGTGGCCCGAGCTGACGCCCCGCGCGGTGCTCGGCGCGATGGCCGACGAGAAGCGGCTCGGCCGCTGGGCGCGGCGGGTGCTGAACCCGGGCGAGGTCCGCAAGGTCGCCCGCTCCCTCAAGCGGGACGCCCTGTCGGTGCACGACGTCGCCCTGCTCGACGAGCTGCACGCGATCCTCGGCGCCCCGGCCCGCCCCCGCAAGAAGCGCGCGTACGACCCGCTCGACCAGCTCACCGGTCTGGAGGAGCTGATGCCCGTACGCGAGGAGACGCAGCGCGAGCGGGCCGAGCGGCTCGCGCAGGAACGCACCGAGTACGCGCACGTCATCGTGGACGAGGCGCAGGACCTGACGCCGATGCAGTGGCGGATGGTCGGCCGGCGCGGGCGGCACGCGACATGGACGGTCGTCGGGGACCCGGCGCAGTCCTCGTGGTCGGACCCGGACGAGGCGGGCGCCGCCCGTGACGAGGCGCTGGGCAGCCGCCCGCGCCGCCGCTTCACCCTGACCGTCAACTACCGCAACCCCTCCGAGATCGCGGACCTGGCCGCGAAGGTCCTCGCGCTCGCCATGCCGGGCGCGCAGGCGCCGTCGGCGGTCCGCTCCACGGGCGTCGAGCCCCGGTTCACGGTCGCGCGCGGCCGCCTCGGGGACGCCGTACGGGAGGAGGCCGCGCGCCTGCTGGAGCGGGTGGACGGCACGGTCGGCGTGGTCGTGGCGATGAACCGGCGGGCGGAGGCGGCGCGCTGGCTGTCCGGGCTCGGCGAGCGGGTCGTCGCGCTCGGCTCCCTTGAGGCCAAGGGCCTGGAGTACGACGCCACGGTGGTCGTCTCGCCCGCGGAGATCGCCGACGAGTCACCGGCGGGCCTGCGGGTGCTGTACGTGGCGCTGACCCGGGCCACGCAGCAGCTCACGGTCGTCTCGGGCGAGCGCGACGAGCCGGACGCGGAGGGCGTGCCCGACCTGCTGCGGGACTGAGGTCCGGCCCGGCGGGTGCGGCGTCCGGGGGCGGGTTCGTACGTCGCCGGGGACGCGCTCTTGCCTCAAGGGCCGCCGGTGTTACCGTTGATGACGGCACCGGCTCGATCCAAGCCCCCGGGCCCAACCTTCGTCCCTCAGAGGGACCACTTGCCGCGAGGCGAGCATGGCGGGCCGGTGTCATGAACGTGAGAGAGGCCCACGTCACCCTGTGACGTGGGCCTCTTGCCGTTCCTCCGCTTCTTCCCGGCCGCCCCTTCCCGCCGGGGCTGACTTCTCGTATGGTGGAAGTCAGTTTCCGAAATGGAGATGAACGTAAGTTTCACAATCCGATGCGGCTACCACGTACTCACCGGTAGGTGCGACCATCGGACGGCAACAGCTACACGGTGAAAGCAGAGGAAGTCGGCCATGGCAACGGCGCCCAGCGTCTCCTACTCGATGACGGTCCGGCTGGAGGTGCCCGCGAGCGGAACCGCCGTCTCGCAGCTCACCACCGCCGTGGAGTCCTCCGGAGGCTCGGTGACCGGCCTCGACGTCACCGCTTCCGGCCACGAGAAGCTCCGGATCGACGTCACCATCGCGGCCTCGTCGACCTCCCACGCGGACGAGATCGTCGAGCAGCTCCGCGGCATCGAGGGCGTCACCCTCGGCAAGGTCTCCGACCGTACGTTCCTGATGCACCTCGGCGGCAAGATCGAGATGGCGTCGAAGCACCCCATCCGCAACCGTGACGACCTCTCCATGGTCTACACGCCCGGCGTGGCCCGCGTCTGCATGGCCATCGCGGAGAACCCCGAGGACGCCCGCCGTCTGACCATCAAGCGCAACTCCGTTGCGGTTGTGACGGACGGCTCCGCGGTCCTCGGCCTCGGCAACATCGGCCCGAAGGCCGCCCTGCCGGTCATGGAGGGCAAGGCCGCCCTCTTCAAGCGCTTCGCCGGCATCGACGCCTGGCCGATCTGCCTGGACACCCAGGACACCGACGCCATCGTCGAGATCGTCAAGGCCATCGCCCCCGGCTTCGCGGGCATCAACCTGGAGGACATCTCCGCGCCCCGCTGCTTCGAGATCGAGGCCCGGCTGCGCGAGGCCCTCGACATCCCGGTCTTCCACGACGACCAGCACGGCACCGCCATCGTCGTGCTCGCCGCCCTGACCAACGCGCTGCGCGTCACCACCAAGGCCATCGGCGACATCCGCGTCGTCATGTCCGGCGCTGGCGCGGCCGGTACCGCGATCCTCAAGCTGCTGCTCGCCGCCGGTGTGAAGAACGCGGTGGTGGCCGACATCCACGGCGTCGTCCACGCCGACCGCGACGACCTCAAGGACGCCGACAGCGACTCGCCGCTGCGCTGGATCGCCGACAACACCAACCCCGAGGGCCTGACCGGCACGCTCAAGGAGGCCGTGGTCGGCGCCGACGTCTTCATCGGCGTCTCCGCCCCCAACGTGCTCGGCGGCGAGGACGTCGCGGCCATGGCCGAGGGCGCCATCGTGTTCGCGCTTGCGAACCCCGACCCGGAGGTCGACCCGGCCGTCGCCCGGCAGACCGCCGCCGTCGTCGCCACCGGCCGCTCCGACTTCCCGAACCAGATCAACAACGTGCTGGTCTTCCCGGGCGTCTTCCGCGGCCTGCTCGACGCGCAGTCCCGTACCGTCAACACGGAGATGATGCTGGCCGCCGCCAAGGCGCTGGCCGACGTCGTCAGCGAGGACGAGCTGAACCCGAACTACATCATCCCCAGCGTCTTCAACGACAAGGTGGCCGGTGCCGTCGCCGGTGCCGTGCGCGACGCCGCGAAGGCCGCCGGGGCGGCTGTGACGGGCACCACGACCGCCTGAGGCCCGGCGCGTCGCGGAACGCGGGGCCCCCGGGCGCCCTCTAGGGTGGCCGGGAAGCAGGCCCCCGACCCGTCTCGCGCCGGTGTGGTGGCGCTGTCCGTGTGACCCCCACGGGTGCCGGATTGGCTTTACCGCCGCTGGTGGGGGCAGGATGCTCCTCCGAGGACCACGTCCAGGGGGCGCCCCCACGGGCGCGAGGGTCTGGACGAAGGACCCGGGTCCTGGGCCTGACCCAGACCCTGGCAGCATCGGCTTCGCTGTTGCCCAACATGCGGCTCCGCCGCGTGGCACGCCTCAACGGCAAGAAGAACACGGGAGTACAAACATGAACCGCAGTGAGCTGGTGGCCGCGCTGGCCGACCGTGCCGAGGTGACCCGCAAGGACGCCGACGCCGTGCTGGCCGCGTTCGCCGAGACCGTCGGCGAGATCGTTGCCAAGGGCGACGAGAAGGTCACCATCCCCGGCTTCCTGACCTTCGAGCGCACGCACCGTGCCGCTCGTACCGCTCGTAACCCGCAGACCGGTGAGCCGATCAACATCCCGGCCGGTTACAGCGTGAAGGTTTCGGCGGGCTCCAAGCTCAAGGAAGCCGCCAAGGGCAAGTAACCCGCCCCAAGGCGCACAGAGGGCGGTTGTCCGGGATTTCCCCCCGGGCAACCGCCCTCTCCGCGTTCTTGGTGGGGGCGGGTTCCCCAAACACGGAGGGAAGCTCCCCGCGCCCCGGGGTAGTCGGTCGTCTGCGGCTGGGCGGGGCTTCTCGCGCAGTTCCCCGCGCCCCTGGAAGCGGGGCTTCGCCCCTGCTTCCCCCGATGGAGGTGGCGACGCAGTCGCCCCTCCAGGGGCGCGGGGAACTGCGCGATCAGCCACGACGAAAGTCGAGGATCTCCACGGCCGGAGCCACCCACTTACCTAGGGGCGCGGGGAACTGCGCGATCAGCCACGACGAAAGTTGAGGATCTCCACGGGTTGAGCCACCCCGCCTAGGGAACAAACCGCCGCCCGCCGGTCAGGTCAGGGTGACGTTCGTCAGGGTCTGCGTGAATGTGGTGCGGGGGGATGGGGGGATCCCCGGTACGGAAGGTACCGCGAGGACCCTGCAACCCGCCCCGACAGCCGCAGCGACCCCCGTCGGAGTGTCCTCCACCGCAAGACAGACCTCCGCCCCGACCCCGAGCGCCCGGGCGGCGGCCAGATACGGCTCAGGGTGCGGCTTGCCGCGCTCCGTGTCGCCGTTGGTCACCAGCACCGAGAACCGGTCCGCCCCGAGCGCGGAGACGACAAGCTCGGCCACATGCCGCTCGGAAGCGGTCACAAGGGCCACAGGAACCCCCAGCTCCCGCGCCCGGTCCAGAAGGGCCACCGCCCCCGGTTGCACCCGCACACCCGCCGCCACAGCCGCGCTGAACTCCCGGTCGAGCCAGGCGACGCACTCCTCGTACGGCATCGGCGTACGGCCCTCGTCGACGAGCCTGCGGGCCGCGTCCGCGAGGGTGAGCCCGGCGTAGGAGTCCGGCACGGGGCCGCCCGTCAGCCGCGCGACCACGCCGAGCCAGGACCGCTCCGTGTCGACGAGGGTGCCGTCCATGTCGGTGAGCAGGGCGGCGGGGCGGGGGAGCCGGATCATGGGAACTCGCAGGGCGTCAGAGGTGCGGACACGACGAAGGGGCCGCACCGGCGTGCGTGCCGGTCGGCCCCTTCAACGTAATGGCCCCGCGAGGGGGAGAACAGACGGTTACCCGAGCGCCTTGCCGGGAAGCTCGACCTTCGCCCCGAGTTCGACGAGCTTCTCCATGAAGTTCTCGTAACCGCGGTTGATCAGGTCGATGCCGTGCACCCGCGAGGTGCCCTGCGCCGCGAGCGCCGCGATCAGATACGAGAAGCCGCCGCGCAGGTCGGGGATGACCAGGTCGGCGCCCTCCAGCTTGGTGGGGCCGGAGACGACCGCGGAGTGCAGGAAGTTGCGCTGGCCGAAGCGGCAGTCGGAGCCGCCGAGGCACTCGCGGTAGAGCTGGATGTGCGCGCCCATCTGGTTGAGCGCGGAGGTGAAGCCGAGGCGCGACTCGTACACCGTCTCGTGGACGATGGACAGGCCGGTGGCCTGGGTGAGCGCGACGACGAGCGGCTGCTGCCAGTCGGTCTGGAAGCCGGGGTGGACGTCGGTCTCCAGCGCGATCGACTTGAGCTGCCCGCCCGGGTGCCAGAAGCGGATGCCCTCGTCGTCGATCTCGAAGGCGCCGCCGACCTTCCGGTACGTGTTGAGGAAGGTCATCATCGAGCGCTGCTGCGCGCCGCGCACGTAGATGTCGCCCTCGGTGGCGAGCGCGGCCGACGCCCAGGACGCGGCTTCGAGGCGGTCGGACAGCGCGCGGTGGGTGTAGCCGCCGAGCTTGTCGACACCGGTGACACGGATGGTGCGGTCGGTGTCCATGGCGATGATCGCGCCCATTTTCTGCAGGACGCAGATCAGGTCCTCGATCTCGGGCTCGACCGCCGCGTTGGACAGCTCGGTGACGCCCTCGGCGAGGACGGCGGTGAGCAGCACCTGCTCGGTGGCGCCGACGGAGGGGTAGGGCAGCCGGATCTTCGTGCCGCGTAGCCGCTGCGGGGCCTCCAGGTACTGGCCGTCCGCCCGCTTCTCGATGGTCGCGCCGAACTGGCGCAGCACCTCGAAGTGGAAGTCGATGGGCCGGCCGCCGATGTCGCAGCCGCCGAGGCCCGGGATGAACGCGTGGCCGAGCCGGTGCAGCAGCGGGCCGCACAGCAGGATCGGGATGCGCGAGGAACCGGCGTGCGCGTCGATGTCCGCGACGTTGGCCGACTCCACGTGCGAGGGGTCCATCACCAGCTCGCCCGGCTCCTCGCCGGGGCGGACCGTCACACCGTGCAGCTGGAGCAGTCCGCGTACGACCCGGACGTCACGGATGTCGGGGACGTTGCGCAGCCGGCTCGGCGCGCTGCCGAGGAGCGCGGCGACCATGGCCTTCGGCACGAGGTTCTTCGCGCCTCGGACACGGATCTCGCCCTCCAGCGGGGTTCCGCCGTGGACAAGCAGTACGTCGTCAATGCCGGTGACGGTCATGAATCTCGCGTTCCGAAGTGGACGGGCAGGGGGACAAGGGACAAGCGTAAGGGCCGCCCGGCCCTGTTCGTTAAGTCTCGGAGCGCACGGAACCGTCATGAGTTCGCTACAACACGAACCGTGGCGAAACGGGCGCGTGGGGTGACGGGGCGCGCGCTCGGGGCGCGTTCCGCTTCCATGCGCCCTGAGCTGCGTGCACGCGGCTCGCGCGGTGGGCTCCCCGTGCGGGCGCCGGATGCGGGATCATGTCTGGCATGACGGAGGTGTCCTCGCTCACAGGGCGACTGCTCGTGGCCACACCCGCCCTCGCGGACCCGAATTTCGACCGCGCGGTGGTGCTGCTCCTCGACCACGACGAGGAGGGCTCGCTCGGCGTCGTCCTCAACCGGCCCACGCCCGTGGACGTCGGCGACATCCTGGAGGGCTGGGGCGAGCTGGCCGGCGAGCCCGGCGTCGTCTTCCAGGGCGGGCCCGTCTCCCTGGACTCGGCGCTCGGCGTCGCCGTCATCCCCGGCGAGGCGCAGGACCGGGCGCCGCTCGGCTGGCGCCGGGTGCACGGCGCGATCGGCCTCGTCGACCTGGACGCGCCGCCGCAGCTGCTCGCGGCGGCGCTCGGCTCGCTGCGGATCTTCGCCGGGTACGCGGGCTGGGGCCCGGGCCAGTTGGAGAGCGAACTGGCGGAGGGCGCCTGGTACGTCGTCGAGTCGGAGCCCGGCGACGTCTCCGCGACGCGGCCCGAGGGGCTGTGGCGTGCGGTGCTGCGGCGCCAGCGCGGCGAGCTCGCGATGATCGCCACCTACCCGGACGACCCTTCCCTCAACTGACCGCGCGCCCGCGCCGAGGGGCGATCCGGTGCGGGCCGGTGCGAGATCCCGGCGACTCTTCGTCCCGCGCGCGGGCTTCAGTACCCTTGGCCCTTATGAGCACTCTTGAGCCCGAGCGCGGGACAGGTACGGGGACCCTCGTAGAGCCGACGCCGCAGACGTCGCACGGCGACGGCGACCACGAGCGCTTCGCCCACTATGTCCAGAAGGACAAGATCATGGCGAGCGCGCTCGACGGCACGCCTGTCGTCGCGCTGTGCGGCAAGGTGTGGGTGCCCGGACGCGACCCGAAGAAGTATCCGGTGTGCCCCATGTGCAAGGAGATCTACGAGTCGATGAACTCCGGCGGCGACGACAAGGGCAAGGACGGCGGCGGCAAGAAGTAGCCGCGCCCTTCCCCCTCTCCGCCTCCGCTTTCTCTCGCAGGGCCCTCGGTGCGCCATCGTGCGCGCCGGGGGCCCTCGTGCGTTCCCGTACGTCTTGCGCGGGCCTATTGCGCTCGGTGGTCCAGTCCTTCTAGCCTCCCTCGTGTTGTGCACAGCGAAACTGCCATTGCGTATGTTGCAACGACACTTCGGAAGGCGTACCCGATGAAGCTCCGTGCACGAACCGCCGTCCCCTTCCTGGCACTTGCCCTCACCGCCGCCGCCTGCGCCCCCGCCACCTCCGGCGGCTCCGGGCCCCGCGCCGACGACAAGAACGGCACGCTGCGCGTCTGGCTGTTCCAGGAAGTCGCCAACAAGCCCAAGCAGAAGGTCGTCGACGCCGCCGTCGCCCGCTTCGAGAAGGCGCACGAGGGCGCCCGCGTCAAGGTCGAGTACATCCCCGTCGAGACCCGCGCCGAACGCGTCAAGGCCGCCTTCAACGACCCGGCGAGCGCCCCCGACGTCATCGAGTACGGCAACACCGACACCGCCGGATACGTCCACGACGGCGGACTCGCCGACGTCAGCGCCGCGTTCCGCTCGTGGGACGAGGCCGCCGACACCGACCCCACCGCCAAGGAGTCCGTCACGGTCGGCACAAAGGTCTACGGCGCCCCCTACTTCGTCGGCGTCCGCGCCCTCTACTACCGCACCGACGTCTTCGCCGACCTCGGCCTGAAGGTGCCGAAGACACAGGCCCAGCTCGCCGCCACCGCACGAACCGTCCACAAGAAGCGCCCCGGCCTGTACGGGATCGCCGTCGGCGGCGCCTATACGTACGGCGCGCTGCCCTTCGTGTGGGCGGCCGGCGGTGAACTCGCCGCGAAGAAGGGCGACTCCTACACCTCCGCCCTCGACAGCCCCGCCGCGAAGAGGGGCATCAAGGCGTACACCGACCTGTTCGGCGACGACAACTGCCCCGCCGCCAAGTGCGCCGCGATGGGCGGCAACGACACCGTCACCGCGTTCGCCGCGGGCAAGGCCGCCATGGCCATCGGCGGCGACTTCAGCCACCAGGCCGTCGAGGCGGGCAAGGTCAAGGGCAAGTACGCGGTCGTCCCGCTGCCCGGCACCCGGCCCGGCGAGATCGCGCCCGCGTTCGCCGGGGGCAACAACATCGGCGTCCTCAAGAGCACCTCCCACCGCACGCTCGCCGTCGCGCTGATGAAGGAACTCGCCGGGAAGACGTCCCAGCGCGCCCTGTTCGACGCGATGGGCTTCCTGCCGACGTACAAGGACGTGCGCGCCGAGGCCGCGAAGAAGGAACCGTTCGTCGCGCCCTTCGTCGACACCCTCGCCGCCGGCACCAGGTTCGTGCCCGCGTCGCCGGGCTGGGCGCAGATCGACGCCTCGCTCGTCCTGCCGACCATGTTCCAGCAGATCGTCAGCGGCCGTAAGGACGTCGGCGCCGCCGCCGGGGACGCGGCCCGCAAGATGGACGAGGCGTTCGGGGCCGCCGGGTGAGGGGGACCGTGCGGGCGAGCGGGGATCGCCGGGCGGCCGTGGACCGCCGGGCGGCCGTGGACCGCCGAGGGGCCATGGATCGCCGAGGGGCCATGGATCGCCGGGGGAGCGGGAGCGCTCGGGCGGGCGGGGGTGTGGGCGGGGCGCGCCGGACCCCCTGGCTGTATCTCGCCCCCGCGCTCGCCGTGCTCGGCGCGCTCCTCGTCTACCCCGTCTACCAGCTCGGCCTGATCTCCGTCCTGCACTACACGCAGGGCCAGGTCAGCGGCGGCGAACCCACCACCTTCCGGGGCCTTGGCAACTACCGCGAGCTGTTTGCCGACAGCCAGTTCTGGCAGGTGCTCAGCTCGACCGTGCTGTTCGCCGCCGCCTGCGTCCTCGGCACCCTCCTGGTCGGCTGCGCGCTCGCCGTGCTCCTGACCCGCGTACGGGCGCTGCCGCGGCTCGCGCTGATGCTGGCCGCGCTCGGCGCGTGGGCGACGCCCGCCGTCACCGGCTCGACCGTGTGGATGTTCCTCTTCGACGCGGACTTCGGCCCGGTCAACAAGGTCCTCGGGCTCGGCGACTTCTCCTGGACGTACGGCCGCTACAGCGCGTTCGCCCTCGTCCTGCTCGAAGTGGTGTGGTGCTCCTTCCCCTTCGTCATGGTGACCGTCTACGCGGGGCTGCGCGCCATCCCGGGCGAGGTCCTGGAGGCCGCCGCCCTCGACGGCGCCTCGCAGTGGCGGACCTGGCGCTCCGTCATGGCCCCGATGCTCCGGCCCGTCCTCGTCGTCGTCACCATCCAGTCGATCATCTGGGACTTCAAGGTCTTCACCCAGATCTACGTCATGACGGGCGGCGGCGGCATCGCGGGCCAGAACCTCGTGCTCAACGTGTACGCCTACCAGAAGGCGTTCGCCGCGAGCCAGTACAGCCTCGGCTCCGCCATCGGCGTCGTCATGCTGGTCATCCTGCTCGCCGTCACGCTCGTCTATCTGCGGCTGATGCGCAGGGAAGGGCGGGAACTGTGAACGTCCGCAGCACCCCGCGCGCGTGGCGCCCGCGCCGCCCCGGCCGGCTCGCCGCCGAGGGCGTCGCGCTGCTCACCGCGCTCGTCGTCGCCTTCCCCCTGTACTGGATGGTGCTCGGCGCCTTCCGCCCGGCCGGCGAGATCGAGTCCAGCACGCCGCGCCCGTGGACGCTCAGCCCGACGCTCGACTCCTTCCGCCGCGTCTTCCAGCAGCAGGACTTCGGCCGGTACTTCGCCAACAGCCTGCTCGTCGCCGGGACCGTCGTCGTCGCCTCCGCGCTCATCGCGTTCCTCGCGGCGACCGCCGTCACCCGGTTCCGCTTCCGGTTCCGTACGACACTTCTCGTCATGTTCCTCGTCGCGCAGATGGTGCCCGTGGAAGCGCTCACCATCCCGCTGTTCTTCCTCATGCGCGACGCGGGGCAGCTCAACTCGCTGGGCGCGCTGATCCTGCCGCACCTCGCCTTCTCCCTGCCGTTCGCCATCTGGATGCTGCGCGGGTTCGTCAAGGCGGTGCCGGAGGCGCTGGAGGAGGCCGCGTACATCGACGGGGCGAGCCGGGCCCGGTTCCTGTGGCAGATCCTCTTCCCGCTCGTCCTGCCGGGACTCGTCGCCACCAGCGTCTTCTCCTTCATCTCCACCTGGAACGACTTCCTGTTCGCCAAGTCCTTCATCATCAGCGACACCTCACACTCGACGCTGCCCATGGCCCTGCTCGTCTTCTTCAAACCGGAGGAGAACGACTGGGGCGGCATCATGGCGGCGTCCACCGTGATGACCGTCCCCGTACTCGTCTTCTTCACGCTCGTCCAGCGGCGCCTGGTGTCCGGTCTCGGCGGCGCGGTCAAGGACTGACGCGGTCGCTCACGGACTGAGCGGTCAAGGACCGGCTCAGGCGGTCAAGGACTGAGCGGTCACGGCTGAAAGGGTCTTACGCACATGGCACTCACCGATCTCGTCCCCGCCCCCCGGCGCATCGCCGCGGGCGAGGGCACGTACACCCTCGGCGACCACACCGGCATCGCCGCCGACCCCGGCACCGAGGACACCGCCCGCTGGCTGCGCGCCACCCTCGGCGCCGCCACCGGCCTCGCCCTGCCGCCCGCCGCCCCGCCCGGCGCCGGAGCACCCGCAGCCCCCGACACCCTGCGCCTGCGCCTCGATCCCGCGCTGGCCCCCGAGGCGTACCGCCTGACCGTCACCTCCGACGGCGCCGACCTCGCGGGCGGCGACGCGGCCGGCGTCTTCTGGGCCGCCCAGACGCTGCGTCAACTCCTCGGCCCCGACGCCTGCCGGCGCGCCCCGCTGCCCGGCCGCACCTGGGAGCTGCCCGCCGCCCGCATCGAGGACGCGCCGCGCTTCGGCTGGCGCGGCGCCATGCTCGACGTCGCCCGGCACTTCATGCCGAAGGACGGCGTGCTGCGCTTCCTCGACCTGATGGCCGCGCACAAGCTGAACGTCTTCCACTTCCACCTGACCGACGACCAGGGCTGGCGCGTGGAGATCAAGCGCCACCCCCGCCTCACCGAGCACGGCTCATGGCGGACGCGGACGAAATCCGGCCACCGGGCGTCCCCCCTCTGGGACGACCGGCCGCACGGCGGCTACTACACGCAGGACGACATCCGCGAGATCGTCGCCTACGCGCGGGCCCGGCATATCGCGGTCGTGCCCGAGATCGACGTACCCGGCCACTCGCAGGCCGCCATCCACGCGTATCCGGAACTCGGCAACACCGACGTCATCGACACGTCATCCCTCCCCGTCTGGGACACCTGGGGTGTCAATCCGAACGTACTCGCCCCCACTGACAACGTGCTCCGGTTCTACGAGGGCGTCTTCGAGGAACTCCTCGGCCTGTTCCCCGCCGAGACCTCGCCGTTCGTCCACATCGGCGGCGACGAGTGCCCCAAGGACCAGTGGAAGGCGTCCCCGGCCGCCCAGGCCCGCATAGCCGAACTCGGCCTGAAGGACGAGGACGAGCTGCAGTCCTGGTTCATCCGGCACTTCGACACCTGGCTCGCCGCGCGCGGCCGCCGGCTCATCGGCTGGGACGAGATCCTCCAGGGCGGCCTCGCGCCCGGCGCCGCCGTCTCCTCCTGGCGCGGCTACGCGGGCGGCATCACCGCCGCCCGTGCGGGACACGACGTCGTCATGTGCCCCGAGCAGCAGGTCTACCTCGACCACCGGCAGGCACCCGGCGACGACGAGCCCGTCCCCATCGGCTACGTCCGCACCCTGGAGGACGTCTACCGGTTCGAGCCCGTACCGCCCGAGTTGACGCCCGATGAGGCCCGGCACGTCCTCGGCACCCAGGCCAACCTGTGGACCGAGGTCATGGAGGACGCCCGGCGCGTCGACTACCAGGCGTTCCCGCGCCTCGCCGCGTTCAGCGAGGTCGCCTGGAGCGAACTGCCCCGGCCCGCCGCCCGCGACT
This sequence comes from Streptomyces sp. NPDC107550, assembly GCF_055639095.1. Classification (NCBI taxonomy): domain Bacteria; kingdom Bacillati; phylum Actinomycetota; class Actinomycetes; order Kitasatosporales; family Streptomycetaceae; genus Streptomyces; species Streptomyces sp. NPDC107550. The sequence continues at coordinate 96,110 of NZ_JBVKBC010000007.1, forward strand.
ACGCCGACTTCACGCGCCGCATGGAGGGCCACTACCGGCGGCTCGACGCGCTCGGCGTCGACTACCGCCCGCCCACAGGCCCGTTGCCCTGGCAGCGGCGCCCCGGGCTGCTCGGACGCCCGATCGAAGGGGCACCCCCGAACGTGTGAGTCCGGCGGGCGCGCGGCGTGTCCCCCGGGAGCGGGAAGCCCGGCGTGCCTCCCCGCGCGCGTAAGCCGCCCGCCCCGCGCCCGCGACCGGCACTTATTTCCCGCGTACGTCACCGCATACATCGCCGAAGAGTGCCAATTCGCCCTCAATGCAGATGTGCCGCCCATGAGGTCATCTCCCAGGTGGAAGGGGCGAATGCCTCCTACCGGACCCCCTCTCCGGGCACCTGGGAGAATGTGCCAGAGTTGCCACGTCCGGCCTGTCAGCACGTACCGTACGGCGGAACAGGCGTAACGGCGGTAACGGCGGTCACGCGACAGGACGGCAGGCCACACACGGCCGCGCCGACTAGGGGTGATCACCGGGTCCACCGGGCGCGCGGCCGGGCATCGGGAAGGGGCAGCCGGTTTGACCACGCACGCACCGCAGGCGACACAGGCCGCGGTACTTCCGGGTTCGCTGGACGAGGCGGTCGCGGCGCTCGCCGCCCTGCCCGCAGCCGTGCCCGTGGCCGGCGGCACCGACCTCATGGCCCAGGTCAACGCGGGTCAACTCCGCCCCGCCGCCCTCGTCGGCCTCGGCCGGATCAGCGAGATCCGCGGCTGGCAGTACCAGGACGGCCACGCGCTGCTCGGCGCCGGACTCACCCACGCCCGCATGGGCCGCCCCGACTTCGCCGCCCTCATGCCCGCGCTCGCCGCCTCCGCGCGCGCGGCGGGCCCGCCCCAGATCCGCAACGCGGGCACCCTCGGCGGCAACATCGCCTCCGCCGCCCCCACCAACGACTCGCTGCCCGTCCTCGCCGCCCTCGACGCCACCCTGATCATCGCCGGGCCCGGCGGCGCCCGCCGCGAGGTCCCCGTCTCGCACCTGCTCGCCGGCATGGAGATGCTGCGCCCCGGCGAGCTGATCGGCTTCGTCCGCGTGCCGCTGCTGCACGCCCCGCAGGTCTTCCTCAAGGCGACCGGACGCACCGGCCCCGGCCGCGCGATGGCGTCCGTCGCTCTCGTCCTCGACCCGGCCAGGCGCGGGGTGCGCTGCGCGGTCGGCGCCATCGCGCCGATGCCGCTGCGGCCCCTGGAGGCCGAGAGCTGGGTCGCCTCGCTCATCGACTGGGACGGCGAGCGCGGCGCGCTCGTACCGGAGGCGGTGCGGGCGTTCGGCGAGTACGTCGCCGCCGCCTGCATCCCCGACCCCGCCCCGGCCCCGGACGGCACCCAGGAGACGCTGCCGCCCGCCGTACTGCATCTGCGGCGCACCGTCGCCGTGCTGGCCCGACGTGCACTTGGGAGGGCGCTGTCGTGACGAACGAGTACCACGGTTCGGGCGGAGAGACCGGTCCCGGTCCTGGCCCCGGTCCCGGCCCTGACGGCTGGCAGCCGGTGCCGCGCGGCGAATACGACTCCGATGCCACCGCCTTCGTCCAGTTGCCGCCCGAGGGCTTCCCCGACGAGGCGCCCCTCGCCGCGCCCGGCCACGGCTATGTGCCGCCGCAGATAACGGTGAGCCCGGCCACCGGTGCCGCCGCCACCGATCCGGCGGCCACCGGGGTCTGGATGCTCCCGCCGGAACTGACCGGCGCGGGCGGGCACTCCCATGCGGAGCACTCGCCGTTCGAGCACCCGCAGGGCCAGCACCCTCAGGGCCAGCACCCGCCGGTCGAGCAGGCGCAGGGCCAGCATCCTCAGGGTGAGCACTCGCCGTTCGAGCACCCGCAGGCCCAGCACCCGCAGGGCGAGCAGGCGGCGCATGTGGCGCACCCGCAGGCCGGGCACCCGCCGGTGGAGCCGCAGCAGGCGGCGCCCTGGTCGATCCCGCTGGCCGAGAGCGAACTGCCCGACGAGTCGGGGGAGTTCACCACGTCGGCGCTGGCCGCGCACTGGGGCGACCGGACGCCGCCCGCCACGCTGCCCGGGGGCGCTCCGGCGCCCTGGGCCTCGGAGGCGTGGGCGCGGGACGCGGCGGAACCGGCGGCGGAGCCCGTCGCGGAGCCGGTCGTGGAGCCGGCGCCCGAGCCGGTGGCGGAATCCGTCCCGGGGGCCGAAGCCGCGGCGCTGCCGGATGCCTCCGCGGCGCCCGAAGCCGTCAGCGAGGCCGCTCCGGAACCGGCGCAGGAGGCTGAGGCACCGGCGCCGGAAGCCGCCCCGGACGCCCCTGCGGAAGCCGAGGCAGCCCCGGCGGACGCCGAAACGACCGAGGAAACCCCCGCCGACGAGCCCGACCAGCCCGAGGCGACGGAAGCGCCCGAGGCGACGGACGTGCCCGAGCCCGCCGAAGCCCCCGCCGACGCGACGGAAGCCAAGGACGCCCCCGCCACCCCCGAGGCACCCGAAACAAGCGAAACCACCGCCACCGGCGAAACCACCGCCACCCCCGAAACCACCGCCACCGGCGAAACCGCTGAGCCCGCCCCCACGTTCCTCCACGACGACCAGCCGCTCATGAGCTACGTCCTGCGGGTCAACGGCTCGGACCGCCCCGTCACGGACGCCTGGATCGGCGAGTCGCTGCTGTACGTACTGCGTGAGCGCCTCGGCCTCGCCGGTGCCAAGGACGGCTGCTCGCAGGGCGAGTGCGGCGCGTGCAACGTGCAGGTGGACGGCCGTCTCGTAGCCTCCTGCCTGGTTCCGGCGGCGACCACCGCCGGCAGCGAGGTCCGTACGGTCGAGGGTCTGGCCGAGGACGGCCGGCCCTCCGACGTGCAGCGCGCGCTGGCCGAGTGCGGCGCGGTGCAGTGCGGTTTCTGCGTGCCCGGCATGGCGATGACCGTGCACGACCTCCTCGAAGGCAACCCGGACCCGACCGACCTGGAGACCCGCCAGGCCCTGTGCGGCAACCTCTGCCGCTGCTCCGGCTACCGGGGCGTGCTCGACGCCGTACGGCAGGTCGCGGGGGAGCGGCGCGCGTCGGCGCAGTCGGCGTCCGAGGAGACCACGGAGACCTCCGCGCGGCCCGGCGAGGGCACGGAAAGCTCCGGCGCCGAGGGCCGCATCCCGCATCAGGCGGGCCCGGCGCTCGGCGAGGCGTTCCGCTCGCCCCGCACGCGTGGCACGCAGGGCGCCGCCCAGGAGGGCCAGACCGCGGACCAGCCGCCGTCGTACGAGCAGCCGCGGCAGCAGTCGCAGCCGTACGAGGAGTCCCAGCCCTACGAGCAGCCGCAGCCGCAGCCGCAGCCGTACGAGGAGTCCCCGGCGTACGAGCCCCACGCGGAGGCCCAGCCGTACCAGGAGACCCCTGCGTACCAGGAGCCCCACGCGTACGGGGAGCAGCAGCCGTACCCCGGGCAGGGCGCGTTCCCGGGCCCGCACGACTTCCCGACCCCGCACGACTTCCAGCTCCCGCCGGACGCTCACACGCCCCACGACCCTCAGGTGCCCCACGCCCCCCAGGCGCCCCACGAGCCGCAGATGCCCCACGAGCCGCATGACCCGGACCCCCAGGGCTTCGAGAAGACGCGGGAGTTCCCGAGGATCACGCCGGGGCAGGCACCCCCGTACGACCCGGCACAGGACCCGGCAAGGGACCCGGCACGGCCGCAGGACCACCCGGGCCCGCACACCTTCCCGAACGGAGGCGAGGACGCGTGAGCAACGAGACGACCGAGGCCCCCGCGGCCCCCGCCGTCGCCGAACCTGAGCCGCTGCCGCACGGCCTCGGCACGACCCTGCCGTCGACGCACGCGCGCGCGAAGGCGGAGGGCACCTTCCCGTACGCCTCCGACCTGTGGGCCGAGGGCCTGCTGTGGGCGGCGATTTTGCGTTCCCCGCACGCCCACGCGCGCGTGGTCTCCATCGACACCACCCACGCGCGTGAGATGCCCGGCGTGCGCGCGGTCGTCACGCACGAGGACGTGCCCGGCGGGCCGCTGCCCGGCCACCGCACGGCGGACCGCCCGGTGTTCGCCTCCGACGTCGTACGCCACCACGGCGAGGCCCTCGCCGCCGTGGCCGCCGACCACCCGGACACCGCGCGGATGGCGGCGGCGGCGATCGTCGTCGAGTACGAGGTCCTGGAGCCGGTCACCGACCCCGAGCAGTCGTTCGGCGCGGAGCCGCTGCACCCGGACGGCAACCTGATCCGGCACATCCCGCTGCGCCACGGCGACACCGCGGCGACCGGCGAGGTGATCGTCGAGGGCCTGTACCGCATCGGCCGCCAGGACCCCGCGCCCATCGGCGCCGAGGCCGGTCTCGCCGTGCCCCGGCCCGACGGCGGCGTCGAGCTGTACATCGCGTCCACCGACCCGCACGGCGACCGCGATCTCGCCGCCGCGCGCTACGGGTTGGAGCCCGAGCGCGTCAAGGTCGTCGTCACCGGCGTGCCCGGCGCGACGGCCGACCGCGAGGACCCGAGCTTCCATCTGCCGCTCGGTCTGCTCGCGCTGCGCACCGGCTGCCCGGTCAAGCTCACCGCCACCCGCGAGGAGTCCTTCCTCGGCCACCCGCACCGCCACCCGACTCTGCTGCGCTACCGCCATCACGCGGACGCGGAAGGGAAGTTGGTGAAGGTGGAGGCGCAGATCCTGCTCGACGGCGGCGCGTACGCGGACACGTCCTCGGACGCCCTCGCGGCGGCCGTCGCCTTCGCCTGCGGCCCGTACGTCGTGCCGCACGCGTCCATCGAGGGCTGGGCCGTGCGCACCAACAACCCGCCGTCCGGGCACGTACGGGGTGAGGGCGCGCTCCAGGTGTGCGCCGCGCACGAGGCGCAGATGGACAAGCTGGCGAAGAAACTCGGCCTGGATCCCGCCGAGTTGCGCATGCGTAACGTGCTGGCGACCGGCGACGTCCTGCCCACGGGCCAGACCGTCACCTGCCCGGCGCCCGTCGCCGAACTCCTTGACGCCGTACGGGAGTTCCCGCTGCCCGCGCTGCCCAAGGACACCCCCGCCGATCAGTGGCTGCTGCCGGGCGGGCCCGAGGGCGCGGGCGAGCCGGGCGCGGTGCGCCGGGGCGTCGGCTACGGCATCGGCATGGTGCACATGCTGGGCGCCGAGGGCGCCGACGAGGTCTCCACGGCCACCGTCAAGGTCCACGACGGCGTCGCCACCGTCATCTGCGCGGCCGTCGAGACCGGCCAGGGCTTCAGCACGCTCGCCCGCCAGATCGTGCAGGACACCCTGGGCGTCGACGAGGTCCACGTGGCCCCGGTCGACACCGACCAGCCGCCCGCGGGGCCCGGCTGCCGGGGGCGCCACACCTGGGTGTCGGGCGGCGCGGTGGAACGGGCCGCGAAGATGGTCCGTACGCAGCTTCTCCAGCCGCTGGCCCACAAGTTCGGCATGTCCACCGAGCTGCTCCAGATCGCCGACGGCAAGATCACCTCGTACGACGGTGTGCTCTCCACCACGGTCCAAGAGGCCATGGAGGGCAAGGAGTTGTGGGCGACGGCGCAGTGCCGGCCGCACCCCACCGAGCCGTTGGACGCGGACGGGCAGGGCGACGCGTTCGTGGGCCTCGCGTTCTGCGCGATCCGCGCGGTCGTGGACGTCGACATCGAGATCGGCTCCGTACGCGTCGTCGAACTCGCCGTCGCCCAGGACGTCGGCCGCGTCCTCAACCCGGGCCGGCTCGCCGCGCGCATCGAGGCGGGCGTCACGCAGGGCGTGGGAGCGGCGCTCACCGAGAACCTGCGCACCCCCAAGGGCATCGTCCGCCGCCCCGACCTCACCGGTTACGCGCTGCCGACCTCGCTGGACGCCCCCGACATCCGCATCGTCAAGCTGGTCGAGGAGCGGGACGTCGTGGCCCCGTTCGGCGCGAAGGCCGTGAGCGCGGCGCCCGTCGTCGCGGCCCCGGCGGCGGTCGCCTCCGCGGTGCGCGCCGCGACCGGCCGCCCCGTCAACCGCCTCCCGATCCGCCCCCAGGCCGCCACGGTCACCGACGCCTCCGACCAGCCGGCGTGACACCGGGAACTGTTACACCCGGTGGCGTTCTGTGACCTGATGTGAGTTGTCTCCGCCCTGGGGCGACTGTGAACTGTCAGTGTCCGTCGCTAAAGTTGGGACGACTTCGGCTGCGACGGGGGCAGTACGGGGGCATACGGGGGCACGGGGAGGACGAACACGATGGCGGAAGAAAAGACCGACGGCTCGACCGGCCTCGGAGGCTGGGTCGGAGCGGTCATCGGCGTGGCGCAGGGCGCGGTCGGTGACCTGGTCACGGAACTCGAGTCGTTCACGAAGTTCCAGCAGCGGGTGGAACAACTGATCAAGGACCTGAAAGCGTCTCCGGCCGGCCCGGAAAAGGTCAGCGAGGGTGTCCTGGTGCGCGCCAAGTTCGGTGGCGGCCACAAGGGGTGGCACGAGGCGGACGGCCTCTACACCCAGTACGACACCGTCATCACGGACTTGGAGAACCTCTCGAAGGTCCTCTCCGACTCCATCGAGGCCATGGGCATCGCGGTCATGGCCTCTCACAAGGGCTACGAGAACGTCGACCTGGACGTGCGCCGCCGCATGGCGGCCATCAGCGCGGAGACGACACGGCATTACGGCGGGGAGTACGTCCCCGAGGCGGACACGCAGGACACGGGCGGGCAGCCGAAGAACGCCGAAGGCCCGGCCGATGCGCAGAGGAAGAGCGCCGGCGGGGGTTACACGGGCGGGAGTGCGTGATGGCTGGACAGAAGAAGACGTCTTTCGACGGCATGACTCATGAGCAGATGCTGGCCTGGCTCGACGAGGCGGATGCCGAGACCGTGCAGGGGGCGGCGGACAGGCTGGCCGCGGCGGCCAAGGAGATCCACAGCATCGCCGACGAACTCAAAGTGCGCCCTCAGTGGGTCACTTGGAAGGGCGAGGGGGCCGACTCGTTCCGTCAGTGGGCGGGCAAGCTGGCTACGACCACCGTGGCGCTGGGCGATTACAGTCAGGACTCCTCGACCTGGCTCGGCCATGCCGCTCAGGCCATCAGCAAGGCCAAGACCTCGGTGCCGCGCGACAAGAACGTGGACGCCAACATCGACGCGGCCCGGTCGGCGCACAACGACCCGGACGCTCAGACGATCCTCTCGAAGAACATGGCGGTCCGTCAGCAGACCGCCGACGAGCTGGACAAGCTCGGCCAGGCGTACTCGCTGTCCACCTCCCAGATGGCGGCGGCCCGCAAGCCGGACCTCTTGAAGTTCCCGCCGCCGCCCACGGCCATTCAGGACCCCGACCGGGCGAAGATCGACAGCGGTGGCGATGTCCAGCGTCCCGGTACAGGGACCGTGGCGCACGGGCCGGCCACCGGCCGTACCCCGTCCGTCACGGGCGGGCCCGGCGGCGGGGAGAGCAGTGCCCATGCCGCACCGGCGGGAAGCGAGGGGCGGGCCGTGGCCGGCCCGCCTCCCCAGGTGGGCCCTGTTCCGTCACACGGAGACCTCACGCCTCCGTCCGTGGGTTCCGCCCCGCCGGACGCGCCCACTGCCACGGAGATCGACTCCGTGACGGCTCCGCCGGAGACCGCCAGGCCTTCGGGCCCGGCCACAGGCGGCCCGGCTCCCTCGGTTCCCTCGCCCGGGCAGGCGGTCACTCCGGCGCCGGGCATGATCCCTCCGGTCGCTTACGGCACCGGAGGCGGCCGGAGCACGAGCCCCATCGCGGGCACCGCGCGTGGCACCGCTCCCGTGGCGGGTGGGGGTGGCGGCCAAGCGCGCGCGGGGGCGTCCGCCGCCGGGACCAACGGTCGGCCGAGCACCTCAGGTCCGCGCGGCACGGTGATGCCCGGCCAAAGCGGCTCGGCCACGGGGAGGGCCGGGGGCCCGGGCGCGGTCGGACGCGGTCCTGCGGCCGGCGGGGTGACGGGTGGCCGCCCACAGCCCGTCACCGGGAAGCAGACCGGCATTCCGCGTGGCACCGTCATGGGCGGTGAAGGCGCCGCTGCTGGTCGCGGCGGGGCCACGGGTGCGGCTCGCGGCGCGGGCGGTAGCGCCGGCCGAGCGGGGACCGCCGCACAAGGAATGACGGGTGGAAGGCCCGGCCGGTCCGCTACGGGGCGTTCTGGCGCCGGGGCCCAGGCCGGCCGAGCCGAGGGCGGAATCGTCGGGGGCCGTGCACAGCGGCAGAACCGGGCGAACCAGCGCTCGTTCAGCCCGGGCGGGACCGGACTCGTACGCGGTCAGCAGGGCGGTGCCGTCGATGAGGCAGAGGAGACGCGGCGCAGCGGACGGCAGCAGCCAGGCGGCGCCGCGCCGCGCGGCGCCCGTCCCGGCTCCCCGCGAGACGAGGAGCGCAGTGAGCGGCCCGACTACGTGACCGAGGACGAGCAGACCTGGCGACCGGACGACCGGCGCAACGTCCCCAAGGTCGTCGAAGACGCAGAGAACAACAGCGAGAGGTAGCGCATGCCCCCCATCAGCACCCGTCCAAGGCGCCGCGGCGCGGCCGCTGCGGCGTTCCTCGGCCTGCTGCTGGTGGGCACGGCCGCATCACCGGCCTACGCAGAGACCACCCGATCCCAGCAGTGGTTCCTCGATGTCATGCGAGCCGACAGCATGTGGAAGTCGAGTACGGGTGAGGGGGTGACGGTCGCCGTCATCGACACCGGCGTGGACCCGGACAACCCTGACCTCAAGGGCCGTGTCCTTCCCGGCAAGGACCTGGCCACAGGACTGACGGGTGACGCGCACACCGATTACGACGGCCACGGCACGGGCATGGCGGGACTGATCGCCGGCACGGGCGCCTATGGCGGGGGACAGGGGGCGTTCGGGCTCGCGCCGGGCGCGAAGATCCTGCCGATCCGTCTGCCGGACGGCGAGAAAGCGAACAACGGTGCCGCCGCCGACGCTGAGTTTCTGAAGGCCGCTGCCACCGGGGTCCGGTACGCCGCGGACCAGGGCGCCAAGGTCATCAACATCTCTCAGGGCGTCCAGACCACCTCCGCGCAACTGACCGCGGCGGTCGACTACGCCCTGCGCAAGGGCTCCCTGATCTTCGCCGGAGTCGGCAACAGCGGTAACGGCAGCAACTTGGTGCAGTATCCGTCCGGCACCCCGGGGGTCGTCGGCGTAGGAGCTGTCGGCAAGGACCTCAGCAAGACGCCCGAGTCTCAGCACGGCCCCCAGGTGGACATCGCGGCCCCCGGCGACGAGATGGTGCACGCCTGCGGCGGCAAGACCGGGCTCTGCAAGACGCACGGCACGAGTGACGCGACGGCGTTGGCCTCGGCGAGTGCGGCTTTGATCTGGTCGAAGCATCCTGACTGGACGAACAATCAGGTGCTGCGGGTCATGCTGAACACGATCGGCGGGCCGGAGGATGGCGCGAAGCGGAACGACGGGATCGGGTACGGGATTGTGCGTCCGCGTATTGCGTTGAAGTCGCCGGGGGATCCGGGCCCGGCGGGTAAGTTCCCGATGGCGGATTATCCGGTGGCGGCGGCTGGGAAGTCGCCGTCGGGTGAGCCGTCGAGGGCGACGGGTGCCATGCCGGCGGATTCCTCCGCCTCTTCGGATGCCGGTAACTCCTGGGTGTGGAAGGGAGTTGGCGCGGGTGTAGTGGTGGTGTTGATCGGTGCGTTCGGTGTGCTGGTGATGCGTAAGCGCCGTCAGAACGACCGTGAGGCCGCAGCGGCATCCCCGTACGCACCCCAACAGGGCTACCCCCAGCCCCCGTACGGCGCTCAGCAGCCCTACGGCAACCAGCCCCCGTATCCGCCGCAGCAGCCGTACGGACCGCCGCCCCCGGGCCAGCAGCCCGACCATGATCGGCGCTGAGGGCCGCGTGCCGTCCCGTACCCGAGACCACATGCCGACCCGCGTCGCCGTCATCGCTCTGTTCGCCGCGCTCGTGGCGGCGACGGCAACGCCGACGGCGGAAGCCGCTTCGACCCGTTCCCGGCAGTGGTTCCTCGATGCCATGCAGGCCGAGAACATGTGGACGACGAGCAAGGGCGAGGGCATCACCGTGGGGCTGGTCGACACGGGTGTCGACGCTTCCAACCCCGATCTCCGGGGGCGCGTCCTGCCGGGGAAGGACCTGGCTACGGACGAGCCCGGCGACGCCCATACCGATCTGGACGGTCACGGCACGGGGATGGCCGGTCTGATCGCGGGGACGGGCGCGTACGGTGGCGGTCAGGGCGCCTACGGCCTCGCTCCCGGCGCCAGGATCCTCCCGATCCGACTCCCCGACACGACGAAGGCGGCGAACGTCTGGGAGGCGAACGCCAAGTTCGACACGGCGGCCGCCCAGGCCATCCGGTACGCGGCGGACCAGGGAACAAAGATCATCAACGTCTCCCAGGGCGCCACCGGCAAAGCCACGGAGTTCAAGAAGCTCGCGGCCGCGGTGGCCTATGCCCTCAAGAAGGGCTCCCTGGTCTTCGCGGCCGTGGGCAACAACGGCGACAAGGGCGACAAGCTCGGCTTCCCGGCTGCTACGCCCGGTGTCGTCGGCGTGGGAGCCATTGGCAAGGACCTGCATGCCGCGCCGTGGTCCACTCACGGCAAGCAGGTCGACGTGGCTGCCCCCGGCGACGAGATGGTGCACGCCTGCGGCGGAAAGACCGGTCTGTGCAAGACGCGAGGCACGAGTGACGCGACGGCGCTGGCCTCGGCGAGCGCGGCGCTGATCTGGTCCAAGCACCCTGACTGGACGAACAATCAGGTACTTCGGGTCATGCTGAACACGATCGGTGGTCCGACGGACGGTGCGAAGCGCAACGACTCCATCGGGTACGGGATCGTGCGTCCGCGCATCGCCCTGACGAACCCTGGTGACCCGGGCCCGGCGGGCAAGTTCCCCATGGCGGATCACCGCGCTCCTCGCGCCGGTTCCTCCTCCGCCGACGCGGCGAAGCCGCCGCTTGGCCGCGATGTGCAGTCGTCGGGCTTGAAGGAGCCGACGCAGATCGGCGGCCCAGGGCTGTGGGCCGGCCTCGGAGCGGGCCTCGCTGCGCTGTTCGGCGTGGGCTGCTTCGTCGCTCGCAGGCGCCGAGCCAGCAGGCAGCCCCCGGTCCGATCCTCATTCGATGCGCAACCGCCTGGTCCGGGCGCCCCCTACCCGGCGCCGCCGCGCCCCGAGCAAGGCCCGTACTCGTCACACAGAACTTGAGGTAGGCATGCGGATCCGCAGTCTCCGTCACAAGCACGGCGGCGGCGCCTACGCGGGGGCGCTCGCGCTGGTACTGGCGGGGGTGGCGGCAGCGGCACCCGCGTACGCCGACTCGTTCCGCGCTCAGCAGTGGCATCTGGACGCCATGAAGGCTGACCAGATGTGGCGGACGAGCACGGGCAAGGGCGTCACCGTCGCGGTGATCGACACCGGCGTGAACGCAGACCACCCGGATCTGCGCGGTCAGGTCCTCCCCGGCGAGGACCTCGCCCCCGGGCAGCAGGGTGACGAACGGACGGACTACGACGGTCACGGCACCGGCATCGCGGGCATGATCGCGGGCATCGGCCACGGCAACGGCGGCCAGGGCGCGTTCGGGCTCGCCCCGGGGGCCAAGGTGCTTCCGGTGCGGCTGCCCAACGCGGAGAAGGCCAACAACCAGGCATCGGCGGACGCCCTGCTGTTCAAAGCGATGGCCACGGGGATCAGGTTCGCCGCCGACCATGGGGCGAAGGTCATCAACATCTCCCAGGCCGCGCCGAGGGGTACACAGGATCTGGCGGACTCCGTGAAGTACGCGCTCCAGAAGGGCGCGCTCGTCTTCGCCGGTGTCGGGAACGACGGGGCGACGACGAACCGAGTGCTCTACCCGGCGGCGACACCGGGCGTCGTAGGGGTTGCCGCGATCGACAAGAACGGCCGCCGCACCAGCGAGTCCGAACACGGGCCACAGGTCGACATGGCCGCCCCGGGCAAGGACATCGTCCACGCCTGTGGAGGGAAGACGGGGTACTGCAAGAGCCACGGCACCAGCGATGCCACCGCCCTGGCCTCGGCGAGCGCGGCGCTGATCTGGTCGCAGCACCCGCAGTGGACGAACAACCAAGTGCTGCGGGTCATGCTGAACACGATCGGCGGCGTCACGGACCAGGCCGCCAAACGCAGCGATTACGTCGGCTTCGGCGCGGTCCGGCCGCGTATCGCGTTGAAGACGCCGGGTGATCCGGGCCCGGCCGGTAAGTTCCCGATGGCGGATTATCCGGTGGCTGCGTCGGCCGGGAGCGTGGGCGGGGAGCGGGGCGGGGCCGCTGGTGCGGGGGCGTCTTCCGGTGAGGGGGATTCCGTGCTCTGGCAGGCCGTTGGAGGGGGCGTCATCGTGCTGGCCTTGGCTGGGCTCGCGGTCGTGGGGGTCCGCAGGCGCCGCCGGAGCGGGCAGGCCCCGCAGCCTCCGGCCCCGTACACCGCGCCGCAGAGCTATGCGCAGCCGAACCCGTACCACGCCGCGCCGCCGCAGCAGCCGTACGGCGGTCCGCCCCCTCCGGAAGGCCGGCCAGGGCAGGGGCAGCGCTGACCCCTGGCGGGGATGTGTCGATGGGGCGCCAGGGGCAGGGGGCGGCGCCTTGTCTCTCGGCGGTGAGGCGTGCCGCCTGAGAGGTGCGCAAGTCCAGGCGCCCGGGCTCACGCCTTGTTCGGGGTGCTGCGGGGCAGGGGTTGCCCTTGCGGGAGCTTCTCCGGGAGGGATGCTTCCGCCGCGCAGCCGAGTTGTTTCGCCATGGCGCGGGACATGTCGTTGAGGATGGTCATGGCGTCGCGTTCGGTGCCCTTGGGGGAGAGCTGATTCACCAAGGAGAAAAGTTCGGCGTTGACATAGGGCGTGTCTTTCAGGGAGGGACAGGAGAAGGTCAGGGTGGCGCTTCGGCTTTCGCGGGACGCCGCGTAGAGGCCGATCGGATAGATCGTGCGGTCCTGCCGAGAGGCCGTCCCCTTGCCCGAGCGACCGGTCTTCGCAGCGGAGAAATCCACGGTGATGACCGGATAGCCTCTGGTGTCCTTCTGTTCATAGACCCAGCAGTCGTTGCGCTTGGTCGGCGGTTCCTGAAGGGTCGCCGCAGCGGTCTTGAGTCGGAAGGTGTACGGAACCCCCGTGTCCTTCTTCCCTTGGCTTTCCCGGAACTTCTTCACTCCCGAAAGCCGTTCCAGTGCCACCGCCCCGGCCGGGCCGAGCGTGCCGTCGCAGACCTGTGCCGCCGTGCGACCCTCTTCCTCGCTCGCGCCCGACTTCTTTTCTGCGTCGCACGCCGTCATCCCTAGGGTGAGGAGCGAAATGCCGAGCAGCACCCAGGGGGAGCGAAGGAATCTCCGAGATGTCCAGTTCTGATGCACGTCTCAGTCCTTGTACGGTGCGCGCCCGCGGTAATTGTTCTCCTGCGAGCCGATACCGAGATAAGAGGTCTTGATGTCCTGTGACCAGTTGTTCTTGTCGAAATAATTGGCCGACGATTTGTTATGGTCGACGTAATCGCTGTACACCGACCCGAGCTGATCGGTGCCTTTACGATAGAAGTCGCTGCTCGTCATCTGCGCCTGCTTCGTCGGGTCCTGTTCCCGCGCGTCCACGCCCTTGTCGACCTCTTGGCCGATGAACGTGTTCACCGCCTCGCCGACCGTGTCCGCCGCGAGCGGGGCGATCACGACGGCCGCCGCTGTGGAGCCGGGGAGCGGGACGGCGGCGATGCCGCCGCCGACGACCGCTCCGGCGCCCAGCTTGATCCAGTCCGCGGAGCGGCCCAGGGACTTGTTGGCCTCTTCGGCGTCCGCCTTGTACGTGGTCTCGGCCTGTTCGACACGCGAGTTGTCGAGGATGCCCCGGGCCTGGGCGCCGGTGGTGAGGGCGTCGTGCGCCCGCTCCAGGTTCGCGTCGCTGGTCGCCGGATAGTGGTCGAGGGCACTCAGCGTGTACAGGTGCTGTGCCGCGGTGACCGCGCGGTGGGAGTTCTCGTCCTGGCCGAGGACGCTGAGGAAGTTGATCGCGCCCTGGTTGGTGAACTCGGCGCGGCCCGCGTACTTGGGCGGGAACGTGTCCGCGTCCAGTTGGTGGTCCCCGACGCCCGAGAGCGCGTAATCGATGTCGTCGATGTAGGCACCCGCGGCCTTGCCCAGGCTGTCGGCCAGTTCAGGCTGCTTGTGCAGCATCTCCGGGCCGTCCTCGCTCCCGTACAGGTACGCGACCTGCTCCATCACCCCGGCGGTGGCCGCTGTGCGCCGGTCGCCGCCCTGAACGGCCTTCGCGTCGGCGTCGTACGCCTGACCGGTCGTCGCCGCCTCGATGGCGTGGCCGAGCGCGTCGTGGCCGGCCACGAACTTGCGGTCGCCGTCAAGGGTGGCGTCCGCGGCCCAGATGCGGTCCTGCGTCAGGTACTTGAGATGTCCGTTGACCTCGGAGTCCTTGTTGACGCTTGCGCCCGCGCCGTCCGGCTGCTGGAAGAACTGGGTGGCGGCGTCCGGGTTGTGGCCCAGAGCCTGGAGGAACCCGGTGACAGGGTCACGCCCGCGGTCGTTCTTGTCCCAGTAGTCCAGATCGCCCTGATTCCAGTTGTTGATCCAGGGGTTGAGGTCCTTGACGTTGCGTTCCTTGTCGTACGCGAGCAGCTTGTCGCCGTAGTCGTTCAGGAACTGGTCGTCGTAGTCGCCGAAGCGCATGAGGTTGCTCATGACGGCGAAGCCGCGCGGATTGTTCGCGTCGTCGGTGTCGAGTTCCTGGCCGCCCAGGGAGATCACCTGCTTCTCCCACCCGCGCATGCCGGCGCTGTCGGAGAGAGTGGCCGTGCCCAGGGTGATGCCCAGATTCTTCTGGAGCTGCTTGGCCTCCTCGCCGCGACGGGGGTCGTACGTGACGCCGTACGGGTCCGCGATCCCGGCGTAGAAGGACAGCACCTTCTTGGGTCCGGCGTCGATCGCGAACTGCTCGGCGAACAGAGGGTCGTTCTTGTACTTCGCCAAGTCGGCGTTGAGCGACGCGAGTTCCGTGTTGGAGACGTCGTGCGGGTTCTTGCGTACCGTCTTGGCCGCCTCTTCCGCCGCCTTGATCGCGTCCGCCGCTTCGTCGCGGTCCTTGTAACTGGCGTCGGAGAAGCCGTACTCGGCGTGATCCACGACCATGCGCAGGGCCTTGGAGGCGGTGGTGTCGCTCTCGGTGGCCTTCTTCAGGACGGCCTCGATGTCGTCCCGCAGGCCGGTGGCGCCCTTCGCCGCCCCGTCCGGGTCGGTCGTCGGGTTCGGGATCACCGTGAAGGAGCCGCCGCCCTTGTCCACGACCGTGTAGTTCGTGGCGTTCTGGATGAGGGCGTTCACCTGATGCTTGTACGTGGCGAGTTCGCCGCGCGTGTCCTTGATGATGTTGGTGACGGTCCGGGCCTGGGTGTGCGCGTCGTCGAACTCGCCCGCGGTCTTGTCCACGAACTCACGGGTGACGGTGGCGTTGATCCCGGCCCAGTTCGCGGCGTCGGCCTTCTTCTTCAGGTTCGTCCGGGCGTCCTTGGCGAGGGCTTCGAGGTCCTTGGTGAGCTGCTCCCAGCGGTCGATGGCGTCATCGAGCTTGGAGAAGTCGAGATGGCGCAGCGCGTCGAGGTCCATTACTTGCCCGTGGTCCTCTCGTCGAAGCCCTTGTCGAGCGTCGCGATGCCGCTGATCACGCCCTCGATGTACACCTCGTCCTTGGCGTGGGTGCTCTGGGTGACGTGCAGGTGGTTCGCGATGTGGGCGGTGGCGTCGAGCAGGGACTGCACTTGGTCGACCCAGTGGACGGCGACGTGATCGATGGCTTCGCCCAGCTCGAACCCGTCGGACTTCTTCATGCTGTCCACGACCCGCATGGAGGACAGCCGCGCCTTGTCGCCGGCGTCTGCGAAGTCCTTGTGGAGCGCGCGGGCCGCGTTTCCGACGGAGATCAGGTCCTTGTTGTCGACTTTGAGGTCACCGTAGGAGCTGGGGCCGGACCCGCCGGGGTCCGCCGGGATGCCGTTCAGGCGCATATGTGTGGATTGCCGCTCCGCCGCCGCGGACTTGAGCTGCTCCCATTCGTCCCATGCCATGCGCGAGTGCCTTCCCCCTGCTGGTCCTGTGCGCCTCAACGTAGCGTTTCCGTCCGCGAGATCACAGGTGTACCCATGCGAAGGCGGGCGCCGCGCGGGACTCTGGATCATGAAGAAGCGGGCGCATCCCCAGACGTGAAAAGGCGCCCCCGGTGTTGCGGGGGCGCCTCTTGCGTGGAGGCCGTGACCGGAATTGAACCGGTGTGCTTCGCTTTGCAGGCGAATCCCTAAGCCACTCGGGCACACGGCCAAGGTGTGGTGCGGGGTGTGGTGCGGTGGTGACTGATGACGACCGTACGGGGGTGTGTGCGGCGGCTCAAGGGATGCGGGCGGGGTGCAATGTGACTGCCATACGGCGTTCACGCGGAGCGCCAGGGCGTACGACCAAGGGCCGAGGGCGGGCCCCGTCTTTTGACAGGCGTCAGACCGGGGGACGCCCCTTACTCTGGTCCCCATGACCGACCCCGCAGCCCCCGCCCCGGACCACGCCCTGGACCCCGTCCCCGCAGACGGCGTGCTCGGGCGGACGTATCGGGCGCTGAGCGTCGGGATCGTCACCGTCGTCCTGCTCATCGCCTTCGAGGCCACCGCCGTCGGCACGGCCATGCCCGTCGCCGCGCGCGAGCTGAACGGCGTGTCGCTGTACGCCTTCGCCTTCTCCAGTTACTTCACCACCAGCCTCTTCGGCATGGTCCTCGCCGGTCAGTGGGGCGACCGGCGAGGACCGCTGGGGCCGCTCGGGGCGGGCATCGGGGCGTTCGCGGCGGGGCTCGTGCTGGCCGGGACCGCGGGCAGCATGTGGCTGTTCGTCGCCGGGCGGGCCGTGCAGGGGCTCGGCGGGGGACTGGTCATCGTCGCGCTGTACGTCGTCGTCTCCCGCGCCTACCCGTCGCGGCTGCGGCCCGCCATCATGGCCGCGTTCGCCGCGAGCTGGGTCGTGCCCTCGATCGTCGGGCCGCTGGCGTCCGGCGCGGTCACCGAGCACCTCGGCTGGCGCTGGGTCTTCCTCGGCATCCCCGTCCTCGTCGTGCTGCCGCTCGCCCTCGCGCTCCCGCAGATCCGGCGCCGCGCCGCCGGCCCCGCCGAGGGTGCCCGCTCCGGGGCCGTCGACCGCCGCCGCCTGCGCCTCGCCTTCGGCATCTCCATCGGCGCCGGGCTGCTCCAGTACGCGGCCCAGGACCTGCGCCCGCTCGCCCTGCTGCCCGGGGTCGCCGGTGCCGCGCTCCTCGTACCGTCCGTGCTCGGGCTGCTGCCGCGCGGTACGTACCGGGCGGTGCGGGGGCTGCCGTCCGTCGTGCTGCTGCGGGGGATCGCGGCGGGGGCGTTCATCGCGGCGGAGTCGTTCGTGCCGCTGATGCTCGTCACCCAGCGGGGGCTGTCGCCGACGCTCGCCGGGTTCTCGCTGGCCGCGGGCGGCGGCACGTGGGCGCTCGGCTCCTGGGTGCAGTCCCGGCCGCGCCTGGAACCGCACCGCGAGCGGATGGTCGCCGGGGGCATGGTCCTGGTCACCGCCGCCATCGCCGCCGCGCCCGCCGTGCTCGTCGAGGCGGTGCCGGTGTGGACGCTGGCGGTCGTGTGGGCGTTCGGCTGCCTCGGCATGGGTCTGGTGATCTCCAGCACCAGCGTGCTGCTGCTTCAGCTCTCCGCGCCCGAGGAGGCCGGGGCGAACTCCGCCGCGCTCCAGATCTCCGACGGCCTGTCCAACGTCGTGCTGCTCGCCGCGGGCGGCGCCGCGTTCGCCGCGCTGGGCGGGGGAGCGGTCGGTCACGGCGCCGTGCCGGGCGGGTCGGGGGGCGCGCACCCGGGGGCGTTCGTCGCGGTGTTCCTGCCGATGGCGGCGGTCGCGCTGGTCGGGGTGTGGGTCGGTACGAGGTTGCGGGGCGCGGGTCCGGTCGGCTCCGCCGGGGGCGAGGGCGTTGTCGTACGGGACATCCCTACGGAGTCCGACGCGCCGGTGCCGGGGCCCGGGGCGGGGCCTGAGCCGAAGTCGGGGCCGGTGCATGACACGGACGTGCCCGGGGCCCAAGTACCGGCGCCCGTCGTGCCCGAGGGCGCCGCGCTCCTCGACGCCGCCGGACAGCCCGGAATAGCGAGCACCCTCGACATCGCAGGCACCCTGGACATCCCGACCCAGACCGGAATCCCGCCCCAGGCCACCACCCCCGCACCCGCCGCCCCGGCCCACACCCCCGCCCAGCCCCCCGGCGCCCCGGCCCCCACGCCCGGCACTCCGCCCCAGGCCACCACCCCAACCCCCGGCGCTCCGGCCCACACCCCCGCCCAGACCCCCGGCGCCCCGGCCCCCACACCCCGCGCCGGAACCCCCGCCGCGCCTCGCCCGGAGGGCCGCCCGGCGAACTGACCCGCGCCCATGTGAGCCGTGTCCCACCCGCCCCCCGCCCGGCGTCGTCCACCCGATCCGGCGACTCGGTCACCGGTAGGGTGGCCCGGTTGTCATACCCGCCGCCGCCCCAACACCCGGAGCCGCACCCGCCCCAACACCCGCCCCCCGCCCCAACCCCCGGAGCCGCACCCGCACCACCCGCACCCACCTCACCCGTCGCCGCCGATCCCAGTGCCCCGTGACCGTGACCGTGACCCGTAACCGGAGACCGTGACTACCGCCCGACCGTCATCCGCCACCGCCCCCAACGGAGGGCCCGCCAGGCCCATGACGCCCGTGACGCCTATGACTGCCACCAGCTCCGCCTCGCATCACCTGTCCCCCGCCTTCCCCGGCCGCGCCCCCTGGGGCACCGCCAACAAGCTGCGCGCCTGGCAGCAGGGCGCGATGGAGAAGTACCTCCAGGAGCAGCCGCGCGACTTCCTCGCCGTCGCCACCCCCGGCGCCGGCAAGACGACCTTCGCGCTCACCCTGGCGTCCTGGCTGCTGCACCACCACGTCGTGCAGCAGGTGACCGTCGTCGCGCCGACCGAGCATCTGAAGAAGCAGTGGGCGGAGGCCGCGGCCCGGATAGGGATCAAGCTGGACCCGGAGTACAGCGCGGGCCCGCTCAGCAAGGAGTACGACGGCGTCGCCGTCACGTACGCCGGTGTCGGTGTGCGCCCGATGCTGCACCGCAACCGCAGCGAGCAGCGCAAGACCCTCGTGATCCTCGACGAGATCCACCACGCCGGTGACTCCAAGTCGTGGGGCGAGGCGTGCCTGGAGGCGTTCGAACCGGCCACCCGCCGTCTCGCGCTCACCGGTACGCCGTTCCGCTCGGACACGAACCCGATCCCGTTCGTGCAGTACGAGGAGGGCAACGACGGCATCCGCCGCTCAGCCGCCGACTACACGTACGGCTACGGAAGTGCCCTCGCCGACGGCGTCGTCCGCCCGGTGATCTTCCTCTCCTACAGCGGCAACATGCGCTGGCGCACCAAGGCGGGCGACGAGATCGCGGCGCGCCTCGGCGAGCCGATGACCAAGGACGCCGTCAGCCAGGCGTGGCGTACGGCGCTCGATCCGCGCGGCGAGTGGATGCCGAGCGTGCTGCGCGCCGCCGACGCCCGGCTGACCGAGGTCAGGAAGGCCATCCCGGACGCCGGCGCGCTCGTCATCGCCTCCGACCAGGACTCCGCGCGCGCGTACGCCAAGCTCATCCGCGAGATCACCGGGTCCAGGGCGACCCTCGTCCTGTCCGACGACACGGGCGCCTCCAAGCGCATCGACGAGTTCAGCCAGAGCACCGACCGGTGGATGGTCGCCGTGCGCATGGTGTCCGAGGGCGTCGACGTGCCGCGCCTCGCGGTCGGCGTGTACGCGACGACGATCTCGACGCCGCTGTTCTTCGCGCAGGCCGTGGGCCGTTTCGTACGGTCCCGCAGGCGCGGCGAGACCGCGTCCGTGTTCCTGCCCACGGTCCCCGACCTGCTCGGCTTCGCCAACGAGATGGAGGTCGAACGCGACCACGTCCTCGACAAGCCGAAGAAGGACGGGGAGGAGGACCCCTACGCCGAGTCCGAGCAGGAGATGGACGAGGCGAACAAGCAGCAGGACGAGGACACCGGCGAGCAGGAGCAGTTCTCCTTCGAGGCGCTGGAGTCCGAGGCCGTCTTCGACCGCGTCATGTACAACGGCGCCGAGTTCGGCATGCAGGCCCACCCCGGCAGCGAGGAGGAGCAGGACTACCTCGGCATCCCCGGACTCCTCGAACCCGACCAGGTGCAACTGCTGCTCCAGAAGCGGCAGCAGCGGCAGATCGCGCACAGCAAGAAGAAGCCCGACACCGAGGCCGACCTCCTCGAACTGCCCGCCGAGCGGCGGCCCGTCGTCTCCCACAAGGAGCTGATGGAACTGCGCAAGCAGCTCAACACCATGGTCGGCGCGTACGTCCACCAGAGCGGCAAGCCGCACGGCGTCATCCACACCGAACTGCGGCGCGTGTGCGGGGGGCCGCCGAGCGCGGAGGCGACCGCGGGGCAGTTGCGCCAGCGCATCGACAAGGTGCGCGAGTGGGCCACGCGGATGGCGTGACGGGCCGGACGTGACCGGACGCGACCGGACCCCGCAGGAACCTGTGCGGGGTCCAAGTACGGGCAATCGCCCACAACTGGGGCCGGTTACTGACCGGATTCTGGACGGAGTCTTCCGCTCAGCGGGACGACCTCGCTAGATTCCCGGCTATACGCACGCCCCGTGGCAGCGCCGCCGCGGAGCGCAGCCGGTACGTACGAAGTAGAGCCAGCGCCTGATCACCGACCGGCGGCCTCTGACGCGCGTCGCCGCGGGACCGGTGGCGCGACCGCCGTGCAGGAGACCGCCGACCCTCACCACGAAGGAGTGGGCGTCGTGACCGCGGAGACCTCCCAGACGCTCGACCGGGGACTGCGCGTCCTCAAACTGCTCGCCGACACCGATCACGGGCTGACCGTGACCGAGTTGTCCAACAAGCTCGGTGTGAACCGCACGGTCGTCTACCGGCTGCTCGCCACGCTCGAACAGCACGCGCTCGTGCGGCGCGATCTCGGCGGGCGGGCCCGGGTCGGGCTCGGGGTGCTGCGGCTCGGACGGCAGGTGCATCCGCTCGTACGGGAGGCTGCGTTGCCGGCGTTGCGGGCGCTGGCCGAGGACATCGGGGCGACGGCGCACCTCACTCTCGTGGACGGGTCGGAGGCGCTGGCCGTGGCGGTCGTCGAGCCGACCTGGACGGACTATCACGTGGCGTACCGGGCGGGGTTCCGGCATCCGCTGGACCGGGGGGCGGCGGGGCGGGCCATTCTCGCCTCCCGGCAAGGCGTGCTGCCTGAGGTGGGGTACACGCTGACGCATGGGGAGCTTGAGGCGGGGGCGAGTGGGGCGGCGGCGCCGTTGTCCGGGGTGAGCGGGATCGAGGGGAGCGTGGGGGTTGTGATGCTGGCGGATGCGGTTCCCGAGCGGGTCGGGCCTCGGGTACTCGACGCTGCCCGCGAGGTATCGGAGGCCCTCCGCTGAACGCCGGCCCGCGCCTTTGAACCCGGGGTTCTCCGGCTGACGGCACTGTAGTGACCGCGCTGCGCAGTTCCCCGCGAGGTCGCTGTCCAGCGCGGGCGGGGTTTGCGGTGGCCGTTTCGCGCAGTTCCCCGCGCCCCTAGGCAGTCGTTCACCTGCGGCCCGGTGGGTGGCTGGTCGCGCAGTTCCCCGCGCCCCTGAAGCATGCACTTCGTGCAGCTTCCCCAGGGGGGGGGAGGCGGCGACGTAGTCGCCCCTCCAGGGGCGCGGGGAACTGCGCGACCAGCCACGACGAAAGTCGGGGATCCCCACCGGCCGGGGCCGCCCACCTACCCAGGGGCGCGGGGAACTGCGCATCGAGGTCACGATGGGCAGGCCCACCCTTCCAGGGGCGGCGGGATAGATTGGGCCCGTGTTCAGTCGTCGTCGTCTGTCGAGGCCCGCCGCGCTCACCCTGTGCGCCCTCCCCGTAGCCGCCCTACTGGCGGTAGCCACCCTCGCCCCGCTCCCGTTCTCCGTGGCCCAGCCCGGCCCCACGACGAACGTCCTCGGCGACTCCGGCGGCAAACCCGTGATCCAGATCACCGGCGCCCCCACCCGCCACCCCGAGGGCAAACTCCGCGCGGTGACCATCGTGGCGACGGGCCCGGACGCCTCCCTGCACCTGGGCGACCTCGTGGACGCCTGGTTCCGCGACGACCGCGCGGTGATGCCCCGGGGCTCGGTGTATCCGTCGGGCGGCACGACGAAGGACATCGAGGCGCACAACCGCCAGGAGATGAAGGGCTCGCAGGACGCGGCGACGGAGGCCGCCCTCGGCTACCTGGGCAGGAAGTCCTCCGACGTGAAGGTCAGCCTCCAGCTCGGGGACGTCGGCGGCCCCAGCGCGGGCCTGCTGTTCTCGCTCGGCATCGTGGACATGCTGGACGGCGACGGCAGCGGCGGCGATCTGACCGGCGGCAGGTCGATCGCCGGCACGGGCACGATCGACGACGGCGGCAAGGTCGGCGCGGTCGGCGGCGTCGCCCTGAAGGTGCAGGCCGCGCACCGCGACGGCGCGAGCGTCTTCCTCGTACCGAAGGCGGAGTGCGCCGACGCGAAGACGTCGGCGCCGAAGTCGATGCGGCTGATCCCGGTGACGACGCTGGACGGCGCGGTCGGCGCGCTGACGAAGCTGGAGAAGCACCCGGGCGCCGTCCCCACCTGCTGACCGGCCCGAACACCGCCGCGTCCGCCCGCGTCACTTCTTGACGAAGCCCTCCTTGATCAGCCAGTCGCGGGCCACGTCGTGCGGGTCCTGTCCCTCGACGTCGACCTTGGCGTTGAGGTCCTGCGCGACCGTGTTGTCGAGCTTCTTCGTGATCGGCTCGATGACCTCGGCCATCTTCGGGTACTTCGCCAGCGTCTTGCTGTTGATCTCCGGCGCGACGTTGTAGTTCGGGAAGAACTTCTTGTCGTCCTGCATCACGGTCAGCCGCATCGCCTTGACGCGTCCGTCGGTCGTGAAGACCTCCCCGTACGTGCAACTGCCCTTCGCCGCCTGCGTGTAGATGATGCCGGTGTCCATCTGCGTGACGTTGCGGGCGGGGATGGACATCCCGTACTTCTTCTCCATGCCGGGCAGGCCGTCCGCGCGGTTGGCGAACTCGCTCTCCACGCACAGCGTCACCGCCCCCGGCTTGGACTTGGCGAGCGCGGCGACGTCCGAGAGCGTCTTCGTGCCGTACTTCTTGAAGTTGGCGGCGTTCATCGCCAGCGCGTACGTGTTGTTGAGGCGGGCCTTGGGCAGCCAGGTCACGCCGTTCTTCTTGTCGGCGTCGCGCACCGCCTCCCACTGCCGCTGCGGGTCGGTGATGGGGCCGCTGTTGCCGAGGTACGTGATCCAGGCCGTGCCCGTGTACTCGTACATGGCGTCCGCGCCGCCGGACTTGACGGCCTCGCGGGCGCCGATGGAGCCCTGGATGCCGGTGCGGTCGAGCACGTCCGCGCCGGCCGCCTTGAACGCGATGCCCATGATCGCGCCGAGCACGAGCTGCTCGGTGAACTCCTTGGACGTGACGGTGATGTTGGCGCCCTTGAGCGGTTCGCCCTGCCCGACCGAGCCGGGCTTGACCGTGTCCACGAGCGGGCTGCCGCTGGTGAGCCCGCAGCCGGCGAGCAGCGCCAGGCCGCTCACGGTGGCCGCCGCCACCCGCATCCGGTACCTCATGTGCGTACCTCCAGACCGCGCGGACGCAACAGGAGTTCGGCGAGCGAGGCCAGCCAGTCCACGAGCAGCGCGAGGGCGATGGTCAGGATCGAGCCGAGCATCAGCACCGGCATGCGCTGGTTGGTGATGCCGGTCGTGATGAGGACGCCGAGCCCGCCGCCGCCGCCGAACGTGGCGAGCGTCGCCGTACCGACGTTGAGGACGAGGGCCGTGCGCACGCCCGCGAGGATCAGCGGGACGGCCAGCGGCAGTTCGACCTTGGCGAGCACGCCCAGCGGCGACATGCCGATGCCGCGCGCCGCTTCGAGGAGCGTCGGGTCGTTGGCCTTGAGGCCCGCGATGGTGTTGGAGAGCACCGGCAGGATCGCGTAGATGATGATGCCGATCAGCGCCGAGCGCTCGCCGATGCCGAGCCAGATCACGAGCAGCGCGAGCAGGCCGATCGCGGGGGTCGCCTGGCCCATGTTGGCGATGGCGAGCGCGACCGGCGTCGCCTTCCTGAACATGCGCCGCGTCAGCAGGATGCCCAGCGGGATGGCGATGATCAGCACGAAGAACGTGGAGATCACCGTGAGGACGATGTGCTGGCGCAGCGCCTTGCCCACCTGCCCGCCGGAGAGCGCGTTCTTCGAGATCGCGTCCAGGTCGGCGTTGTGGAACCACAGCCAGGTGAACAACAGGACCAGCACCAGCACCGCCGGCAGGAACGTCAGCTTCTGCCAGGTGATGCGGCGCGCGGGCCGCGGCGCGGGCGGGCGCGCCTCCTGCTCGCCGCGGCCCTCGTCGCGGAAGGCGAGGCCCTTGACCTCGTGCTCTCCCTCGGGCCGCTCGCCGCCGCCCTTGTGTGCGGGGGTGCTCACGCCTTCGCCTCCCCGTCCGGAGCCTCGAAGCCCTCCTGCGCCTGGTGCGTCTGCTGGGCGCGCTGCTCCTCCAGCTCGTGCTGGTGCTCGACCGCTTCGAGCCGGTCGGCTTCCAGCAGTTCGTGCACCGAGTTCATCAGGGTCTCCATGTCGACGACGCCCTCGTACTCGCCGCGCCGGCCGGTGACCGCGACCCGGCCCGCGTTGTCGGTGAGGACCGCCTCCAGCGCGTCGCGCAGGGTCGCGTCCCAGGTCACCGTGTCGTGGACGAGGGTGCCCGCGCGGGCGAGGGAGCCCTTGGCGCGCATCAGGTCGCCGCGCCGCAGCCACTTGTAGGGGCGGCGCCGCTTGTCGAGGAGCAGCAGCTCGTTCGTACCGGCGGCGCGCAGCTTTTCGAAGATGTCCTGGAGCGGGTCGTCGACCAGGACCGTCGGATAGTCGGTGACCTCGACGTCGCGTACGCGGGTGAGGTTGAGGCGCTTGAGGGCGGCGCCCGCGCCGACGAACCCGGACACGAAGTCGTCGGCCGGGTTGGTGAGGATCGCCTCGGGCGTGTCGAACTGGGCGATGTGCGAGCGTTCGCGCAGCACCGCGATCCGGTCGCCGAGCTTGATCGCCTCGTCGAAGTCGTGGGTGACGAAGACGATCGTCTTGTGCAGCTCGTGCTGGAGGCGGATCAGCTCGTCCTGGAGGTGGTCGCGGGTGATCGGGTCGACCGCGCCGAACGGCTCGTCCATGAGCAGGACGGGCGGGTCGGCGGCGAGCGCGCGGGCCACGCCGACGCGCTGCTGCTGGCCGCCGGAGAGCTGGCGCGGGTAGCGGCCGTGGAACTCGGCGGGGTCCAGGCCCACGAGGTCGAGCATCTCCTCGACCCGTGACTTGATACGGGACTTGGACCAGCCGATCATCTTCGGCACGAGCGCGATGTTCTGGGCGACCGTCATGTGCGGGAACAGGCCCGAGGACTGGATCGCGTACCCGACCTTGCGGCGCAGCTTCACCGGGTCCATCTCGGTGACATCCTCGCCGCCGATGCGGATGCGTCCGCTCGTCGGCTCGATCAGCCGGTTGATCATCTTCAGGGTCGTGGACTTTCCGCAGCCGGACGGGCCCACGAAGATGATCAGCTCGCCGGCCTTGATCTCCATGTTGACGCTGTCGACGGCCGGGTCGGAGGAGCCCGGGTAGCGCTTGGTGAGGGACTCCAGCTCGATGCTGGCCCCGGAAGCCTGCGCCGGGCGGCTCTCGGTGGTGGTCTCAGGCACGGATCCCCCTCGGGATGGTCAGCCGTCCGATGAGGACGTACGCGGCGTCGAAGAGAAGGGCGAGGACGATGATGCCGAGCGTCCCGGCGAGCACCTGGTTGAGCGCGTTCTTGCTGCCCAGGGAGGCGATGCCGCGGAAGATCTCGTTGCCGAGGCCCGGCCCCGAGGCGTACGCGGCGATGGCGGCGATGCCCATCAGCATCTGGGTCGAGACGCGGATGCCGGTCAGGATGGGCGGCCAGGCCAGCGGCAGTTCCACCTTGACCAGCCGGGCCAGGCGCGACATGCCGATGCCCTTCGCCGCGTCGATCAGGGCGGGGTCCACGCCGCGCAGCCCGACGATGGCGTTGCGGACGATCGGCAGCAGCCCGTACAGCGTCAGCGAGATGACGGTCGGCGCGACGCCGAGGCCCACGATCGGGATGAGCAGACCGATCATGGCGAGCGACGGGATGGTCAGGATGGTGGAGGTGGCGGTCGTCGCCAGGTTCCCCGCCCAGTCGCTGCGGTACGTCACGACCCCGATGAGCACGCCGATGAGGGTGGCGACGACCATGCACTGGAAGACGGCGCTGGCGTGCTGGCCGGCGTCGGCCAGCAGCTGCTGGTGCCGGTTGACCAGATAGTCCCAGAAGTTCATCGGCATCCCCGGAAGTCCATCGCGCCTCACTCCCGGGCGGTGCTCGGATAGCCGTCAGGAATCTCCTGACGCCTGTTCCACCAGCGGGATGATCCGCAGCGGAACAGGATTTTCCATGACGATCGCCGTGGAAGCCCGGACGATGCCATCAAAGCCGACAACCCGGTCGATCACACGTTGAAGATCGGCGTTCGAGCGGGCCACCAGCCGGCACAGCATGTCGCCGCGGCCCGTCGTCGTATGCAGTTCGAGGACCTCGGGGACGGTCGCCAAATGGGCTCTGACGTCGGCACCTTGGCCCTGGCGGATCTCAAGTGTGGCGAACGCGGTCACGGGGTACCCGAGGGCGGCCGGATCCACCTGCGGGCCGAATCCGCGGATGACTCCGTTCGAGGTAAGGCGGTCCAGGCGCGCCTGGACCGTGCCCCGGGCGACGCCGAGACGGCGCGACATCTCCAGCACGCCGATGCGCGGTTCGCGCGCCAGCAGCACGATGAGCCGCCCGTCCAGATGATCGATCGCCATGCGCGTCCCTCCGGGTCCCTCGCGGGGCCGATGCCGGGTGGTCATTGTGTACAACAAGCCCGCCGAACCGGGCCCGGTGCTGGTCATATTGCCCAGCGAAAACGCAAACTATTGCGCACCTTGCGGAACGGCGGGAGCCTCCAGA
Source organism: Streptomyces sp. NPDC107550 (assembly GCF_055639095.1). Taxonomy (NCBI): domain Bacteria; kingdom Bacillati; phylum Actinomycetota; class Actinomycetes; order Kitasatosporales; family Streptomycetaceae; genus Streptomyces; species Streptomyces sp. NPDC107550. Next base: position 123,250 of record NZ_JBVKBC010000007.1, read on the forward strand.
CATGACGCAGACCACACACTCGTCCGAGCAGCACACCCCCGACACCGCCCGGCAGGCCGACCCCTTCCCGGTGAAGGGCATGGACGCGGTCGTCTTCGCCGTGGGCAACGCCAAGCAGGCCGCCCACTACTACTCGACGGCCTTCGGCATGAAGCTGGTCGCCTACTCCGGCCCCGAGAACGGCAGCCGCGAGACCGCCGGCTACGTCCTCACCAACGGCTCCGCCCGCTTCGTGTTCACGTCCGTCATCAAGGCGTCCACCGAGTGGGGCCACTTCCTCGCCGACCACGTCGCCGCCCACGGCGACGGCGTCATCGACCTCGCCATCGAGGTCCCCGACGCCCGCGCCGCGTACGCCTACGCCGTCGAGCACGGGGCGCGCGGGCTGACCGAGCCGTACGAGACGAAGGACGAGCACGGCACCGTCGTGCGCGCGGCCATCGCCACGTACGGCAAGACCCGGCACACCCTCGTCGAGCGTTCCGGCTACGACGGCCCCTACCTGCCCGGGTTCGTGGCCGCCGACCCCATCGTCGAACCGCCCGCCAAGCGCACCTTCCAGGCCATCGACCACTGCGTCGGCAACGTCGAACTCGGCCGGATGAACGAGTGGGTCGCGTTCTACAACAAGGTCATGGGCTTCACGAACATGAAGGAGTTCGTGGGCGACGACATCGCCACCGAGTACAGCGCGCTGATGTCCAAGGTCGTCGCCGACGGCACGCTCAAGGTCAAGTTCCCGATCAACGAGCCGGCCGTCGCCAAGAAGAAGTCCCAGATCGACGAGTACCTGGAGTTCTACGGGGAGGCCGGCGTCCAGCACATCGCCCTCGCCACGAACGACATCGTCTCCTCGGTACGGGCCATGCGCGCGGCCGGTGTCCAGTTCCTCGACACGCCCGACTCGTACTACGACACGCTGGGGGAGTGGGCGGGGGAGACGCGGGTGCCGGTCGAGACGCTGCGGGAGCTGAAGATTCTCGTCGACCGGGACGAGGACGGGTACCTCTTGCAGATCTTCACCAAGCCCGTGCAGGACAAGCCGACCGTCTTCTTCGAGATGATCGAGCGGCACGGGTCCATGGGGTTCGGCAAGGGCAACTTCAAGGCGCTGTTCGAGGCGATCGAGCGCGAACAGGAAAAGCGCGGCAACCTCTGACCGAGGGGGGCGCGTATTAGGTCCGGGCCCATTGCAGCGCGGGCCTGCGCGGTAGTCCTCCACCTGCGGCCCGGTGGCTGGCTGATCGCGCAGTTCCCCGCGCCCCTGACGGGGCGGATCTGTGCGTGGTCATCCTTCGCCCGGTGGGGGCTGGTCGCGCAGTTCCCCGCGCCCCTGAAGCATGCGCTGCGCGCAGCTTCCCCTATGGAGGCGGCGGCGAAGCCGCCCCTCCAGGGGCGCGGGGAACTGCGCGAGACGCCCCACCGGCCGAAAGGTGAAAGACAACGCCGAGGGGCAGCCCCGTAAGGGGCGCGGGGAACTGCGCGAGAGGCCCCACCGGCCGAAAGGTGAAGGACGACGGTGAGGGGCAGCCCCGTCAGGGGCGCGGGGAACTGCGCGATCGGCCACCGCCGGGCCGCACGTGGAGGACGACCTGATCAGGGGCGCGGGGAACTGCGTGAGAGCCTGTTCACAGGGGACCGCCCCGGTGGGAGGGTGTGATCATGAGCCGGAAACTCGTAGAACTCCTCCGCACAGAACTCCCCGCGGAAGCGCTCCTCACCGACCCGGAGATCACCGCCTCCTACGCCCACGACATGGCCAGCTTCTGCGCCGCAGGCACCCCCGCCGTCGTCACCCTGCCCCGCACCGTGGAACAGGTCCAGCACATCATGCGCACGGCGACAGCCCTCCGCGTCCCGGTCGTCCCGCAGGGCGCCCGCACGGGCCTGTCCGGCGCCGCGAACGCCGAGGACGGCTGCATCGTCCTCTCCCTCGTCAAGATGGACCGCATCCTGGAGATCAACCCCGTCGACCGCGTAGCCGTAGTCGAACCCGGCGTCATCAACGCCACCCTCTCCCGCGCCGTCGCCGAACACGGCCTGTTCTACCCGCCCGACCCGTCGAGCTGGGAGATGTGCACGATCGGCGGCAACATCGGCACCGCCTCCGGCGGCCTGTGCTGCGTCAAGTACGGCGTCACCGCCGAGTACGTGCTCGGCCTCGACGTCGTCCTCGCCGACGGCCGCCTCCTGCGCACCGGCCGCCGCACCGCGAAGGGCGTCGCGGGTTACGACCTGACCCGCCTCTTCGTCGGCTCCGAGGGCAGCCTCGGCATCGTCGTGGGCGCCACCCTCGCCCTGCGCCCGCAGCCGCCCCGCCAGCTCGTGCTCGCCGCCGAGTTCGCCTCGGCGGACGCCGCCTGCGCAGCCGTCTGCGCGATCATGGAGGGCGGGCACGTCCCGTCACTCCTCGAACTCATGGACCGTACGACGGTCAAGGCCGTCAACGCGCTGTCCCGGATGGGCCTGCCCGAGACCACGGAGGCGCTGCTCCTGGCCGCGTTCGACACCCCGGACCCCGCCGCCGACCTCGCCGCCGTGGGCGCGCTGTGCGAGGCCGCCGGGGCCACCCAGGTCGTGCCCGCCGAGGACGCCGCCGAGTCCGAACTGCTGCTCCAGGCCCGCCGCTTGTCGTTGACCGCCCTGGAGGCCGTCAAGGGCACCACCATGATCGATGACGTGTGCGTGCCGCGTTCCCGGCTCGGTGAACTGCTCACCGGCGTCGAGCGCATCGCGGAGAAGTACGGCCTGACCATCGGTGTCTGCGCGCACGCCGGCGACGGCAACACGCACCCCACCGTCTGCTTCGACGCGAGCGACGCCGACGAGGGCCGCCGCGCCCGCGAGTCCTTCGACGAGATCATGGCGCTCGGCCTCGAACTGGGCGGCACCATCACCGGCGAACACGGCGTCGGCGTCCTCAAGAAGGAGTGGCTGGCACGCGAACTCGGGCCGGTCGGCGTCGAGATGCAGCGGGCCGTGAAGGCGACGTTCGACCCGCTGGGCATCCTCAACCCGGGAAAGCTGTTCTGACCTGCGCGTCGATGGGTTGAGGGGCGCGTGCGCCTGGCCGGTGCGGACCAAACAGAACTTTCTGTTGGGTGTGGAGTCGGGGTGATTCGGGGTTGAGTCCGCTCACGTGTGGCTACCGTCAGTGACGGCGGGGATGCCACTGTGACAACTGTTGGGGGTCAGCCTCATGGCACCAATCCGGCAACTCGACGCGAGCGCGTCACCACTCGACCACTTCGGCTCGGAACTGCGCTTCTGGCGCGAGTCCCAGGGCCTCAGTCAGATTCAACTCGGCAAGCGGCTGTACTGCACCGCCTCGCTCATCGGGCAGATCGAGACCGCGCACAAGGTACCCACCCGGGACTTCGCGGACCGCCTGGACGCGGTCTTCGAGACGGGCGGTTCGTTCGGCCGCCTGGTCGGCCTGGTTCTGCGGTGTCAACTGCCGTCGTGGTTCCGGGAGATCGCCCGGCTGGAGGCCCAGGCGACCTACATCTCCGTGTACGAGGCGCAATTGGTGTACGGGCTTCTTCAAACGGAGGCGTACGCGCGCGCGGTGCTCGACGTGACGGAGACGGATCAACTCGACGGCCGAGTCGCCGCCCGCCTCGACCGGCAGCGGGTGCTGCATGGGGACAACTCGCCTGCCCTGTGGGTCGTCATGAGCGAGGCGGTGCTGCGCAACGAGATCGGCGGCCGCCAGGTGATGTGGAACCAACTCGCCCACTTGTTGAGCTTCCGGCGCCGGGACGACGTGAACCTCCAGATCGTGCCGTTCTCGACGGGGGCGCACCACGGACTCCTGGGCACCTTCACCCTCATGCGCTTCGAGGAAGACCCTGACATCGTCTATACGGAGGACTTCGTTCAAGGGCATGCGACCGCCAGCCCTGAGGCCTTCAAGGCAGGTTCGCTCCGTTACGCTCACCTCCAGGCCACCGCCCTCTCAGTGGAGGCGTCGGCGGCGCTGATCAGCCGCGTGATGGAGGAGAGTTATGGCGAACATGTGGGAGCCGACTGACGCTGTGTGGCGTAAGTCGAGCTACAGCGGTGACACGGGCGGCCAATGCGTCGAGTGCGCTCCTCTCAACGGCGCGGCATGGCAGAAGTCCTCGTACAGCAGTGACACGGGCGGCAACTGCGTGGAGGTCGCCGCCCAGCCTCACCGCGTGGCCGTCCGTGACTCGAAGAACCCGGAAGGCGGTGCTTTCGCCGTAAGCCCGAACGCGTTCGCCCAGTTCACCGCGTACGTGCGCGGTGAGGGCGCGGGCCGCTAGCGAGCGCCGCCGTCCCGAACGTCCTGTCACTGGTCGTCTGACCCGGATTCGTCCGCCGACCAGGGGTCACGCAGGTACAGGTCGTCGGCCGGGAGGGGTGCGAGCAGCTCGGCGAGGCCGTCGTCGATGCCGAGCCGCTCGGCCTCAGAGCCCGGAGGGACCACCCGCAGCGTCCGCTCCAGCCAGGCCGACACCTGCGCGGCGGGCGCTTCCAGGAGCGCGTCGCCGTCGGGTGAACTCAGCGCCATCAGGACGACACTGCGCCCGTCGACCTTCGTCGGCCACACCCGCACGTCCCCGTGCCCGCACGGCCTGAACACCCCCTCGACCAGCAGCTCGCGGGCGAACGTCCAGTTGACGGGGTGTTCGGAGCCGATGTGGAAGGTGATGTGGACGGCGTACGGGTCGTTCGTGCGGTACGTCAGCCGGGCGGGCACGGGGATGCTGCGCTCGGGCGACAGCACCAGCTTCAGCTCGAGTTCGCGTTCCACGACGCTGTGCATGTCCTGCGTTTCCTCTCCTCGGGCGGGCCCCGGAGTGGGCCCGTGACAAGGGAGAGCGCGAGACGTACGCGGCATTACGCGGGTTCGCAGAACTTTTTTTCGCGGATTTCTCCGGGGGCGTCGCGCGCGGGGGCGCGTGGGGGCGTGAAGTGGGGGCGCGTTGCCCGGAAAGTGGGGCGTACCGGCGGACGGGCCCGTGCGGGCGCGGCCGTCTGATAGACGTAGAGGCCACAACAAGACCCCCGAGCAGATACGGGACGACGGACATGAGCGCCCCAACCCCGGCCCCCGGTGACGACAGGCCCCGCGAAGGCTATTACCCCGACCCGTCCATTCCCGGATACGTCCGGTACTGGAACGGGGCGGCCTGGGTCCCCGGCACGAGCCGCCCGGCCCCGTCCGACGGCGAACCCCTGCCGGCGCCCCCCGGCGCGGCCTCCGCGCCCGCCCCGGCCCCGGCTCCGGAGCCCGCGCCCGCTGAGGAGACCGGGCCCGTGTTCCTCGACGAGGAGCCGTCCGTCGTCACGGAGACCGGCCCCGACGAGTCCGACGCCGCCGAGTCCGCGTCCGCCTGGCAGGCCGACGTGGCGCGCCAGTCCGGGTTCGGCGGGGAGCAGGACCGCCGCGTCTCCTGGGGCGCCCCCGACACCGAGGCGTCCGCGCCCGCCGCGTCCGCCGAGCCCTCCGTGCCCGAGCCCGCCGCGCCGGCCGCCGAGAAGCCCGTACGAGAGCCCGTACGAGAGGCCGTACCGGAGTCTGCTCCGGAGCCCGCGCCCGGGCGCACCGACGGGACGGTCACGTTGCGGGCCGTGCAGCCGGGCGCTGCCGGATCCGCGCCGCGTGGCGACGGCACGATGACGATCCGGGCGGTGCCGCCGCAGGGCACGGGCGGGAAGCCGGAGCGTGCGGAGGGCGCGAAGGCGGAGGATCGGGCGCGGGCGGGCCTGCACCCCCAGCCCGATCCCCGGGTCGCCCCGCAACAGGCGCCGCTCCCTGCCCAGCCCGCACCGCAGCCACAGCCGCAAGTCCAGCCTCAGCCGGGGTACGGGTATCCGCCGCAGGCTCCCCAGCCCGCCGCCGGATACGGCTACCCGCCGCAGGCCGCCGCTCCTGCCCCCGCGCCCGTGCCGACGCCCGTCACGCAGGGGCCCGGTGGCGGTTCGGCGTCCTGGGCGCAGGGGCCGGTGACGCCGTTCAAGCCGGTGGCCGCCGACCCGTTCCTCGCCGTCGCGCAGGCCGCCGCGTCCGCGCGCCCGGCCGGGCTCGGCAGGCGGTTCGTGGCGCGGCTGATCGACTCGCTGGTCCTCGGGGCGCTCACGGCGGCGGTGGCGCTGCCGCTCGGGGTGCGGGCCGCCGACCACATCGACGGCAAGATCGACGCGGCGAAGGCGTCGGGGCGGCAGGTCACGGTCTGGCTGCTCGACGGCACGACCGGCACGTACCTCGCTGTCGTGCTCGCGGTGCTGCTGCTCGGCGGGGTGCTCCTGGAGGCGCTGCCGACCGCGAAGTGGGGGCGCACGCTCGGCAAGAAGGTCGTGGGGGTGCGGGTCGTCGACATCGAGGAGCACGACAGCCCGACGTTCGGCGCGGCGCTCAAGCGCTGGCTCGTCTACAGCGTGCCGGGCCTGCTGGCGGTCGGGGTGCTCGGGGTGGCGTGGGGCGCGTTCGACCGGCCGTGGCGCCAGTGCCTGCACGACAAGGCGGCCCGTACGTTCGTCGCCGGGTAGGGCGCGGCGGGCGCCGGGCGGGCCGCGAGGTGACGGCGGGTCATCCGTACGGCGGCCCGCCGGGTGCGCCGGGGCCCGGTTCGCGGTCCACTCGGGCCATGAGTACCGAACCGCCGCCCTACGGCTCAGGCCCCTCGCCGGACGACGACCCGTTCCGCAAGCCGCCCCCGCCTCCGGGCGGCGGCGACCCGTACGGCTCCCAGCCGCCGCCCCCCGGCAACCCCTACAGCGGGGGTGCGCAGCCGCCGCCGTACGGCGGTGATCCGTACGGGGGTGATCCCTATGGGGGCGGGGGCGGCGGATACGGAGGCGGGGGCGGCTACGGGGGCGGATACGGGGGGCAGGATCCGCTCGCCGGGATGCCGCCGCTGGCCGACAGCGGGAAACGGGTGCTGGCCCGGATCATCGACCTGATCATCGTCGGAATCGTCACGGGGCTGCTGTCGTGGCTGTTCGGCACGGCCGGCTTCCGTACGGACCCGGACAAGATCCAGTACGGGAAACAGTTCGGGCAGTCGCTCATCGCGGCGGTGCTGTATGTCGCGTACGACACGATCCTGACGGCGCGTACGGGACAGACGCTCGGCAAGAAACTGATGAAACTGCGGGTGGCCTCGCTCGGCAACGGGGCGACTCCCAGCGTGCAGGCGAACCTGATCCGGGCGATCGTGCTGTGGGTGCCGGCGACGTTCTGCTGCGCGTGCTTCTGGCTGGCGATCAGCGGCGGCTGGAGCTTCTTCGACAAGCCGTACAAGCAGGGCCTGCACGACAAGGCGGCGAAAACGGTGGTAGTCAGCACGGCGTGACGGCGCCCCGACCTCACCGCTGAGGTCAGCCCCGTCAGGGGTGCGGGGGACTGCGCGCCCAGCCACATCTCACCCGGCACTCTGGGGCGCTGCCCCAGGCCCCGCTCCTCAATCGCCGGAGGGGCTTGATTTACCGGCGTTGGGGTCAGCCCCATTAGGGGCGCGGGGAACTGCGCGAGAAGCCTCACCGGGGCTGAACCGGATGTACAACGTCAACGCACCCGGCGCTGAGGTCAGCCCCGTCAGGGGCGCGGGGAACTGCGCGCTCGGCCACATCGCACCCGGCACTCTGGGGCTCCGCCCCAGCCCCCGCTCCTCAATCGCCGGAGAGGCTTGATGGGCCCGGGGCTGAAACCCTGCCGGGTACGGAGTTCCGGCCCGCGCCCCGCGCCACGAGAACACGGCCCGGCGCGGACACCCCCGCAGATTCCGAGGGCTCCGCCCCCGCCGGCTTGCGTACCGGCACGCTGAGGGCGACGAACACGCCGAGGATGAGCGCCGAGACGACGATCACCGGGATGCCCGGGCCCGAACTCGTACGGGACAGCAGGGACATGGCGACCGTGGAGCAGACGACGGTGGCCGAACCATAGGCGAGCTGTGCGACAGTCGGGCGAGGCATGGGCGTTGTCCGTCCTCGTGACATCGGGGGCCTGTTCTCACGGGACCTGTGCCCGACCCGCCCGCGCGGTAAGCCCGCCCTAACCCGGGGGGCCGGTGCACGGGGGGCGCACGGATTCACCGCGTCCAGCAAGTGGACGGCGGATGCGCCGGACGCATATGCGCCGCCGCGCGCGCGAGGCGTCCGGATTGCGGACAGCGCGGCCTGCTTAGCGCAACGGATTCGCCGCCGTCAAGGACTGTTATTTCTCCTTCACCTCCGGTCAAATGGCGTCACTTGTGATACGTGGCGCTGGACGCCACGGAGGAGGGGACCACTCAAGTGACCACCAAGAGACGGGCGTTGAGAACCGCCGCCGTCGTCGTGACCCTGGCCACCACCGCGGCCACCGGGGCACTCGCGGCGACCGCCGCCCAGGCCGACACCCCGGCCGCCACCAGCACCGCCGACGGCAAGACGTACGGCGGCAAGGGCCATGTCTTCGACGGCCCGTTCAGCAAGCAGATGGACCAGCAGCGCCAGGCGGCCCTGCAGAACGTGCTTCAGGGCACGTCGAAGGTCCAGGAGAAGCACGGCTCGAAGGTCGTCGACCTCGGCAAGGGCAAGTACGTCGAGATGGGCCGCGAGCGCACCGACAAGATCTTCACGATCCTGACGGAGTTCGGCGACAAGGTCGACAACACCACCCTCGTCGACCGCCAGGACGACAACACCGACGAGCTGAAGCCCAAGTACGGCGGCACGCCCGGCCCGTTGCACAACCAGATAGCCGCGCCCGACCGCACCAAGAACAACAGCACGGCGTGGAAGAAGGACTACGACGCCCAGCACTTCAAGGACCTGTACTTCGGTACGGGCAAGGGCGTCGACTCCCTCAAGACGTACTACGAGAAGACGTCATCGGGCCGCTACTCGGTGGACGGCCAGGTCTCCGACTGGGTCAAGGTGCCCTGGAACGAGGCCCGTTACGGCTCCAACTACTGCGGCGCCGACAACTGCCCGAACGTCGAGGACCTCGTGCGCGACGGCGTGAACGCCTGGGTCGAGCAGCAGAAGGCCGCCGGCAAGACCGACGCCGCCATCAAGGCCGACCTCGCCCAGTACGACCAGTGGGACCGTACGGACCACGACAACGACGGCAACTTCAACGAGCCCGACGGCTACATCGACCACTTCCAGATCGTCCACGCGGGCGAGGACGGGTCGGCCGGCGGCGGCGCGCAGGGCGGCGACTCCCTGTGGGCGCACCGGGGTTACGTCTACAGCCGCGACGACGGCGACACCGGACCGGCCGGCTTCAAGGCGGGCGGCACGCCCATCGGCGACACCGGCATCTGGGTCGGCGACTACACGATGCAGCCGGAGAACGGCGGCCTCGGCGTCTTCGCCCACGAGTACGCCCACGACCTGGGCCTGCCCGACCTGTACGACACGACGTACCGGGGCGAGAACTCGGTCGGCTTCTGGTCGCTGATGTCGGCGGGCTCCTGGCTCGGCACCGGCAAGAACGAGATCGGTGACATGCCGGGCGACATGACCGCCTGGGACAAGCTCCAACTGGGCTGGCTCAACTACGACAAGGCGAAGGCGGCGACCCGTTCGACGCACAAGCTGGGCGTGGCCGAGTACAACACCAAGCTCAAGCAGGCGCTCGTCGTCGAACTGCCGAAGAAGAACGTCACCACCGACATCGTCAAGCCCGTCCAGGGCGCGAAGCAGTGGTGGTCCGACTACGGCGACGACCTCTCCAACACCCTGGAGCGCACGGTCGATCTGACCGGCAAGTCCAAGGCCGCCCTCGAACTGGACGGCTGGTGGAACATCGAGAAGGACTACGACTTCCTCTACACGCAGGTCTCCACGGACGGCGGCGCGAGCTGGAAGACCATCGACGGCACCGCCGACGGCAAGGTCATCCCGCGCGACGGCGGCGAGAAGCCCGCGCTCACCGGTGACTCGACCGGCTTCCAGCACCTCGTCTTCCCGCTGGACGCCTACGCCGGCCAGAAGATCGGCGTCCGCTTCCGCTACAAGACCGACGGCGGCGCCGGCGGCATGGGCTTCACCGCCGACAACCTGACGGTCAAGGCGGACGGCGCGACCCTGTTCTCGGACGACGCCGAGGGCGACGACAACGGCTGGACCGCGCGCGGCTTCTCCCGCGTCGGCGCGAACATCAACGGCGACTTCCCGCAGTTCTACATCGCCGAGAACCGCCAGTACGTCAGCTACGACAAGACCCTCGCGGTCGGCCCGTACAACTTCGGCTGGCGCGACGGCGGCGAGAAGCAGAACTGGGTCGAGCACTACCAGTACCGCCCGGGTCTGATGATCTGGCAGTGGGACACCTCGCAGCGCAACAACAACGTCGGCGACCACCCCGGCCGCGGCCTGATCCTGCCGATCGACGCGCACGCCAAGCCGCTGTACTGGGCGGACGGCAAGACGAAGATCACCAACAAGATCACGCCGTACGACGCGGCCTTCGGCCGGTACCCCGTGCCCGGCATGACGCTGCACCGCCTGGGCGTCGAGAAGAAGATCCCGGCGCAGGCCGGCGTCCCGTTCTTCGACGACCACCAGGGCACGTACTGGTACGCGGAGAACCCGACCGGGAGCGTCCAGACGACTGACACCAACACCCGCATCTCGATCGTGAAGCAGCCCCTCGACGGCTCCTCGATCACGGTGAAGGTGGGCCCCTCCACCAAGTGACCCGGTAAAACCGCAGGTCAGAACGCGTATCGGCCGCGACTTCGCCAGCCAGGGCTAGCGGGTCGCGGCCGATCGTGTTTAGGTGCGTCCTGTGAGTTCCTTATTGACACCGCGTCTCACGGGGGTGTGACAGTCATGTCCGCAGGAGGGTTCTGCAAGCTGCCGGGCGGCAGCGTCGTCGTCGCTCTGACCCTGCCCGCACCGGGCCGTCCCGACGGTGCCGTACGGGTCCTGGTGCACGCGGCGAACCGCGCCCGCGCCCTGACCCGCCTGCGCAACCTCGGCCTGCGCGCGGTCTACCTGCGGGGCAACGCGCACCCGCCCACCCCGGACGAGATCACCGCCGTCCTGCACCACCCGGACGGGCTGCTGTGGCGGGAGGCGCCCGTGGAGCGCGCGGGGGAGCTGTGGCACCCCATACGCAGCCTCCTCAGACCCGTCGGCACCGCCTGAGCCCGCGCGGGACCTGCCCGCGTCCGGGGCGCCCGGCTCAGGCCACGACCGGCTTGCCGGTCAGTTCCACGCCCGCCGCCCGCAGCTCCGCGAGCGCCGCCTCGGTCGTCGCGGCGGCCACCCCGGCGGTGAGGTCGAGCAGCACCCGCGTACGGAACCCCTCGCGCGCCGCGTCGAGAGCGGTGGCCCGTACACAGTGGTCGGTGGCGATGCCCACCACGTCCACCTCGGTCACCTCGTGGCCGCGCAGCCAGTCGGCCAGCGCCGCGCCGTTCTCGTCGGTGCCCTCGAAGCCGCTGTACGCGGCCGAATAGGCGCCCTTGTCGAAGACCGCGTCGATGGCGCCGGAGGCGACGGCCGGCGCGAAGTTCGCGTGGAAGCCGACCCCCTCCGTCCCGGCGACGCAGTGCGCGGGCCAGGAGTGCACGAAGTCGGGGTTCTCGGCGAAGTGGGCGCCGGGCGCGATGTGGTGGTCACGGGTGGCGACGACGTGCTGGTAGCCGCCGCCGGCGCTCTGGCCGACGAGATCGGTGATCGCGGCAGCGACGTCGGCACCCCCCGTCACCGCGAGGCTGCCGCCCTCGCAGAAGTCGTTCTGCACGTCGACGACGATCAAGGCGCGGCGCATGGTCGGTGTCCTTCTGCTGGGAGACGTAAGGAAGCGTAAGAGCTGCGGGCGCCGCGCGGGAGGGGGCGGACCGGGTCCGTCGCCCCCGCCGCGCCGCTCCCGGGGCCTCAGACGTACTCGGTGGGGATGACAGCCTCGCCGCGCGAGAGCTGCGTCGCCGACATCGGCAGCGCGTCCCGGGCCGCGATGTGCCGCGCGCGGGCGGCGTCCAGCGGCTCGCGGGCCACGACCGTGCCGCCCTTGACCAGCTCGACCTGCAACGGCCGGCCGGCCGGCTCGGCGGGGACGGCGCCGGTGCCGACGACCTCCGCCTCCGCGATCCCGGAGGCGTCCAGGCGCCGCGCCGCCCACTTGCGGCCGCCGATCGACGTCTTGCCGCCCGCCGACTTCTTCGCCACGGGCAGCAGCGGCGCGCCCGGGTCGGCGGACTCGGCGCGCGCGACCAGCTTGTAGACCATGGAGCAGGTCGGATGCCCCGAACCGGTGACGAGCTGCGTGCCCACCCCGTACGCGTCCACAGGCGCCGCCGCGAGCGAGGCGATGGCGTACTCGTCGAGGTCGGAGGTGACCACGATCTTCGTCTGGTGGGCGCCCAGCTCGTCGAGCTGCTGGCGCACCCGGTGGGCGACGAGCAGCAGGTCGCCGGAGTCGATGCGCACGGCCCCGAGCCCCGGGCCCGCCACCTCGACGGCCGTACGGACGGCCTCGGTGACGTCGTAGGTGTCCACGAGCAGCGTGGTGCCCTCGCCGAGCGAGTCGACCTGGGCGCGGAAGGCGTCGCGCTCGGAGTCGTGCACGAGGGTGAAGGCGTGCGCGGACGTGCCGACGGTCGGGATGCCGTAGCGGAAGCCCGCCGCGAGGTCGGAGGTGGTGGCGAAGCCGCCCACGTACGCGGCGCGGGAGGCGGCGACGGCGGCCAGCTCGTGGGTGCGGCGGGCGCCCATCTCGATCAGCGGGCGCTCACCGGCGGCCGACGCCATGCGGGAGGCGGCGGCGGCGATGGCCGAGTCGTGGTTGAGGATGGAGAGGATCACCGTCTCCAGGAGCACGCACTCGGCGAAGGAGCCCTCGACGCGCAGCAGCGGCGAGCCGGGGAAGTACACCTCGCCCTCCGGATAGCCCCAGATGTCGCCGGAGAATCGATACTCCGCAAGCCACCGCAGGGTCGGCTCGTCCACCACCCGGCGCTCGCGCAGGAAGCCGAGGACGGCCTCGTCGAAGCGGAAGTTCTCGACGGCGTCCAGGACGCGCCCGGTGCCCGCGACGACGCCGTAGCGGCGGCCCTCGGGCAGCCTGCGGGTGAAGACCTCGAAGACCGAGCGGCGGTCGGCCGTGCCGCCGCGCAGCGCGGCCTGGAGCATCGTCAGCTCGTAGTGATCGGTGAAGAGGGCTGTCGACGGAACATCCACCGGCAGGCCAAGGTCCGCTGTGTTCATGGAAGGGATGCTACCCCGGATTAACGTCAGTGTGACGATTTCTGGCGTCCGTCCGTGCGGCGGCCCGCCTCAGCGGCCGGCGTCCGTCCGTGCGGCGGCCCGCCTCAGCGGCCCGTTTGTGCGGTTGAGCGCTCAGGGTGGCAGCATGGGCCGTGTGAGCGCACCGGCACCCCTTGAGATCGAAAGCCCCGAGACGACCGAGGACCTCTCCGTCGTCCCCGAGCCGGACGTCCCCTGGATCACGCTGGTCCACAACGACCCGGTCAACCTCATGAGCTATGTGACGTACGTGTTCCAGGCGTACTTCGGATACTCCAAGGAGAAGGCCACCAAGCTCATGCTGGACGTCCACCACAAGGGCCGCGCCGTCGTCTCCAGCGGCAGCCGCGAGGAGATGGAACGCGACGTCCAGGCCATGCACGGCTACGGCCTGTGGGCCACGCTGCAACAGGATCGGAAGTAGAGAAGCGATGAGGGGTGCAGCGCTCTGATGCCCGGCCACTTCGAACCGATCCCCGGCGGGGGCGCGGCCGTCGCCCTCGACGACGTCGAGATCTCCATCATCCGCTCGCTCGCCGTCCAGCTCCTCGAACTGATCGGTCCGGGCCCCGGCGGCGAGACCTCCGAGGACCCGCTCGCCGAACTGTTCGCCGACGGTCCCAGCGAGCCGCCCACGGACGCGGTGCTGCGCCGCCTCTTCCCCGACGCGTACGGGGGTCCCGGCGCCGCCGGGGCGAGCGCGCAGGACGAGGACGAGCTGCGGGCGTACTCCTCGGAGTTCCGCCGCTTCACCGAGAACGACCTGCGGGCCGGCAAGCGCGAGGACGCCCTCGCCGTCATCCGCAGCCTCGACAGCCTCGGCCCGGCCGGCGAGGGCGGGGCGGTGCTCAAGCTCGGCCACGACGAGTCGGTGTGCTGGATGCGCGCGCTCAACGACCTGCGCCTGGCCATCGGCACCCGCCTCGACATCACCGACGAGGAGGACACCGACCTCCTGTACCGGCTGCCCGACGAGGACCCGCGCAAGCCGATGGTGATGGCCTACCTCTGGCTCGGCGGGCTCCAGGAGACCCTGGTCGAAACCCTTATGCCCTGACGTGTCCGGACACATCGGGTCAGCTCACGCATGATCGATGTAAGCGCGTTCGCTCATCGGACGCTCAAATCCGGATAACGATCAGGTCACCGCACCCACCCCCAATGTGGCCTCAGGTTCCTTTTGTCGTATTTTCCTGGTGGCGTGTGCCACACGCGCACCCGTTCGCCGCTGTGAACGGCGTGATAAATCTTCACGACCGCCTGACGGACGCCACCCCTGTCCGTTCAGGTGCGCCCCGACCGGCCGACCGCCGGTAGGCACAGCTCCATCCATCCAGGGGCCCGTCCCCTAAGGATCGTCACAGTCGATCCGAGCCGCACGGCACGGATCGGCATGGAGAAAGGCGCACACCATGACCTCAGTGCAGGTCGACAAGCAGCACGACGGCAATGAGGCCGCGGGGGCCGACGGCACCGAGACCTCCGCCGAGGGTTACAAGCGGGGCCTGGGCGCCCGGCAGATCCAGATGATCGCCATCGGCGGCGCGATCGGCACCGGCCTCTTCCTCGGCGCCGGCAAGGGCATCTCCAAAGCGGGCCCCAGCCTGATCCTCGCGTACGCCGTCGCCGGCGTCGTCATCTTCGCCATCATGCGGGCGCTGGGCGAACTGCTCATGTACCGCCCGGTCTCCGGCTCCTTCTCGGAGTACGCGCGCGAGTTCATCGGCCCGTTCGCGGGCTTCGTCACCGGCTGGACCTACTGGCTGTTCTGGGTCATCACCGGCATGACCGAGGTGACCGCCGCCGCCACCTACATGACGTACTGGTGGAACATCCCGCAGTGGGTCTCCGCGCTCGTCTTCACCGTCATCCTCTACGGCGCCAACCTGATCTCCGTGAAGCTCTTCGGTGAGCTGGAGTTCTGGTTCTCCATGGTCAAGGTCACCGCCATCGTCGGCATGATCCTCATCTGCGCCGGCATCCTGACCCTCGGCTTCTCCGACGCCGGTCCGACCGCCTCCGTCACCCACCTGTGGGACCTCGGCGGGTTCTTCGCGGGTGAGAACGGCATCGGCTCGACGCTGATGACGCTCCAGATGGTCATGTTCGCCTTCCTCGCCGTCGAGCTGGTCGGCGTGACCGCGGGCGAGGCCAAGGACGCCCGTACCGTGCTGCCCAAGGCGATCAACACCGTGCCGTGGCGCATCGCCGTCTTCTACGTCGGCGCCCTCATCATGATCCTCTCGGTCGTCCCGTGGACCGTCTTCAAGCCGGGCGTCTCCCCGTTCGTCGAGGCGTTCGACAAGATGGGCATGGCCGCGGGCGCGGGCATCGTCAACTTCGTCGTGCTGACCGCCGCGCTGTCCTCCTGCAACTCCGGCATGTACTCCACCGGCCGTATGCTGCGCGACCTCGCCCTCAACAAGCAGGGCCCGCAGTTCTTCACCAAGCTGACCCGCAACGGCCTGCCGCTCATCGGCACCTCGTTCTCCGCCGCGATGATGCTGGTCGGCGTCTGGATCAACTACCAGTGGCCCGGCGAGGCGTTCAACTACGTCGTCTCCTTCGCCACCATCTCCGGCATGTGGGCCTGGATCATCATCCTCATCTGCCAGATCCGCTACCGCCTCAAGTCCGACCGCGGCGAGCTGCCCAAGTCCGAGTTCCGCGCGCCCGGCGGCGTGTGGGCCTCCGGCGCCGCGCTCGCCTTCATCGGCCTGGTCATCGTCCTCATGGGCATCGACAAGGACGCCCGCGTCTCCCTGTACGCGGCTCCCGTGTGGGGCGCCATCCTCGGCGTCGCCTTCCTCGTCCTGAAGGCCCGCAACCCCGAGGGCGCCGCCTTCGCCAAGCGGAGCTGACCCTCCCGGCGGGCCCCGGCCGACCCCGGCCGACCGGCACAGTCTCACCAGGCGGGCCGCCCCGTATCGCACCGCGGTACGCGACGGCCCGCCTGCTTATGCTGACCGCATGCTGAAGATTTCCCAGGCCCTGTACGACCAGATCGTGGAACACGCCCGTAAGGACCACCCCGACGAGGCGTGCGGCGTCGTCGCCGGGCCGGTCGGCGAGGGCCGCCCCGAGCGCTTCATCCCCATGCTCAACGCGGCGCGCTCGCCCACCTTCTACGAGTTCGACTCCGCCGACCTCCTCAAGCTGTACCGCGAGATGGACGACCGGGACGAGGAGCCCGTGATCATCTACCACTCGCACACGGCCACCGAGGCGTACCCCTCGCGCACCGACATCACGTACGCCAACGAGCCGGGCGCCCACTACGTCCTCGTCTCCACCGCCGACACCGACGACGCGGGCCCCTTCCAGTTCCGCTCGTTCCGCATCGTGGACGGCGAGGTCACCGAGGAAGAGGTCCAGGTCACCGCCTGAACCGGGAGCGGTCCCAGCAGGCGGACGGTTTTCGACCGCATGGTGAGATCACACTCTCGGGCCCCGGGCGGGAATCGATACGATGAGCGCATGGTTCCCCACGACGTGAGCGAGAAGACGCCGGGCACACTGCTCGTGGCGCGGCTGCACGTCGACCTGTGCCGCCTCGCCAGCGCCATCTGTCCGCGCTGAGCCGCACCGCCGCAACCGGCCCCAGCAGGCCGCTGCCGGGCGCCGCCGCGCGCTCACCCACACGACGTCCGACTCCTGACAGGAGCTCCAGCATGGCCATCGAGGTCCGCATCCCGACCATCCTCCGCACCTACACCGACGGCGCCAAGGCCGTCGACGGCAACGGGGACACCCTCGCCGCGCTGTTCGCCGACCTCGACACCCGGCACGCCGGCATCGCCGACCGGATCGTGGACGGCGGCCAGCTGAGGCGCTTCGTCAACGTCTACCTCAACGACGAGGACGTCCGCTTCCTCGACGGCATCGACACCAAGCTCGCCGACGGCGACAACGTCACGATCCTGCCGGCCGTCGCCGGCGGCATGCGCTGAGCCGCGAGGCACGCCGACTCATGCGCTACGACAGCCCATTGGCCGCGGTGGGCAACACCCCTCTGGTGCGCCTGCCGCGGCTCTCGCCCTCCGAGGACGTACGGATCTGGGCGAAGCTGGAAGACCGCAACCCCACCGGCTCGATCAAGGACCGCCCCGCGCTCCACATGGTCGAACAGGCCGAGAAGGACGGCCGGCTCAAGCCCGGTGACACCATCCTGGAGCCCACCTCGGGCAACACCGGTATCTCGCTGGCGATGGCCGCCCGCCTCAAGGGCTACCGCATCGTCTGCGTCATGCCCGAGAACACCTCCCAGGAGCGGCGCGACCTGCTCGCCATGTGGGGCGCCGAGATCATCTCCTCGCCCGCCGCCGGCGGCTCCAACACGGCCGTCCGCATCGCCAAGGAACTCGCCGGGCAGCACCCCGACTGGGTGATGCTCTACCAGTACGGCAATCCGGACAACGCGGGCGCGCACTACGCCGGCACCGGCCCCGAGATCCTCGCCGACCTGCCCTCCGTCACGCACTTCGTCGCCGGGCTCGGCACGACGGGCACGCTGATGGGGGTCGGGCGGTACCTGCGCGAGCACAAGCCCGGGATCACCATCGTCGCCGCCGAGCCGCGCTACGACGACCTCGTCTACGGGCTGCGCAACCTCGACGAGGGGTTCGTGCCCGAGCTGTACGACGCGGCTGTGCTCAGCACGCGGTTCTCCGTGGGGTCGGCCGATGCGGTGGCGCGTACGCGGGAGCTTCTGCGGGAGGAGGGGATCTTCGCCGGGGTCTCCACGGGGGCCGTTCTGCATGCTGCCATCGGGGTGGGGCGCAAGGCGGTTCGGGCGGGGGAGTCCGCGGACATCGTCTTCGTCGTCGCCGACGGGGGCTGGAAGTATCTGTCCACGGGGGTTTATACGGCCCCCACGACGGAGGCGGCGATCGAGTCCCTCCACGGCCAACTATGGGCCTGACGGCCCTTCAGCGCGGGTCAGTTCGAGCTGCCGCCCGGGGGTAGTCGTCCACCTTTCGCCCGGTGGGGGCCGGCCGCGCAGTTCCCCGCGCCCCTGTCGGGGCGGACCTGTGCGTGGTCACCTGCGGGCCGGTGGGGGCCGGTCGCGCAGTTCCCCGCGCCCCTGTCGGGGCGGACCTGCGCGTGGTCACCTGCGGGCCGGTGGGGGCCGGTCGCGCAGTTCCCCGCGCCCCTGGAGGGGCGACTGCGTCGCCACCTCCTCCCCTGGGGAGCTGGGGCGCAGCCCCGCTCCTCAGGGGCGCGGGGAACTGCGCGATCAGCCACGACGAATGTCGAGGAAACCCACCGGCCGGAGCCACCCACCTACCTGGAACCGACCCGCCCGGTCGCCACGCGATTCCGACCTCCTGATCTGCGTCCCCGAAGCCACCACGCACTCAGCGGTCACCGACCTCGGCCTGACCGCTCTCCCGCTCCCACTCGAACTGCCGCCGACCCCGATATACCTGTCATGGCATCAGCGCTACGACACAGACCAGGCCCACACCTGGCTACGTGGCCTGGCCCGAACCATGCTGACCAGACACGGATCACCGTCGTAACGGCTGTCCCGTAAAAGGTCTCCCGGGGACGGCGGTGCGCTAGCCCATGATCGCGCGAGCCGCGTCCAGAAACGCCAGCCGGTTGTCCTCCAGGTAGTCCCGCACGCTTTCACCGTCGGGCAAGCCTTCCCATACCGTCCGGTTGAGGTCGAGGAAGTACGCGCGGGCCGCGTCGTGCACCGGCAGAGGGAACTGGATACGGATGAGCCGCTCCGCAACCCACAGCCTGTTCATGACGTCCCGGGTCGTGAGGAACCAGGCGTCCGTGTCCTCCCACTCGGAAGGCCGGCTGAAGGCGGAACGTTCGGCCTCGGCCCCCACCTCGACGAACCGCTCCAGCAGCGCCAGCCGTTCCCCGCGCCGGGCCTCCGACAAGGCGAGCTGCTGTCGGCGCTGTTCAGCGCGTTCCGCCGAGAGTTGAGTTCTGTGCTGGACGAGGTAGGACAACGAACCGCCGAGGACAACGCCGCCCAGCGATATGAGTGACACCCAGACCTGACCTGACATGGCGGTCATCGTGCCATGCGGTCCGCCCCGCGAGCGGTTCACCAATGACACCGTGCTCATCGTGGACGGCCCGGTGGGCGGCCGGCCGCGCAGTTCCCCGCGCCCCTGGAGGGGCGACTGCGTCGCCACCTCCTCCCCTGGGGAGCTGGGGCGCAGCCCCGCTCCTCAGGGGCGCGGGGAACTGCGCGAGCGGCCACGGCGCTAGTCGAGGATTACCGCCGGCCGGGGCCACCCACCCACCCCCGCGGTGAGCGGAGGGTGCTGGGGGAGTGAAGGGTGTGCTGGGGGCGCGCGGAGCGCGGGGCGTGCCGCCCGAACCGGTGACACGACAGGTGAGTTCGCCCACAACGGCCGTTACAGAAGGACCCGCCCGCCCCGGAGCGGCTTAGGCTCAACGAACCCCCAAAAGGTCATCGCCCGCCAGCGCGGAGGTTCAAGGCTCTTATGAAGCTCACCGTCGTCGGCTGCTCGGGGTCGTTCCCGTCCGCGGATTCGGCCTGTTCGAGCTACCTCGTAGAGGCCGACGGCTTCCGGCTGCTCCTCGACATGGGCAACGGCGCCCTCGGCGAGTTGCAGCGCCATTGCGGCCTGTACGACCTGGACGCGATCTTCCTCAGCCATCTGCACGCGGACCACTGCATCGACATGTGCGCCTACTTCGTCGTGCGCTACTACCGCCACGACGGCGGCCGCTGCGCCCCGATCCCGGTCTACGGCCCCGAGGGCACCGAGCAGCGCCTGACGACCGCGCACGCGGACGCGCCTTCCCCGTCCGCGTTCAGCGAGGTCTTCGACTTCCACACCGTGAAGCCGGGCGCGTACGAGATCGGCCCGTTCTCCGTGCGGATGGAGAAGGTCTGCCACCCGGTCGAGTCGTACGCCATCCGCGTCGAGCACGGCGGCCGCTCCCTGACGTACTCGGGGGACACGGGCCCCTGCGCGGCGCTGGACGAGCTGGCGGAGGGCACGGACCTGTATCTGTGCGAGGCCGCGTTCACGGACGGCAAGGAGAACATCCCGGCGCTGCACCTCAACGGCCGGGAGGCGGGCCAGTCCGCGCGCCGCGCCGGCGCCGGCAAGCTCGTCCTCACGCACATCCCGCCGTGGACGGACCCGCAGGTGAACCTGGTGGACGCCCGAGCCGTGTACGACGGCCCGGTGGAACTGGCGGCGCCGGGAGTGACGTACCAAATCTGAGCCCGCGCGCACCGGCGCGTACGTACGGCGAGGCCCCCGCGACCTGTCGAGCGTCGCGGGGGCCTCGCCGGTGCCGGTGGGGGAGGGCTCACGCCTTGGTGAGGTCCTCGACCTCCTCCTCGGGCTCGCGGCCCGGGGTCTTCAGGTCGAACTTGACGATGGCGAAGCGGAAGACCACGTAGTAGATCACCGCGAAGACCAGGCCGATCGGGATGATCATCCAGGGCTTGGTCGCCAGGTGCCAGTTGAGCGCGTAGTCGATGAAGCCCGCGGAGAAGTTGAACCCGTCGTGGACGCCGAGGCCCCAGGTGATCGCCATGGAGGCGGCGGTGAGGACGGCGTGGATCGCGTACAGGAGCGGCGCGATGAACATGAACGAGAACTCGATCGGCTCGGTGACACCGGTCACGAACGAGGTCGCGGCGAGCGAGATCATCATGCCGAGGACGGCCTTGCGGCGCTCGGGGCGGGCGGTGTGCGCCATGGCGAGCGCGGCGGCCGGCAGACCGAACATCATGATCGGGAAGAAGCCCGCCTGGAACATGCCGGCGGTCGGGTCGCCGTGCAGGAAGCGGTTGATGTCACCGTTCCAGACCTGACCGGCGGAGTCCGTGAAGTCACCGAGCTGGAACCAGGCGACCGTGTTGACGAACTGGTGCATGCCGACCGGGATCAGCGCGCGGTTGACGCCGCCGAAGAGGGCCGCGCCACCGGAGCCGAGGCCGGTCATCCAGTTGCCGAAGTCGGAGATGCCGTTGCCGATGGGCTCCCAGACCAGGCCGAAGAAGACACCGACGACGATGCCGACGAAGGCCATGATGATCGGGACGAGCCGGCGGCCGTTGAAGAAGCCGAGCCAGTCGACGAGCTTCGTGCGGTGGAAGCGCTGCCACAGGACCGCGGCGAGCAGACCCATGACGATGCCGCCGAGGACACCGGGGTTGTTGTAGACCGCGGGGGTGTCGGCGCCCTTCTTGATCACCGCCTCGGAGACGGGGAACGCCTCCAGGACCTTGCTGTAGACGAGGAAGCCGACCAGCGCGGCGAGCGCGGTCGAGCCGTCCGCCTTCTTGGCGAAGCCGATGGCCACGCCTATGCAGAACAGGAGCGGCAGGCTGCCGGTGATGGCACCGCCGGCGTTGTTGAAGACGGCGGCGACCTTGTCCCAGCCGAGGCCGTCCTTGCCGAAGATGTCGTCCTGGCCCAGCCGGACCATGATGCCGGCGGCGGGCAGGACCGCGATCGGGAGCTGCAGGCTGCGGCCGACCTTCTGCAGTCCCTGGAACAGGCCGGAGCCCCGCTTCTTCGCGGGCGCCGCCGTAGCGGTGGCCGTACTCATGTGCTTCCTCCAAGAAGGCAAGGCGCCGCCCTGGACAGGAAGTTGACGGGGGGACGGCGGCGTCTCGACAGTGGGGTGGGTGCTGAGGGAGCGCCCTCGGGCGGCCCTCATGGTCTACACCACTCACTGGTGTAGACCAGTTGTAACACGTGAGTTCCGCGTAAGGAACCCGTCGCTTGAGGGGTGTGGGAGAAGCCATGACGAATCCCCCTGAACCTGTTCCGGTTCAGGGGGATTCGGGGTGTTTCGCGGCCCGGGGTCGTTATCTCTTCGTGAGCTGCCCCGGGGGCGGGGGCTACGCCTTGGTGATGTCCTCGACCTCTTCCTCGGGCTCGCGGCCCGGGGTCTTCAGGTCGAACTTCACGATCACGAAGCGGAAGACCACGTAGTAGATCGCGGCGAAGACGAGACCGATCGGGATGATCATCCAGGGCTTGCTCGCCAGGCTCCAGTTCAGCGCGTAGTCGATGAAGCCGGCCGAGAAGTTGAACCCGTCGTGGACACCGAGGCCCCAGGTGATCGCCATGGACGCGGCGGTCAGCACCGCGTGGATCACGTACAGCAGCGGCGCGATGAACATGAACGAGAACTCGATCGGCTCGGTCACACCGGTCACGAACGAGGTCGCCGCGAGGGAGATCATCATGCCGAGGACGGCCTTGCGGCGCTCCGGGCGGGCGCAGTGGGCCATGGCGATGGCGGCGGCCGGGAGGCCGAACATCATGATCGGGAAGAAGCCCGACTGGTACATGCCGGCCGTCGGGTCGCCCGCGAGGAAGCGCGGGATGTCGCCGTGGACGATGTCGCCGGCCGCGTTGGTGAAGTCACCGAGCTGGAACCAGGCCGTCGCGTTGACGAACTGGTGCATGCCGATCGGGATCAGTCCCCGGTTGATCAGGCCGAACAGGGCGGCGCCGCCGGAGCCGAGGCCGGTCATCCACTCCGCGAAGTGCGTGATGCCGTTGCCGATGGGCTCCCAGATCAGGCCGAAGAAGACGCCGATGACGATGCCGATGAACGCCATCAGGATGGGGACGAGCCGGCGGCCGTTGAAGAAGCCGAGCCAGTCCACCAGCTTCGTACGGTGGAAGCGCTGCCAGACCATCGCGGAGATCAGGCCCATGATGATGCCGCCGAGGACACCGGGGTCGTTGTAGACGGCCGGGGTGTACTCGCCGCCCTTGACGAACGCCTCGTGGACCGGGAACGCCTGGAGCACCTTGCTGTAGACGAGGAAACCGACCAGGGCGGCCAGCGCGGTCGAGCCGTCGGCCTTCTTGGCGAAGCCGATGGCGACACCGATGCAGAAGAGGATGGGCAGATTGCCGGTGATGGCCCCGCCCGCGTTGTTGAAGACCTCCGCGACGCGGTGCCAGCCGAGCCCGTCGTCGCCGAAGATGTCGGGCTGGCCCAGGCGGACCATGATGCCCGCCGCGGGCAGCACCGCGATCGGAAGCTGCAGGCTGCGGCCGATCTTCTGCAGCCCCTGGAACAGTCCGGAACCCCGCTTCTTCGCGGGAGCCGTGGCCGTGGCCGTACTCATGGATCTTCCTCCGTGTCGTCTGACGCCGCCCGGGGGTGGGGTGGGAGGGGGCGTACGTCTGGCGGCGGGCGGCGCCATGTACTGGTGTAGACCACTTGTGCGGGGTAGGGACACGGTAAAAGTCCTGAAAACGGAAACTGGTGACTTTCACCGGACAGGACATGACGAAGGGCCCCCGGACCGAGGTCCGGGGGCCCTGTCGCGCGCGGCTCGCGCCGCGCTCACACGGTGGTGCTCATACGGTGGTGCTCACCTCATGGCGCTCACGCCTTCGTGATGTCCTCGACCTCTTCCTCGGGCTCGCGGCCCGGGGTCTTCAGGTCGAACTTGGTGATCGCGAAGCGGAACACCGCGTAGTAGACCACCGCGAAGCACAGGCCGATGGGAATGATCATCCATGGCTTGGTGGCCAGCCCCCAGTTGATCACGTAGTCGATCAGGCCCGCCGAGAAGCTGAAGCCGTCCTTGACCCCCAAGGCCCACGTCACCGCCATCGACACACCGGTGAGCACCGCGTGCACCGCGTACAGGACCGGTGCGATGAAGACGAACGAGTACTCGATCGGCTCGGTGATACCCGTGACGAACGAGGTCAGCGCCAGCGACAGCATCATGCCGCCGACCGCCTTGCGCCGCTCCGGCCGCGCGCAGTGGTACATGGCGAAGCAGGCCGCCGGCAGCGCGAACATCATGATCGGGAAGAACCCGGTCTGGTAGATGCCCGCGTGCGGGTCGCCGCTGAGGAACATGTTGATGTCACCGTGCACCTGCGTGCCGTCCGGCTTGGTGTATGTGCCGAACTGGAACCACAGCGGGGTGTTCAGGAACTGGTGCAGGCCGATGACCAGCAGCGCGCGGTTCGCCACACCGAAGATGCCCGAACCCCAGGCGCCGAGGCTCTGCAGCCAGTTCGAGAAGGACTCCAGCGCGTCACCGACCGGCGGCCACACCCACAGGCAGATCACGGCGAAGAGGATGCCGACGAACGCCATGATGACCGGCACGAGCCGGCGGCCGTTGAAGAAGCCGAGCCAGGACACCAGCTTCGTACGGTGGAACCGCACCCAGAAGAACGCGGCGAGCAGGCCCATGATGATGCCGCCGAACACGCCCGGATTCTGGTACGAGAAGGCCGCCACCGTGTGATCCGCGGCCACCTGGCAGCCGGTCGCCACGGGCGCGGAGCCCTTCGGGCAGTCCTGCGGGAACTGGTGCAGCACGCCCCGGTAGACGAGGAAGCCGGCGACCGCCGCGAGCGCGGTCGAACCGTCCGCCTTCTTCGCCATGCCGATGGCGACACCGATGCAGAACAGCAGGGGCAGGCCGATGTCGGCGTCGAGCAGGGCGCCGCCGGCGCCCTTGAAGACCTTGGCGACATCGACCCAGTTCAGGCCGTCGGGGCCGAAGACATCGTCCTGCCCGAGACGGTTGACGATGCCCGCGGCGGGAAGCACGGCGATGGGCAGTTGCAGGCTGCGGCCCATCTTCTGGAGCCCCTGGAAGAAGTTCTTCCAGGGGCTCGGCCGGGGTACGGCGGCGGCGTTCGCGCTCATGGGCTTCCTCCGGGAACACGGGTCACTTGGCGGCCGTTGCATACTGGTGTAGACCAGTTGCGACGAGTCCTCGCGTGATCGTCATCCTTCGGGATGAAAGGCGTTGCCGCTCGTGAAGTTGGTCCAACCGTGGGTTACCGTGACAAAACGGTCCCATGGCGGGTCGTCCAGAGAGTCAGGGAGTAAGCAATGGCCAGCAAGGCTGAGAAGATCGTCGCCGGGCTCGGCGGCCTCGACAACATCGAAGAGGTCGAGGGCTGCATCACCCGTCTCCGTACCGAGGTCATCGACCCCTCGAAGGTGGACGAGGCCGCGCTGAAGGCTGCCGGGGCGCACGGGGTCGTCAAGATGGGCACGGCCATTCAGGTCGTCATCGGGACGGATGCGGATCCTATTGCGGCGGACATCGAAGACATGATGTGACCTACGCGCAAGCGTCCCGCGAAGGCCCCGGTTCCTGCTGAACCGGGGCCTTCGCGCTTCCCGCGCCTTCTTTCGGTAAGTGGGCCTGCCCGTCAGCTTGTACCTGCGGGTTCGTCGTGGCTGGTCGCGCAGTTCCCCGCGCCCCTGGAGGGGCGACTACGTCGCACCCTCCCCCCTGGGGGCAGCGGGAGGGGAGACTGCGTCGCCCGCCCCCGCCGGGAAGCTGGGGCGAAGCCCCGCTTCCCCAAGGGGAAGCTGCACGGAGTGCATGCTTCAGGGGCGCGGGGAACTGCGCGAGAAGCCCCACGCACCCGCAGATGACCACGCACGGTAGTGCCCCGAAGGGGCGCGGGGAACTGCGCGAGACGTCCCACGCACCCGCGGATGACCACGTACCAGGTGTGCCCCGATAGGGGCGCGGGGAACTGCGCGAGACGCCCCCACCGGCCCGCAGGTGAACGACGACCCCCGGCGCCGGGCCCACCCGGAGAGAACCCCGGGCCACCCCCGATACGCTCACCCCATGTCTCGTATCGACGGCCGCACCCCCACCCAACTCCGCCCGATCACGATCGAACGCGGCTGGAGCAAGCACGCAGAAGGCTCCGTCCTCGTCTCCTTCGGCGACACGAAGGTCTTCTGCACCGCCTCCTTCACCGAAGGCGTCCCCCGCTGGCGCAAGGGCAGCGGCGAAGGCTGGGTCACCGCCGAGTACTCCATGCTGCCCCGCTCCACCAACACCCGCGGCGACCGCGAATCCGTGCGCGGCAAGATCGGCGGCCGCACCCACGAGATCAGCCGCCTGATCGGCCGCAGCCTCCGCGCCGTCGTCGACACCAAGGCCCTCGGCGAGAACACCGTCGTCCTGGACTGCGACGTCCTCCAGGCCGACGGCGGCACCCGCACCGCCGCCATCACCGGCGCCTACGTGGCCCTCGCCGACGCCATCGCCTGGGCCCAGGCCAAGAAGATCGTCAAGGCCGGCCGCAAGCCCCTCATCGGCTCCGTCGCCGCCGTCTCCGTCGGCATCATCGACGGCGTCCCGATGCTCGACCTCCCGTACGAGGAAGACGTACGCGCCGACACCGACATGAACGTCGTCTGCACCGGCGACGGCCGCTTCGTCGAGGTCCAGGGCACCGCGGAGGCCGAACCGTTCGCCCGCGACGAGCTGAACGCCCTGCTCGACCTGGCCGTCGCTGGCTGCGAGGAACTGGCCGCCCTCCAGCGCGCCGCGCTTGAGGCGCCGCTCGCCTGACCGGAGGGTAAAGAGAGCCCCAAGCCGCGCGGCAACCGGGTGACCCTTCCTCGCGTCACTACGAACAGGTGGACGACCAACACCGGTCGTCCACCTCTTCGTTCCCACGGGAGGACCCACCCATGGCCGCCGCGCGCCCACACCGCCGCACCGCCCTGCTCGCCGCCGCCGCGGCCCTCGTCGCCGCCACCGCGGCCACCGGCTGCTCCGCCGTCGACAAGGCCATGGACTGCGTCCGCACCGCCGACGCCATCGCCGACAGCGTCACCGACCTCCAGACCGCCGTCGAGAACGCGGGCGACGACCCCACCCAGGCCGACCAGGCACTCGACGCCATCGACAAGAACCTCAAAACCATCCGCGACAAGACCGACGACACCGACGTCTCCACCGCCGTCGACCACCTGGGCGACGCCGTCGGCAATGTCCGTAAGGCCATCGAGGACGGCGACACCACCCCCGACGTCAGCCCCGTCACCGACGCCGCCGGCGAACTGACCAAGGTCTGCACCCCGTGAGCGGCCCGCGATACTGGGGACCATGACCCGCCTCATCCTCGCCACCCGCAACAAGGGCAAGATCGTCGAACTCCGCGCGATCCTCGCGGAAGCCGGCCTCCCGCACGAACTCGTCGGTGCCGACAGCTACCCCGAGATCCCGGACGTCCGCGAGACCGGCGTCACCTTCGCCGAGAACGCCCTGCTCAAAGCCCACGCACTCGCCAAGGCCACCGGCCTGCCCGCCGTCGCCGACGACTCCGGACTCTGTGTCGACGTCCTCGGCGGCGCCCCCGGCATCTTCTCCGCCCGCTGGGCCGGCAAGCACGGCGACGACCAGGCCAACCTCGACCTGCTCCTCGCCCAGCTCGGCGACATCGACGAGGACCGCCACCGCGGCGCCCACTTCGCCTGCGCCGCAGCCCTCGCCCTGCCCGACGGCACCGAGCGCGTCGTCGAGGGCCGGATGCGCGGCACCCTGCGGCACGCCCCGGCGGGCACCAACGGCTTCGGCTACGACCCGATCCTCCAGGTCGAGGGCGACACCCGCACGGCCGCCGAACTGACCCCGGCCGAGAAGAACGCCATCTCCCACCGAGGCCAAGCCTTCCGAGCCCTGGTCCCGGTGCTCGGGGAACTCCTCGCCTGACCCCACGCACACAGAAGGGCGCTCCCCACGGGGAGCGCCCTTCTGGCATGTACGCCCGGTCGGATTCGAACCGACAAACACGGCCACCTAAAGACCGCCGCTCAGCCCTTGGCGTACGGGCGCAGGGCCCGTCCAGCTTACTGGCTCCGCAGGGCGGCATGTCGAGGCCGATGGAGCGGTCCGGGTCAGAACTTGGGGGTCTGGGCTTGGGATTCGACCATTTCCGCGGCCTCTTCCGGGGTCTCCACCGAGGGCGGGGAGCCGGCGAGGGGCTGCTGGGCCGTCTCCTTCATGCAGGCGACGGCGATGACGCCGACGAGGGCGGCGGCCATCGCGTAGTACGCGGGCATCATGTCCGTGCCGGTCGCCGAGATCAGCGCGGTGATGACCAGCGGTGTCGTACCGCCGAAGATCGACGCGGAGAGGTTGTAGCCGACGGACAGGGAGCCGTAGCGGACCTGCGTCGGGAACAGGGCGGGCAGCGCCGCGGACATCGTGCCGAGCATGCAGACCAGGGAGAGGCCGAGCATCAGCATGCCGAGCGAGACCGCCCACAGGGCGCCGTTCTTCACCAGCAGGAACGCGGGGATCGACAGCACGAAGAAGCCCAGCATGCCCGCCATGAGCAGCGGCTTGCGGCCGAACCGGTCGGACAGCTTGCCGACCTGGTTGATCACGCACATGAGGATGATCATCGTGGCGATGAGGATGAGCAGCCCGTGCGTCTCGGAGTAGCCCATCTCGTCGGACAGGTACGTCGGCATGTACGACAGCAGCATGTAGTCGGTGATGTTGTACGCGCCGACCAGGCAGATGCACAGGATGAGCGTCGGCCAGTAGTCGCGGAAGATCTTGGCGAGGTCGCCCTTGGCCGTGGTCTCGACGGCGCCGGCCGCGTCGGACGCCTTGTGGGAGGTCTCGTCCTCCAGCTTCTGGAAGGCGGGCGTCTCGTCCAGGCGCAGTCGCAGGTAGAGGCCGACGAGGCCGATGGGGCCCGCGACGAGGAACGGGACGCGCCAGCCCCAGGACTCCATGCCGTCGCTGCCGAGCCACGTGGTGAGGATCGTGACGAGGCCGGCGGCGCCGACGTACCCGGCGAGCGTGCCGAACTCCAGGAAGCTGCCGAAGTAGCCGCGCCGCTTGTCCGGCGCGTACTCGGCGATGAAGGTGGACGCGCCGCCGTACTCGCCGCCCGTGGAGAAGCCCTGGATGAGCCGGAAGAAGATCAGCAGGACCGGCGCCCAGAAGCCGATGGTGGCGTACGAGGGGATCAGGCCGATGGCGAAGGTGCCGATGGCCATGAGGATCATGGTCATGGCGAGGACCTTCTTACGGCCCAGCTTGTCACCCATCGGGCCGAACACCATGCCGCCGATGGGGCGGACCAGGAAGGACACGGCGAACGTGGCGAACGACGAGATGAGCTGCACGGTGTCGTTCCCGGACGGGAAGAAGACGTGTCCGATGGTGACGGCGAGGTAGGAGTAGATACCGAAGTCGAACCACTCCATGGCGTTGCCGAGCGACGCCGCCTTCACGGCGCGCTTGACCGCGGCCTCGTCGGTGACGGTGATGTCGGTGCGCCGCAGGGGCGGGTTCCGGCGCCGTCTGACAGCGCGGAACAGGTTGCGGTGCCGTTTGACCGCCTCCGGGTCGAGCTCGGGCTCTTCCTCGGTCCCGGTGGTCATGGAGTGGATCCCTTCTCTGGACGCAGAATCGTTCCAGGGGATCACTTGCTCGATCGTGGCGGTTGCAAACGAAAGTCCCCGGGAGAGGGGACTTTCGTCACAGGATGCGTACCCGTGGGAGGCACGCGTCATTCGGCGGCGATGCCCAGATCCTTGATGATCTTCGCCACGTGACCGGTCGCCTTCACGTTGTACAGGGCGCGCTCGACCTTGCCGTCCTCGTCGACGACGACGGTGGAGCGGATGACCCCGGTGACGACCTTGCCGTACAGCTTCTTCTCGCCGAAGGCGCCGTACGCCTCCAGGACCTTCTTGTCCGGGTCGCCGAGCAGGGTGACCTTCAGGTGCTCCTTCTCGCGGAACTTGGCGAGCTTCTCCGGCTTGTCGGGCGAGATGCCGATGACGTCGTAGCCGGCGCCGGCGAGCAGCTCCAGGTTGTCGGTGAAGTCGCACGCCTGCTTGGTGCAGCCGGGGGTGAGGGCGGCCGGGTAGAAGTAGACGATGGTCTTGCGGCCCTTGTGGTCGGCGAGGGAGACCTCGTTGCCGTCGGCGTCGGGCAGGGTGAAGGCCGGGGCGGTGTCGCCGGGCTGCAGTCGCTCGCTCATGTCGCTCGCATCTCCTCGCGGATCGGGTGATACGGCTTGAGCGTAATGGGGGGTGCCGGGGGGTGGTGTGAGCGGTGAGCTGACAGACTGTCCGTCAGTACAGTGCCTTTTCCAGCAGTGCCATTTCCCAGCGACCACGGAGGCAGCGCGGTGTCGGACAGGTCCAGCACGTCTCACACGCCCGACGGCCCGGATACGCGGACGCCGGCGCAGATCGAGGCGGACATCAGGCGTCGCCGCGAGACCCTGGCCGAGACGCTCGACGAGATCGGGGTGCGGGTGCACCCGAAGACGATCGTGGGCGACGCGAAGGCCAAGCTCGTCTCGAACGTCGACCACACCCTCGGCCGCGCCTACGTCGGTGCCAACCGGCTGGTGTCGGAGGTGAAGGGGCAGTTCGTGACGGAGGACGGCGCGCCGCGCGTGGAGCGGATCGTGCCGGTCGCGCTCGTCGTGGTCGGTGTCGTCGGACTGCTCACGGTGGGTGCGCGGCGCCGCAAGCGCTGACCCGGTAGCGCGCGCCGGCGCGTGGGGCGGGTATTTTCGTCGCGTGAGCGAGAAGACCCAGCACGACGACAAGTTGCCCATCCGGATGCTGCACGACCGTGTGCTCGTGCGGCAGGACACGTCGGAGGGCGAGCGGCGCAGCGGCGGCGGCATCCTGATCCCGGCGACGGCCGCGGTCGGCAAGCGCCTGGCATGGGCCGAGGTCGTGGCCGTCGGGCAGAACGTGCGCACGGTCGAGCCCGGTGACCGGGTGCTGTTCGACCCGGAGGACCGGGCGGAGGTCGAGGTGCGCGGCGTGGCGTACGTGCTGATGCGCGAGCGGGATCTGCACGCGGTGGCCGCCGACCGGTTCGAGGGCTCGGAGGACTCGACGGGCCTGTATCTGTAGCGCGTCCTTCTCCGGCGCCGCGCGTTCGCGGAGTGTGCCGAGGGGCTGGTGACCATGGTCACCAGCCCCTTTTGCCGTGCTTTTGCTACCGTGGAGGCACCCGACGAGACGCGCCGTACCGGGCTCTACGCAAAGACGACGCACCCCCTGTTGAAGCTCAAGACGGAGGTGCCTGTCATGGCCTGGATTCTCATCGTGATCGCCGGCTTTCTCGAGGTCGGCTGGTCGATCGGCATGAAGTTCACGAACGGGTTCACGCGGCTGTGGCCGAGCGTGTTCACCGGCGCCGGGATCGTCGCCAGCATGCTGCTGCTCTCGTACGCGGCGAAGTCCCTGCCCATCGGTACGGCCTACGGCGTCTGGGTCGGCATCGGCGCGGCCGGCGCCGCCGTCGTCGGCATGCTCGTGCTCGGGGAGCCGGCGACGGCCGCGCGGATCTTCTTCATCGCCCTGCTGCTTGTGGCGATCGTCGGTCTGAAGGTGACGTCAGGCCATTGAGGCCGCCGAGGTCGCCGCTGCCTCCGGTGTCGCCGGGGCTCTGACCCGTGTCACCGCTCCCGCCCGTGTCCCCGGCGGTGCCGCCGTCCGTGCCGCCGCCGGTCTGCGGTGACGCGGTCGCCGTGGGCACCGGCTCGCTCGGCGTGTGGTCCGTGGACGGCGCCGACGGGCTCGTGGTGTCGCCGGAACCGGACGCGGACGGCGTGGCCGGCCCCGTGCCGGAGCGGCCCGGGGAGGGCACCGGCGCGGGCTCGTCGGCGCCGCTCTCCAGCCGCAGGTCGAAGTCGCGGGCCGGGGTGCCGGCGAGCGCGTCGCGGGTGAACTGGGCCCAGATCTGCGCGGGGAAGCCGCCGCCGTTGACGCGGGCGAGGCCCGCGGTGCCGTAGAGCGGGGTGTGGGCGCCGGTGTCGGGGTCCTGACCCATCACGGCGACGACGGTGGCGAGGTCGGGCGTGTACCCGGCGAACCAGGCGGCGGTGTCCTCCTCGGCGGTGCCCGTCTTGCCGGCGGCGGGGCGGCCCGCGGCCTTGGCGGCGGTGCCGGTGCCGCCCTCGACCACCGAGCGCAGCATGGACGTCGTGGTGTCGGCCGCTTCGCGGTTGACGACGGAGCGGGTGTCGCGGGCCGGCAGGTCGACGGCCTCGCCGTCCTTGCTGACCGCGTTCACCAGCGTGTACGTGCCGTGCTTGCCGTGTCCGGCGAGCGTGGCGTACGCCTGCGTCATGTCGAGGACGCTGGCGGTGGCGGGGCCGAGCGCGATGGACGGCGTGGCGGTCAGGTCGGGGGTGTTCGCGGGCAGGCCGAGGTCGATCGCGGTCTGCTTGACCTTGTCGGAGCCGACGTCGACGGCCATCTGCGCGTACACCGAGTTGACGGACTTGTCGGTGGCGGTGCGCACGGTGATGGGGCCGTAGGAGCGGTTGTCCTCGTTCTCCGGGGCGTAGGAGCCGCCGTTCCAGCCCTGTACGGGACGTTTGTTGCGGCCCTCGTAGACGGTGTTGGGGGTGATGGCGCGGCCGTCCTGGGTGGTGGCGGCGTTCTCGACGGCGGAGGTGAAGACGAACGGCTTGAACGTGGAGCCGACCTGGTAGTCGCGGCGGGTCGCGTTGTTGACGTACTGCTTCGTGTAGTCGATGCCGCCGTACATGGCGAGGACCTTGCCGGTGGCGGGGTCGATGGCGGCGCCGCCGGCGCGGACGTTCCGGTCGACCTTGCGGTTCTTCTTGTCGATCTGCGCCATGAGACGGTCGTCGACGGCCTTGGTGAACGCGTCCTGCTTCTTGCGCTGGAGCGTGGTCGTGATGCGGTAGCCGCCGGTGGCGAGCGTGTCCTCGTCGAGGATCTTGTGCTCGGTGATGTAGTCCTTGACGGCCTGCACGAGGTAGCCGCGCTGCCCGGACATGCCGGCGGGGCCCTTGGCGTCGTCGGGGGTGGGGAAGGTCATGCGGGCGCGCTCGGCGGGGCTGAGCCACTTCTCCTTGACCATGCCGTCCAGGACGTAGTTCCAGCGGGCGACGGCCCGGCCCTTGTTCTCGGGGTGCGCGATGACGTCGTAGGCGCTGGGGGCGTTGAGGAGGGCGGCGAGGTAGGCGCCCTGAGCGGTCGTCAGCCTGCCGACGTCGACGCCGTAGTACGCCTGGGCGGCGGCCTGGATGCCGTAGGCGTTGCGGCCGAAGTAGCTGGTGTTGAGATAGCCCTCCAGGATGTCGTCCTTGCTCGACTCGCGGTCCAGCTTGATGGAGATGAAGAACTCCTTCACCTTCCGCGAGATCGTCTGCTCCTGGCCCAGGTAGTAGTTCTTCACGTACTGCTGGGTGATCGTGGAGCCGGACTGCCTGCCCTTGCCGGTGACCGTGTTCCACGCCGCGCGCAGCATCGCCTTGGGATCGACGGCGGACTCGGAGTAGAAGTCGCGGTCCTCGGCGGCGAGGACGGTGCGCTGGACGGCCTTGGGGACCTGGGCGAGCTTCACGTTCTCCCGGTTGACCTCGCCGTCGCGGGCGATCTGGGTGCCGTCGGCGTACAGGTAGACGTTGCTCTGGGCGGTCGCCGCGGAGTTCGCCGCGGGGATGTCGACGAGGTAGTAGCCGAGCGCGAACAGGCCGGCGCACAGCAGCAGCACGGCGAGGACCGTGCCGAGCAGCATCCGCCAGGTGGGGATCAGCCGCCGCCAGCCGGTGCGCTTCGGGCGCCGGCCCTTCCGGGGCGGCTCGCCGTCGTCCCGGGTGCTGCCGGCCTCGGCCCCGGGCTCGCGCTCGGGCCGGGGCTGCTCGGGCGGGTGCGGCTCGTCGCTGCTCATGTCCTGTGGAACTCCTGTTTCGCGTCGTACGTCACGTACGCCTCGTACGACATACAAGACTCCTACATCACCCGGAAAATGCATGGCAGGCGACACCCGGCCCGCGCTAGGGTCCTGCGCTCGGCGCAGGGGAGACGAGGCGACGGCGGCACGGGGAGGGCGGGCGCGGGTGGAGCGGGTGTGGCTGTACGGGGCCGTGGGCGCCGGCGCGTTCCGGCGGTACGCGACCTACCGCAGGGCGACCTGGGCGGGCGTCTTCACCAACGTCGTCTTCGGCGTGATCATCGCCTCCACGTATCTCGCGCTGTGGGCCGAACGCCCGCATCTCGGCGGCTACGACCGCGCGCAGGCACTGACGTACGTGTGGGTCGGCCAGGCGCTGTACGCGGTGATGATGATCCAGCTCGGGGGCGGTTTCGAGGCGGAGCTGATGGAGCGGATCAGGAGCGGTGACATCGCCGTCGACCTGTACCGGCCGGCCGACCTCCAGGCGTGGTGGCTCGCGCACGACCTGGGGCGCGCCGCGTTCCAGCTCCTCGGGCGGGGCGTGGTGCCGATGGGCGTGGGGGCGCTGCTGTTCCCGCTCGCGCTGCCCGCCGCGCCGGCGCGCTGGGCGGCTTTCCTCGCCACGCTGGTGCTCGGCGCGGTCGTCAGCTTCGCGCTGCGGTATCTGGTGGCGCTGTCCACGTTCTGGCTGCTGGACGGGTCGGGCGTGGCCCAACTGACGGGCCTGGTCTCGACGTTCCTGTCGGGCATGCTGCTGCCGCTCACCGTGTTCCCGGGCGCGCTCGGCGAGGTGGCCCGCGCGCTGCCCTGGTCGGCGCTGCTCCAGGTCCCCGCCGACGTGCTCCTCGGCCGCAGGGGCGCGGCGGGCGCGCTGGCGTTCCAGGCGGGCTGGGCGGCGGTGCTGCTGGGCGCGGGGCGGCTCGCGCAGCGTACGGCGACGCGCAGGGTGGTGGTCCAGGGTGGCTGAGCCGAGGACGGTCCGGGTGCGCCGGGCGGGGCGGGTGCGTCAGGCGGGGCGGGTGCGTCAGGCGGGGCGGGCGTATCTGCTGATCTGCGCGATGTGGGTGCGCGCCACGATGGCCTACCGCGCCTCCTTCGTCCTGGCGACGGCCTGCACGTTCGCGCTGACCGGCCTGGAGTTCGCGGGCATCCTGCTCATGTTCACGCGCGTGGACCGGCTCGGCGGGTACGGGCTGCCCGAGATCGCCTTCCTGTACGGCGCGGCCGGCACCTCCTTCGGCCTCGCCGACCTCTTCACCGGCTCGGTGGGGCGGCTCGGGCAGCGGGTGCGCGACGGCAGCTTCGACGCGTTCCTCGTGCGGCCCGTGCCGGTCCTCGTGCAGCTCGCCGCCGACCGGTTCGCGCCGCGCCGCCTCGGCCGCATCCTCCAGGGGCTCGCCGTGCTGACCTGGGGCGTCAGCGCCGCCGACGTCACCTGGACGCCCCTGAAGGCGCTGTGCGTGCCCGCGCTCGTGGGGTGCGGCGCGCTCATCTTCACCGCCGTTTACGTGGCGGGCGGCGCCTTCCAGATCGTCGCGCAGGACGCCTCCGAGGTGCAGAACGCGGCGACGTTCGGCGGCGTCACCCTGCTCAGCTACCCGCCGAGCGTCTTCGGCCGGCACCTGCTGAGCGGCGTCACCTTCGTGTTGCCGCTCGCCTTCGTCAACTGGCTGCCGGGCCTGTACGTCCTCGGCCGCCCCTACCCGCTCGGCCTGCCCGCCTGGGCCGCGTTCGCGCCGCCCGTGGTCGCCGCCCTCGCCCTGTCCCTCGCGCTGCTCGCCTGGCGGGCCGCGCTCCGCCGCTACCGCAGTACAGGGAGCTGAACAGCCCGTGCACGACGACGAGTTCATCGCGGCCGACCGCGTGGAGAAGGTCTTCGACGTACGGCGCAGGACCGGGTTCCTGCGCCGCGAGCGACGGCTCGTACGGGCCGTCGACTCGATCTCCTTCCGGGTGCCGCGCGGCGAGATGGTCGGCTGCATCGGCCCGAACGGCGCCGGGAAGTCCACGACGATCAAGATGCTGACCGGCATCCTCACCCCGAGCGGCGGGCGGCTGCGCGTCGCCGGCATCGACCCCGCCCGCGACCGCACCCGCCTCGCCGCCCGCATCGGCGTCGTCTTCGGCCAGCGCACCACCCTGTGGTGGGACCTGCCGCTCATCGACTCCTACCGGCTGATGCGCCGCCTGTACCGCATCGAACGCCCCCGCCACGAGGCGAACCTCGCCCGCTGCGTCGAACTCCTCGACCTCGCCGACCTGTTGGACGTACCCGTACGGCAGCTCTCCCTCGGCCAGCGGATGCGCGGCGACATCGCGGCGGCCCTGCTGCACGACCCGGACGTGCTCTACCTGGACGAGCCGACGATCGGCCTCGACGTCGTCTCCAAGGCCAAAGTCCGCTCCTTCCTGCGGGAGTTGAACACCGAACGCGGCACGACCGTCCTGCTCACCACGCACGACCTCGGTGACATCGAGCAGTTGTGCCGCCGCGTCCTCGTCGTCGACCACGGCCGCCTCATGTACGACGGTGCCTTCGACGGCCTGCACCGGGCGGCCGGCGCCGCGCCCGAGCGGACCCTCGTCGTCGACCTGGAGCGCGAACTGCCGCCGCTGGACCTGGAGTCGGCCCGGGTGGTGAAGGTGGAGGGGAGCCGGCAGTGGCTGGCGTTCGCGGCGGACCGGCCGGCGGCCCCGCTGGTCGCCGACGTCGCCGCGCGCTATCCGCTGGTCGACCTGTCCGTCCGCGAACCCGACATCGAGGCCGTCATCGCACGGATGTACGCGAACGAGGGCTCCGCCGCGCCCGTCGCCCGTACGCTGATGCCATGACGGACGACTCCCGCCCCGGTGCCGACCCGACCCCCGCGCCCCCGCCCGTTCCCGCGCCCGCGCTGCGGGCCTCGGACGCCGACCGGGAGGCGGTCGCCGCGCGGCTGCGGGAGGCCGTCGCCGAGGGGCGGATCGACATGGAGGAGTTCGGCGAGCGCCTCGAATCGGCCTACGCGGCGCGTACGTACGGGGAGTTGGCCCCGCTGACGGGTGACCTTCCGGCGGTGACGGGTGCGGCCTCGGCCTCCGTCGACTTCGTGAAGCGGCCTGAGGGCGGTGTCCACTGGCCCGCGCGGATCGGCGGGCGGGCCACGTCCAGCGGGGCGTTCGCGTTCTGGAGCGGGTTCAGCCGGCGGGGGCGCTGGACGGTGGGCGAGCGGTTCACGGCGTTCGCCATGTGGGGTGGCGGTGACATCGATCTGCGCGAGGCGAACTTCGCGTCCCGTGACGTCGAGATCCGCTGCTTCACGATCATGGGCGGCATCAATGTGACGGTGCCGCCGGAACTGGACGTCGCCGTGCACGGCTTCGGTGTCATGGGCGGCGTCGACGACAAGGGGACGGGGGCGGGGTCGCCGGGGTCGCCGCGGGTCGTGGTCCGGGGGTATGCCCTGATGGGCGGGATCGGGGTCGAGCGGAAGGCTCCGCGGGGCGAGCGGAAGCGGCGGGGGCCTGTGTAGTCGGGCCTGCCCCTGATCTTCCCTGCTCGCCTTTCGTCGTGGCTGATCGCGCAGTTCCCCGCGCCCCTGGAGGGGCGACTGCGTCGCCGCTTCCCCCCTGGGGAAGCTGGGGCGGAGCCCCGCTTCCCCAAGGGGAAGCTGCACGGAGTGCATGCTTCAGGGGCGCGGGGAACTGCGCGAGAAGCCCCACCGGGCCGCAGATGACCACGCACGGTCATGCCCCGATAGGGGCGCGGGGAACTGCGCGAACGGTCACTGCAAGGGGGCCTGTGCTGGGGAACTTCCCGGCGCCCGAGGCTAGCCGCAGGCGTTAGAGTTCCGCGCCGGTGGTGCCCTTGAGGGACGTCAGGTCGAAGGCGTCGGCCATCTTGCGGTAGCCCAGGTCACTGGGGTGCAGATGGTCACCGGAGTCATACTGCGGCAGCAGCTTCCGCGGGTCGTAAGGATCCCGCAACGCCCGATCGAAGTCGACGTACGCGTCATAGACCCGCCCCGCACGGATCTGCGCGTTCACCCCCTGACGCACCGTCTCCAGCCGAGGCTCATACCCCCGGTGCCCCTCGAACGGCATCAGCGTCGCCCCGACAACCCGCAGACCCCGCTGATGAGCCTGCCGCACCAGCTCCCGCAGCCCGTCGGTGATCTGACGCGGATCGGTGCGGTGCGGGTTGCGCAGGATGTCGTTGATGCCGAGGTCGATGACGACGGCCCGCACACCCGACCGCGCCAGCGCGTCCCGGTCGAAGCGGGACAGGGCGCTCGGGTTGTTCGCCGGGCGGCCGAGGCCGTCGGAGAGCACGCGGTTGCCGCTGATGCCCTGGTTGGCGACGCCGTAGCGCGGGGCGCCAGGCTCGTTGCGCAGCCGGTCGGCGAGCACGTCGGGCCAGCGCCGGTTCGCGCCCATCGTCGAGGTGATGCCGTCGGTGAGCGAGTCGCCGACGACGACGACGGTGCCCTCCGCCTCGTGGCTGAGGACGTCGAGCGCGGTCAGATAGCGCCAGTACGGGCTCTGCTCGGTGTAGTGCGTGCCGCTCGGGTCCTCCGTGCGGTCGCCTTCGGCCACGTACGAGATCTGCCGGGCCTGCGGGTGGTAGGTGACCGGGCCGGACGGCGTCGGCGAGTACGTCGTGACGAGCATGTCGGAGTCGGCGGGCACCTGGATGCGGGCCGCGTCGCTCATGACCTGCTGGCCGGCCGGGATGACGACCGAGGTGTCGCCGGAGAAGGTCAGCCGGCGCACGGTGCCGGCGAGCGCGGTGGCGCTGCCCGGCGCGGACGCCACGCCGACGGAGGCGTGCGTGATGCTCAGCGGCTGCTGCCCGTAGAGGTTGGAGAGGGTGATGCGGGCCCCGGTGCCGCCGATGCTGGTGTGCACGATGTTGCGGAGGGAGCGGCCGTAGAAGCCCTTGGCCTCGGTGCCGGGCTCGGCGCCCGCCGGGGAGGCGGACCAGCTGCCGGCCCAGGTGCCGGTGGACGCGGGGGCGGCGGAGCCGCGCGGATGGGCGCCGCCCGCCTGGACGGAACCGTCTTCGCCGCGCAGCACGCCGGAGAAACCGACGTAGATCGCGGCGGAGATCACTACGGCGACCGCGACGAGCGCCGCCAGCAAGGCATAACCGTGACGCTTGGTCATGCGGCGTGAGTCTCCTCGGGCAGGGGGAGCCCGAGGCTCCGGGGTGATGATCCCATGATGCGACACGGGACAGATTCGGCAACGAGTGGGGGCGACTCTGCCCCCCTCCGACCATTCAGACGCCGGGAACTTGTCGTTCGTTCCGCGAGTCGGTCAGGAAGGGACAATGTGTGAGGGGAATGACAATGCCGGGACCGGCAAGAGATGCGCGGACGGGACGTGAGCCATGAGCGAGCCGGACAAACGGGATGAGCGCGACGAGCGGGATGGCGTGGGCGGCACTGCCCACGGCCAGTATGCCCGCGCGGACACCGCCGCGCCCCGTGCCGCCCGCCGGTTCACCGGCGAGTTCAGCCCGGCGGACGAGGAGAAGCGGCGCGGCGTGCGCCGCATGAAGCTCACCGCCACCGCCCTGCTCGTCCTGGTCGCCCTCGTCTACGTCCTCACGACCTGGGCGGGGCACACGGGCGCCGGCGCCTGGACCGGGTACGTGGCGGCCGCCGCCGAGGCCGGCATGGTCGGCGCCCTCGCGGACTGGTTCGCCGTCACCGCCCTGTTCCGCCATCCGCTCGGCGTGCCCATCCCGCACACCGCGATCATCCCGAGGAAGAAGGACCAGCTCGGCACGTCCCTCGGCGAGTTCGTCGGCGAGAACTTCCTCTCCGCCGACGTCGTACGGGACAGGCTGCGCGCCGTCGGCATCGGCTCCCGCCTCGGCACCTGGCTCGCCGACCCCGCCCACGCCGACCGCGTCACCGCCGAACTGGCGACCGCGCTGCGCGGCGCGCTGACCGTGCTGCGCGACTCCGATGTGCAGGCCGTCGTCGGGGAGGCGATCACGCGCCGCGCGGACAACGCGGAGATCGCGCCCGGCATCGGCAAGATGCTGGAGAAGGTCGTCGCCGACGGCGGCCACAAGCGGGTCGTCGACCTCGTCTGCGTACGGGCCCACGACTGGCTCGTCGCGCACGCCGACTCCGTCATGGACGCCGTGCAGGGCGGGGCGCCGGGCTGGACGCCCCGGTTCGTCGACAAGCGTGTCGGGGAGCGCGTCTACAAGGAACTGCTGCGGTTCGTCACCGAGATGCGCGACATGCCCGGGCATCCGGCGCGCGGGGCCGTCGACCGGTTCCTGCGGGACTTCGCGGCGGACCTCCAGGCCGACTCCGACACGCGGGCGCGCGTGGAACGCCTGAAGTCCGAGGTGCTCGGCCGCTCCGAGGTGCAGGACCTCATCGCGTCCACGTGGTCCGCCGTACGGGCGATGATCGTGGCCGCCGCCGAGGACGAGCGCAGCGAGTTGCGGTTGCGGGTGCGGGCGTCCTTGTTGTCGCTCGGGGCGCGGATGGCTTCCGACGCGAAGGTGCGGGCGAAGGTCGACGGGTGGGTCGAGGGGGCGGCGGTCTATGTCGTGACGACGTACCGGGCGGAGATCACGTCGCTCATCAGTGACACGGTCGCCGGGTGGGACGCGGAGGTGACGTCCCGCAAGATCGAGGCGCATATCGGGCGTGACCTGCAGTTCATCCGTATCAACGGCACGGTGGTGGGGTCGTTGGCGGGGTTGGTCATCTACGCGGTGTCCCAGGCGTTCGTCCGGTGACGGTGGCCTTCCGGCGCGGGGTGCGGTTCAGTTCCTTCGTCTGACGGCTCGTCGTGGCCGCTCGCGCAGTTCCCCGCGCCCCTGGGTGGGTGGGTGGCCTCGGCCGGTGGGTTTCCTCGACTTTCGTCGTGGCTGGTCGCGCAGTTCCCCGCGCCCCTGGAGGGGCGACTGCGTCGCCACCTCCCCCTGGGGAAGCTGGGGCGAAGCCCCGCTTCCAGGGGCGCGGGGAACTGCGCGATCAGCCCCCACCGGCCCGCAGGTGACCACGCACCAGGTGTGCCCCGATAGGGGCGCGGGGAACTGCGCGATCGGGCGGTCACCGGGGCGCCGGTGATGGGCGGAGTCAGGGGCAGCCCCCTTAATAGGCGCGGGGGCGTGAGGACGGGCCGTGGGGGAAGACGGGGGTTCCCCGGGGAGAAGGAGGCGCGCCGTGAGCGAACCCACCGTCACCACATCCGTCCCCGCCCGCCTGGACAGACTCCCTTGGTCCCGCTGGCACTGGACGGTAGTCATCGGCCTCGGCACAGTCTGGATCCTGGACGGCCTGGAAGTGACCGTCGTAGGAAACATCGCCGGCCGCCTCTCGGAGTCCGGCAGCGGCCTCCCCGTAACATCCGCCCAGGTCACCGGCCTGGCCGCAGCCCTCTACGTAGCCGGCGCCTGCGCGGGAGCCCTGTTCTTCGGCCGCCTGACCGACCGCCACGGCCGCAAGAAACTCTTCCTGCTGACGCTCGGCGTCTACCTCGCCGCGACCGCGCTGACAGCGGTCTCGTTCTCCTCCTGGTGGTTCTTCGCGTTCCGCTTCCTGACCGGCTTCGGCATCGGCGGCGAGTACGCGGCCATCAACTCCGCCATCGACGAGCTGATCCCCTCCCGGTACCGGGGCCGCGTCGACCTGATCATCAACGGCAGTTTCTGGCTCGGCGCGATCGGCGGCTCGCTCCTGTCGATCGTGGCGCTGAACACGGACCTGTTCGCGAAGAACGTCGGCTGGCGCCTCACGTTCGCCCTCGGCGTCGTCCTCGGCCTGGTCATCCTGCTCGTCCGCCGCAACGTCCCCGAGAGCCCCCGCTGGCTCATCATCCACGGCAGGCAGCGAGAGGCCGAGGACCTCGTCGCCGGCATCGAGGACCGCGTACGCGCCCAGCACCACGACCGCGAACTCCCCGCGCCGGACGGCGAGATCACCATCCGGCAGCGCGGCAGCGTCGGCTTCGGCGAGATCGCCCGTACCGTCTTCACCACGTACCCCAAGCGCACCACGCTCGGGCTCGCCCTCTTCATCGGGCAGGCGTTCCTCTACAACGCGATCACCTTCGGCTTCGGCGCGATCCTCACCACGTTCTTCGACGTGCCGACCGGCTCCACCGGCTACTACTTCGCCGTCGTCGCCGCCGGCAACTTCCTCGGCCCGTTGCTGCTCGGCCGGTTCTTCGACACGCTCGGGCGCCGGATCATGATCTCGTCGACGTATCTGCTGTCGGGGCTGCTGCTGTTCGCCACGGCGTATCTGTTCAGCCGGGGCTCGCTCAGCGCGACGACGCTCACCGCCTGCTGGTGCGTCGTGCTGTTCTTCGCGTCGGCCGGCGCCTCCAGCGCGTATCTGACCGTCTCGGAGATCTTCCCGATGGAGACCAGGGCGCTGGCCATCGCCTTCTTCTACGCGATCGGCACGGCCGCCGGCGGGATCAGCGGGCCGCTGCTGTTCGCGGACCTCACCAAGAGCGGCAAGATCGCGGACACCGCGCTCGCGTTCCAGATCGGCGCGAGTCTGATGTGCGTGGCGGGTCTGGTCGCCGCGTTCCTCGCCGTACGGGCAGAGGGGCGCTCCCTTGAGGACATCGCGCGCCCGCTGTCCGCCGCGCCGCCCACCGGGCCCGGCCCCGCTACACCGTGACCCGGCGCGCCCCGCACCCCGCCCGCGCCGGCCGCCGCCCGGCGATGGTCAGCGCGAGCAGCGACGCCACCGCGCACAGCACGCCCGCCCCCACCCAGACGAGGTCGTACGAGCCGAGGGCGTCCCGCACCGCGCCCCCGGCGTACGCCATCGCGCCCGCGCCCGCCTGGTGCGCGGCGCCGACCCAGCCGAAGACCAGCGGCGCGCGCGAGCCGTAGTGCACGCGGCACAGCGCGAGGGTCGGCGGCACGGTCGCCACGTCGAGCAGCCCGAACACCACGGTGAACGCCACCAGCGGCGGCCCCACCGTCGCCGTCAGCAGCATCGGCAGCGCCAGCAGGCTCAGCCCGCGCAGCGCGTAGTACGCGGCGAGCAGCCGGCGCGGGTCGGAGCGGTCGGTCGCCCAGCCGGAGCCGACGGTTCCGGCGACGTTGAAGATCCCGACGAGGGAGAGCAGCGAGGCGGCGAGCGTCGCCGGCATGCCGTGGTCGTGGGCGGCGGGCGCGAAGTGCGTCCACATCACGCCGTTCGTCGACGCGCCGCACACCGCGAACGTGCCCGCCAGCAGCCAGAACGGCCCTCCGCGCAGCCAGGAGGCGGCCCCTGGCCCCCGTACCGGGAGCGACGCCCGCTGCCGGGCGGGGTCGCGGACGGCCGCGTACACGAGCGGCAGCGCGCCGGCCGCGGCCAGCGCGAGCCCGTACGCGGCGGCCCGCCACCCGTACGCGCCGATCACCCACGACAGCAGCGGCAGGAACACGAACTGGCCGACCACGCTCGCCGCCGTGAGCAGCCCCGCGACCAGGCCACGCCGCGCCGTGAACCAGCGCTCGGTGACGGTCGCCGCGAACGTCGACGCGCACGCCCCCGTGCCGAGCCCCACCAGCACCCCCCAGTACAGGGCGAACTGCCAGGGCGCGGTCACCGTCGTCGTCAGCAGCGCCCCCGCACCGACCAGCGCGAGCGCCCCCACGGCGACCTTGCGGATGCCCGCGCGGTCCATGAGGGCGGCGGCGAACGGCGCGGTCAGCCCGTACACCACCATGTTCACGAGCGAGCCGAGGCCGATCGCCGCGCGCGACCAGCCCAGTTCCGCGTGGAGCGGGCCGACGAGGAGGCCGGCGAGCGTGCTGAAGGCGCCGGCGACGACGAGGGCGAGCGCGGCCCCGGCGGCGACCACCCACGGCCGCCGGCGATCCGCCTTCTCACCCGTGCCTCGAGTTGTCATCTGGTCCATGCCCCGAGCCTGCGCCGGTCCGTACGGGCTTCACGAGTGGCCAGATGGTCGTGATGTGAAAGAATCTGGCCATGAGTGTAGGCGGGGAGGCTTCGATGGACGGGGAGGACGGCCGGCGGGCCGCGACGTCGGTGGCGACGTCGGTGGCGACGTCGGTGGGGATGACGGTGGCGGTGCTGGTCAGGGACGGTGTGCTGCCGATGGAACTGGGCCTGGTCCACCAGTTGTTCGGCGCCGCCCGCGACCCGGCGACGGGCGCGCCCCTCTACACCGTCCGCACCTGCGCGCCGCGCCCCGGGCGGGTCCGTACGGACGCCGACTTCCCCATCGAGGCGGCGCACGGCCTGGAGACGGTCGCGGCCGCCGACGTCGTCCTCGTCCCCGCCTCCCACGAACTCGACGAGGCCCTCGCGCCCGGCACCCTCGACGCGGACCTCGCGCGGGCGCTGTGCGTACGGCGGCCGGGACGGCGGGTCGCGTCGATCTGCACGGGCGCGTTCGTCCTCGCCGCCGCGGGGCTCCTCGACGGGCGCGGGGCGACCACGCACTGGCTGTCGTCGGCCCGCTTCGCCGCTACGTTTCCGCAGGTCACGGTCGATGCGGACGTGCTGTACGTGGATGAGGGCGCGGTGTTGACGTCGGCGGGGGAGGCGGCGGGCATCGACCTGTGCCTGCACATGATCCGCGCGGACCACGGCGCGGCCGTCGCGGCGGAGGTCGCCCGGCGCACGGTTGTGCCGCCGCACCGCGAGGGCGGTCAGGCGCAGTACATCCGGCGGCCGGTGGAGGCGGAGGGCGGCGCGTCCACGGCCGGCTCGCGCGCCTGGGCGCTGACCCGCCTGGCCGAACCGCTCACGCTGGCCGACCTCGCGGCGCGGGACGCGATGTCGGTGCGTACGTACAGCCGCCGGTTCCGCGAGGAGACGGGCCTGACCCCGATGACCTGGCTAGCGGGCCGCCGCCTCGACCGGGCGCGGGAGCTGCTGGAACGCACCGACCGCACGATCGACCGCGTCGCCGCCGAGACGGGCTTCGGCACGGCGGCCTCCCTGCGCCAGCACTTCCAGTCGGCGCTCGGGGTGTCGCCGGGCGCGTACCGGGCGACGTTCCGGGGCAGGCAGGGCGCATGACCGTACGAAGAATCGTGCCGAACGTCCGGATCGACTCCGAGCGGACCCTCGCCGCGCACCGCGCCT
Source organism: Streptomyces sp. NPDC107550 (assembly GCF_055639095.1). Taxonomy (NCBI): domain Bacteria; kingdom Bacillati; phylum Actinomycetota; class Actinomycetes; order Kitasatosporales; family Streptomycetaceae; genus Streptomyces; species Streptomyces sp. NPDC107550. The sequence goes on from NZ_JBVKBC010000007.1 coordinate 168,025, forward strand.
TCTACGGGCGGCTCGGCATGGCGGAGGCGATGGACCTCGGCTGGATCACGACCCTCGCGTCCCCGGAGTCCCCCACGGCCCAGCTCAGCTTCCTCACCCACGAGGCGACGGCCCCCGTCGTCCCCGACCTCAGCGTCGAACTGGCCGACGCGGGGGAGGTGGACGCGGCGTACGAGGCGATGCGGGAGGCGGGCGCGGAGATCGTCCACAGCCTGCGGGACGAGGACTGGGGAGTCCGCCGCTTCTTCGTCCGGGACCCGCAGGGCAGGGTGATCAACGTGCTGGCGCACGGGGGGTGAGGGGGGTTCCGTCCGGCGCCGGGGGTTTGGGTGACGGGGGTTCCGGCCGGCCGGTGCGGGTTCCGGGTGACGGGGGCTCCGGCCGGCCGGGGGTTCCGGTGGCGGCAGGGGCTTCGGCCGGCAGGCGGGGGCTTTGGGTGACGGTCCGCTTCTGACGGCGGTGGGTCAGCCGGCGGTGCTGCCCGTGCCGGAGGCGTGACGGTCGACGAGGGCGTAGGAGGCGGCGGCGACGGCCCCGGCCACGCCGAACACGGCCGGCCAGGCACCGACCTTCTTCGCCAGCGGATGCGACCCGGCGAACGCCGCGACATACGCCCCGGTCAGCGCCCCGGCGACGGCCCCGCCCCGCGCCTTCGTCCACTGCGACGCGGCGGCGGCCCCGGCGACGGCCAGCACGACACCCCCGAGCGGCCGCTTCTTCGTGAACCGAGCGGTGGCGTAACCCCCGATGAGGCCGGCGGCGGCGAGGGGAGCGGTAGGAACACGAGCGGCCATGGAAACCTCCGGCGAATCGGCAATCAGCAGACGTCCACACGCTGCACCAGCGAGGCTACGCCGGGGGCGGGGAGAGCGCCGGGGCGGGTCCGCGGCGGTCGGCACGGGCGAGCCCGCGACCGACCGCCACGTCTCGCCGTTCAGCTCTGCACGAGTTCCGCGAAGTAGCCGATCTCGGGGTCCTCCGGGGTGCCGACGAGCATCGCCCGGTCGAGCAGGATGTTGTTCTGCTCGCAGCTCGTCTCCGGGAGCATCAGGCACGCGTGACAGGCCGCGAGGTTCGCCCCGTAGGTGCCGGACGGGCCCGACTCGACGCACAGCGGATCGGCCGAGCACCAGCACGCGCGGCGCAGTGCGGAGGTGAGGCTCCGCGCCAACGTCTTCGGCTCCCCCTGGGCGACGAGACCGCCCAGGCTGCCCGCGGAGTCGCTCGTCGCCGTGTAGATGAGGAAGCCGGCCATCTGCTCGTCGGCGTAGAGACGTTCGCGCAGCGACGCGGCCGGATAGCCCGCGTCCAGCGACCACTCGTCGATGAGCACGTGCGCGAGGGTGTGCAGAAGGATCACGCGGGGCGACCCGGGCGACCGGCGAGGCGTCGCACCCTTCGGCGTCGCCTCGACCAGCGCGTCGTCGTGGCGCCGGGTCATGGAGGCGGCCCGTCGGCGGACCTCGCGGTGCTGAGCCCACTTGTCGAGGCGCCGGTTGTCGAGGCGCAGGAACACGCCCTCGCCACTCACCTCCATCGCGGGCAGCCACGGCAGAGGACGCGACGACAGAGGCGCCGCGGTGCTGTCGGGCGCCGCCTCGGCCTGCACGACCCGAGTGAACCCCTTCAGTGCGCGGACCTCCCGCAACCGCTTGACCAGCATGGGTCGTTGGAGGCCGCAGGGGTCGAGCGCGCCCCCGTCGTCCTCGGCGGGCGGCTCGCACACGAACTGCTCGCTCCGGTCCGCCCGCTCCGGGTTGCCCTCCGAGAGCTTGCGGTACTCCTGCCGCAGCAGCACGCGGTACGGGGCGTCCGGGGCCTGGGCCTCCTCGGACTCGGGCTGGGGGTCGTCCTGCACCTCGGCGACGAGCAGTTCCTTGACCCGGGCGACGTCGATCGGCGGGTTGGCGCCGAACTTGGTGGTGAGCACCAGCCCGATCTCCCGGTCCGTCTCGCACGCGCGCAGGTTGTCCCAGATCTCCGCGAGCGGGTCCGTGGAGCCGTCGCTCCACGGCGGGATCGACAGCGCCGACCTGAGCACGGGCTGCCAGAGGCTGGAGGAGCCGCGTTGCATCGTGCGGGGTGTCGCCGTGCAGTTGTCGGTGGGAGCACCCTTCAGCCAGGGGCTGCGGCCCTCACAGCGGATCTTCAGGTCGCGCAGCGCCTGCCGGCCGAAGGCGCCCTCCATGGACACCTCCTGCGCCGTTCCGCAGGTGCACGAGACGATGATCGACCGGAGCGAGGCCGTGCGGCCGGTCGTGCGGAGCATGAGAGTGCCGCCGCAGCTCCCCGTCGCGCCGTCCGCCCGGTTCGCGCGGTGCAGCCACTTCCAGTACGGGAAGTCGTCCAAGTGCCCCTTCTCGCAGGCCACGACGAAGCGGGACGGGACGAGGTCCTTCGCACAGTCCGAGCAGACCGCCCGGCCCGGAGGCGGGTTGAACTTCCCGACGGTCTGGAGCTTCTCGCAGCCGGGGCAGTTGTGCATGAGGGGGAAGCGCCGCACCCGCACCCCGTCGGTGCTGCGCTCGTCGGAGCCCGGCGGCAGCCGGAAGTGGCTCACCCCGAGGGCGCGGGCCAGTCGGTGCTCGTACAGCTTCGGGGCCTCGTCGAGCGACCAGCTCATGTCGGCGTCGTCCAGACCGCTGACGATGAACGACTCCTGCTCGAAGGCGACAAGGGAGCCGACGCCGTACGTCGTGACGGCCTGCGAGCGGCGGACAGAACCCTTGCGGGACAGCGCCTGGCGAGGTGTGCCCGTCGCGCGGGCGGAACGCCGCAGCCTGGGGGGTGTCATCGGGTGGCCTCCATGAAGAGAGCGGATTCGGCGTCGACGTCCCGCATGCTCCACAGAGTGGACCAGGCGGAGGCTTCCTCGGAGCGGTCGTCGAAGGGGCGCAGCAGCGCGGGCGTGCCCCGGTCGTTGAGCGGGTCGTAGAGGAGCCGGCCGTGGGCGGCGGCCGCGTCGCGCCACCAGGAGACGAACTCGTCGAAGGCGTCCTCCGTCGCGGCCGCCTCCCAGGGGGCGACACGCGTGACGCGCTCGATGAGGGCGGGGCGCACCAGCGCCTCGATCCGGCCCAGGTGGTCCTCGATGTCGCCCGCCCGATGGTTCTCGCGCAGCTCGGGTACGAGGATGCGCGTGAGGGCGACCACGACGGCGTGCAGTCCCCGGCCCCGGGAGCGGGACGAGAACGGCGTCACGGACGTGGACTCCACCTCCCGGTAGAGAGCCGAGTGGAAGTACTGGAAGTTCTCGTAGTGCGAACGGTCGCGGGAGCGGGCCGAGTTGAGCATCACAGCGACGAGCCCCGGGTGTCGACGGCCGACGCGGCTGGTCGCCTGGATGTACTCGGCGGTGGTCTGCGGCTGGCCCATGACCGCCATCAGCCCGAGCCGGTCCACGTCGACACCGACAGCGATCATGTTGGTGGCGAGCAGCACGTCGACGGCCTCAGGGTCGCCGAAGCGCCGCTCCAGGTTCTTCAGTTCGGTCGGCACCTCGCTGGCCCGCAACCTGCTGGTCAGTTCGGCGACGATGTCGACATCGCGCTCGGCGCCGCCGTCCCGCTCGGCGAGCAGCTTCAGGTAGTCCTTCACGTCGTCCTCGACCTGCAACTTGGCGGCCGAGAGCAGGCGCAGGCTGTTGAAGTAGCCGACGAGGGTCCAGTACGCGTCCCGGACGGCCGGGGCGAGATCCGCGCGGGCGGCCTGGTGGAGCAGAGCGGCGTAGGTGCGGATGAGCAGCGTGGACTGGCTGGTGCCCGGGGCGAAGAGGCCGACGTACTCGCGGCTCGCCTTGTCCACCGCGCGCGCCTCCACGGCGAACCACGAGTCCCGGGCATCCAGGCCGGCGGGCGGGAACTGGCGCACCTCCCGGTCGAAGAGGTGCCGTCCCTGCTCGGCGGCCCGTCGGATGGTGGCCGTCGAGGCGATGACCTTCGGTCCGTCGCACAGGGCGTCCACGGCGGTCTCGTACAGGCCGGTGAGAGTGCCCAACGGGCCGGAGATCAGGTGGAGTTCGTCCTGGACGATCAGCTCCGGCGGAGGCGTGGCGTCGTCGGTCCGATCGCGGTTGAACAGGGCGGCGGTCTTCTCGCGCCACGGCATCGCGGCGAACTTGTCCACGGTGGCGATGACGAGGGTGGGGCGGGCCGCGTACACGTCCTCGTCGACGAGGTGCACCGGCAGGCCGTCCGCGAAGTCGCAGTCCGTGCCGCGACAGCGGACCCACATGCGGCGCGCGCCCTCGTCGACGTCGTAGTCGCTGTGGTCGAGGCCCGTGCCGCACCAGGGGCAGACCTGGAGCTGGACGGGGTTCTCGGTGTCCAGCTCACCCTTGGTGGCGATGTCCTGAAGTCGCTCGCGGGCTCGCTGCAGCGTGTTCGGGGTGGCCGACTGGCCGACCCACATGCCGAGCGAGATCTCCTCCTCGCCCAACTCCTCGGGCATCGTCCGGCGCAGCTTCTCCATCGCGCACATGAGGATGGTGGCGCGTTCGAACTGCTGGAGGGTGAGCAGGCGCAGCGTGTACCGCATCAGCACAGTGACCCCGCCGCCGTCGGCGCCCCCGCGCAGCCGGCGCAGGAAGGTGGTGAAGGCGATCAGACCGAGGTACGCCTCCGTCTTGCCGCCACCGGTCGGGAACCACAGCAGGTCCGCGAGCTTTCGGTCCGCGTGCTTCGGGTCGTCGATGCCCACCAGACACAGCAGGATGAACGCGATCTGGAACGGGCGCCACTTCGCCGCCTCCCGGTCGGGCGCACCTGAACGGCCTCCCTTCAACCAGGCGCTGCGGGAGCGCTGGTCCGTCATCACCTGGTTGGCGAGGCGGAACGCCCTCATGACGTCGGGCTTGCTCCCGAGCAGGTCGATGCCGGCGCGCAACCGCCCGAGGGCCTCCTCGCACGCTTCGAGCTGCTTCTCGGCGGCCGCCCGGTGCGGCTCGTCCCCCAGGTGGGCCTTCTCGACTCGTTTGGCCGCGATCCAGGCCGCGTAGCCGTCCGCGAGCGCCGTGAGGTCGGCGACGATCTCCGCGTCGGAGCGGGTGGCCAGGCCGTTCATCGAGAGGGCCGCCGGAGCCACCCGCTCGATCTCCGTGTTGGAGTCGGCGAGCAGCACCTCGTGGCGCGGCAGGAACTGGGTGCGGATCTCGGCGACGGCCGGCCGCTCCTTGTCGATCAGACCGACGGGAGCCGGTGTCCAGGTCCACTCGGCCGCGCAACCGTGTCCCACCGCGAACGCCGGCGCGTGCCGGTAGAGCAGGCGGCTCGCGTCGACCTCCGCGTCGGGCGAACCAGCCGGCGCGGGCCGCTCGACGAACGCCGCCGCGCCTCCCGCCGCCGTGACCCGCAGTTCCGGCTGGAACAGGGCGTCGGCGTCGGCGAGGGCGCTCTCGCCGACCGTGTTGCCGTTCATGAGGGTGACGGTGACGGTGGCGGTCCGCCTGCCCGCGCTCTCGCCGGCCCTGCGCACGTGGACGTGCAGCTTCGCACCACCGTCCCCGAGCTCCTCCCAGGCCCGGAGCGGCCGCGTGACGTCGAACGTGACGTCACGCAACGCGAGTTGCCGGCGCCGCCAGTTCTCGCGCTGCTCCGCCGTGGTACGGGCCGTCGCCCGTACGGCGGACGTCCTGGCCCCCTGGGCGTCGACGGGCTCGTACACGGCGGCCCGCGTCGACACCGTGACCGAGGAGGCTTCTCCGAGGTCCACGGCGAAGGTGAGCCCGGCGGAGGACGGCTTGCGTTCGCCCGCGACCGGTGGCTCGGGCACACCGCCGTCGTCGGCTCCGCCGCCCGCGGCGAGCGGAATCGCCTCCGGTTCCTCCTCGACCCGCTCGGCCTCCGATGCGCGCGAGTCGGTCGGCGAGGTCCTGCGCGGGTGCAGCACACCCACGATGTAGCGGGTCAGCGGAGCGTCGTCCGTGAGGACCTCCGCGAGGTGCTCCGGCCCGTCGGACTCCGTGGGCCCGAGCAGCTCGCGGCGCAGCGCGCCGACGAGTCCCTCGCGGGCCTCGTAATGGGCGTCGTGCACACCCTGATGCCGACTGTCGGTCACTGCGTCTCCTCCTCGTCGCGCGCCCACTCGTGACGCCCCAGTCCACTCACCCTCGGGACCAACCAGACCCCTCGGGGCCCCAGACCGGCCGCCTCCGAGGTGGCGGACGTGCCGGCGGCGGTGACCACCGCCTCCACCCGGCAACCGGTCACCTTCTCCGGCCAGCTCGGGACCCAGGTCCTGCTGACCTTCATGATCCGGAACCAGTCCTTCCTGAAGCTCTCCGACACCTCGCCGATCGCCCGGTCGCCCAGGAACACCTCGTACCGAGGGCTCTGGTCGTCAGCCACGGGAACAGGGTTGACCCGACGGAGTTCGACCGGGTCGCCCGGGCACACCTCCTCACGCAACGACGCCTGCACGGCGGGCGCCCCGGCGCCGCCGAACGGCGCGGAACAGTCCACGTCGCCGCCGCGCAGCTCGACCCCGAAGCGCTGGTACGGCTTCCTTCCGGCGATGTGGACCCGGGCGCCGACCCTGTCCCGGCGCAGATCACGGACCTCGGGGGAGGGCACGTGGTAGAGGTCCTCACGCGGCCGGGTCATGGCCACGTAGAGCGCGCGTGCCTCGGCCGGCATGTCCACGTCCTCGCCGTACATCCGGCGCAGCTCGTCGACGGTCGGTGGCGTCAGCACGATCACGCGGTCGAACTCCAGCCCCTTCGCGCGGTGCACGGTGGACACGACGACCCGGGCGGGGGACGGCTCCGTCAGGTCCTCGGGGAAGCGGCCCTGCTGGATCAGCCCGGGGAGCCGGCCCAGGTCGAGCCCCTGCCCTCCTCGGGCCGGGGCGACACCGCGCAACACCCGCCACACCTCCGCCGGTTCCGTCCTCGGCGGCAGGGGGACCCCCTCGAGGACGGCGTGGAAGCGCTTCTCCGTGACGGTGGTGGCGTCCGTCGCCGTGAGCAGGGCCGCCACCCACGCGGGGACCGGCCGGTCACGGGCGGACCGCCGCAGCGTGTGCGTGACCCCTGCGGCGTGCAGGATCTCGGAGACCTTCAGCGCCTGCCGGTTGTCCCACGCGAGCAGGGCGACCCGGTCCGAGGGGGCGCGGAGCGACGCGAGGAACATCTCGTCGTCGACGGCGGGGAAGCCGGCCTGCTCCAGCAGCAGCGTGCGGAGTCTGTCGTAGGTGTCCTCGGCGGCGCGGTGCGCCGCCTCGCCCACCGGGGGCCTGCGCAGCTCGTCACCGAAGGGCAGCACGGTACGCACCTGCTCGCTCGCCGCGCGGAAGTTCCGGGTCAGCCGCAGTTCCTCGTGATCGTCGAAGGACGTGCGCACCCAGTCGAAGAACTGCCCGGCCTCCAGGTCCCGTTCGGAGCGCTCCGGGATCTGGAACCCGTACACGAACTGCGCGTCGTCGCCGACGACGGTGAATCCGAGCGAGTCCCGGTACACGTCGATCAGGGTCTCGACCATGTTCCGGCGGACACCCACCAGGTCCTGGGCCTCGTCCACGACGACGTGCGCCGGGACCCCGGCCCTGCTGCCTTCCACCGCGCCCTTCTCGATGGCCGCGGTGGCTTCCTCGATCCGTTCGTCGAACGAACGCGTGGACCAGTCGACCTCGGGGTGGGCGCCGCAGAGCAGTTCGAGGGCCCATGCGTCGAAGGTACGGGGACGCACGTTCCGGGCGGGGCCGCCGTTCGCCCGCAGACGGGCGGCCAGTTCCCGAACCGCCGCCTGCGAGAAGCTGAGCACCAGGAGCTCGTCCGCTTCGACGGCCTCCTCGGGGTCCGGGGCGCCCACGAGACGGTCGAGGCGCCGGACCATGGTGTGCGTCTTGCCGGCACCGGCCCCGGCGGTCACCAGGACCCGGGCGTCCCACGGCCGTTCGACCACCGCCCGCTGTTCGTCGGTGAGCTCGGGGGCGGTGTCGGAGAGGTCGCTCACTGCTCGCTCCACAGGTGTTCGAACCGGGTGAAGGCCAGGTCCTCGTCGAAGTTGGTGATGTTGTCGCGGACGTCGAGGATCAGGCACGTGTCCTTGCCGCCGTTGAGCGGTCCGCGAAGGCCGCGTCCGATCATCTGCATGTACACGTTGGGGCTGTACACGGGGCGGGCGACGACGACCGCGCGGGTCGCGGGCGCGTCGAAACCCTGGGTGAGGACGCCGTAGTTGGTCAGGACCCGCAACCTGCCGGTGCGGAAGTCGGACACCAAGCGTCGGCGTTCGAGCGGGGCGGTGGTCGCGTCCACCGAGGCCGCCGCGACATCGACGTCCCGCAGCCTGGCGGCGAGCAGCTTGGCATGGTCCACGGAGGAGGCGAAGACGAGCACGGGCCAGTCCGAGGGCATGGCACGGATCTCCGCGACGATGCGGGAGCTGCGGTCGTGGTCCTCCGCGAGTCGATGCTCGGCGGACTTGGTCAACAGGCCCATGGTCCTGGCCTGTTCGCTCTCGGTGTGGTCCAGGACGATGGAACCGCCCTCCAGCTCGCGGTGTTCCACGCGGGCCAGTACGCCGAGCTTCTGCAGCTCCGTGTGCGGGTCGTGGCCGTCGAAGATCCCCAGGTCCAGGCGGTCCTTACCGAAGCGGTTGACCAACTGCCGGGTCTCCACCTCGTTGGTGCTGCGGAACGGGGTCGCGGTCAGCCCCAGAAGCGGCCGTTCCGTACGGTAGGCGGTGAGCCCCAACTGGCGGAGGATCTCCGTGTATCGGCGGCCCAGCGCGGTGTGCGCCTCGTCGACGATGACCAGCGCCGCCCGGCGCAGCCAGCCGTACGAGTCGTCCGCCAGGCATCCGGGCATGTCCAGCTTGGCGTCGGTGGCGACCACGAGATGGGGCATGTCGCTGACGTCGGCGGCCTCGTTGGTCGTCCACAGGCGGCTGATCGCCAGCGGGGTCTCCGCGCCGACCTTCTCCCAGACGAACTTCCAGCTCTGCACGGCCTGTTCGCACAGCTCCTCGGTCTGGCCGATCCACAGGATCGGCCCCGGGAGCGCTCCGACCTTCTTCACCCAGCGGATCACCGCCTCGGCGGCCACCCGGGTCTTGCCCGCCCCGGTGGGCAGAGAGAGCATCGCCCGCTGCGGGGTCAGCTGATCGAGCATGTCCACGACGTTCGTGGCCAGGCGTTCCTGATAGTCGTGCAGGCGGGGGAAGTCGGTGGGCCCGGACACCTGGATCCTGGGCTCCAGCGGCGGGGCTCGGTGTCCGGCGAAGGACTCGGGGAACTTGAGGTCGGAGACGAACTTCACCGCGGTCGAGGACCCGCTGTAGCCCTCCGGGGCGTCGGGATGGGCCGCGCGGATCTCCCGCCGGTACTGGCGCAGCACCGAGTCGCCGTGGGCGTTGAACGCCAACTGGGCGATGCGGTACTCGGAGGGCTCGCTGCCGCCGTTCTGCTCACGTTCCCCGTCGAGCAGGCCGGCGGGAAGGCCCTCGCGCAGGGCGTCCGCCCCGACGAGCAGCAGCAGCTTGCGGACGACGTCCCGCTCCTCCCGGATCGCCGAACGGCGGGCCAACGCCTCCTTGTTCTCGGCGTCCCGACGCCCGCGCTCCAGGAGGCCTTCACAGCCGGCCCGTCCCAGGCGGAGTCCCAGGAGCTCGTCCACGGTGCGCAGCATCGCCAGATCGTCCGCGTCCCGTGCCACCAGGATGGTCGTGCCCTGGCGGGCGTGCCGCAGCGGCTCCGCCTTCGTGCCGCCGGGGGATCGGGTGATCTCCTCGAGTTCGCGCACACGCTGCAGGTGCATGCCCTTGATCTCGTTGCGGAACCCGTACTGGCGCAGCACGGGCAGCGCCTCGTCCAGCGGCTGGGGCTCGCCGTCGGCGACGACGCGGGTCTCCCGGGTGATGACGTCGCCGTACCGGCTCATGCCCCAGAGCGAGATCAGGGTGTCGGCCTCCTCCGCGGTCGACGTCAGCAGGGCGGGCACCCCCTCGGCCCGCAGCGCCCGGTACTCGGAGGCGTCCGCGGTCACGGCGATGTCCTCGTCGGTGCGGGAGCCCCACTCGTTCCCGGTCCGGCAGCGGGTGAGGTAGCCCTCCTCGAAGGAGTGATCGATCCGCGCGAGCAGCGCGTACGCCGATCCCACGAACGCGTCGTCGTCCGTGCTGCCCAGTCGCTCCAACAGGCCGTCCCACAGCCGGGAGGGCACGTCCTCGACCAGGTCCGGCAGGCGCAGCAGGCGCGCCTTCTCCGCCGTGAGGTCGGCTACGGGCAGCACGGAACGGTAAGCGGAGAGCGCGGGTCCGACCGCCTCCGCCGGCGGTCGGACCCCCTGCGAGGTGTCGACGCGCCCGTGGCGGTGGAGCATCCAGACGATGGGGGAGCGGACGGCCCGGCGCGTGTCGGCCCGGGCGCCGATCTGCATCGTCCACGAGCTGATCAGGCCGGCGTCGGGCAGCGTCCGCAGGAAGCGGACCCGGGCGCTCTCCGACATCCGGGGCAGCAGATGCAGGGGGCCGCCGGTCGCCGCGCCGTCGAGACGGACACGGGCGAGAGTGGGGCGCTGCGCCGTGTCGTCCGTGAGCTGCTCGCAGTAGGCGGCGTGCGCGGCCGCCCGGTAGTCCTCGAACCAGGGCTCGGCCTCCGGACGGTGCTCCAGCGACGGCCGTTCGCGCACGCCGACCGTGCCGAGGAAGGTCTTGGAATCCGCGTGGAAGGTGTCGTCGACGGCGATGCCCGGGTCGCTCTCGGCGGTGACGACAGGACCGGGCAGCATCACGTCGCCGGGCGCGCGGAACGTCCCGTCGGCGGTGCGCACCCGCAGGACCCGGTGCGCGTCCGGGACGCGGCGCTGCACCTCGTGCCCGACGGCGCTCACCCCGGCCTGGTGGAAGAGTTCCCAGAACCGCTGCCATCGGCCGTCGTCGTAGTCGTCGAAACCCTGCTCGAGGACGCTGAGGAAACGTCCTCGCACGTCGGCCTCGCGGATGCCGAGGATGTTCAGGGCGCCGGCCAGCGAGAGGTCCTCGGAGAGGGCGCGGTCCACGTAGACGAGCGACTCGCGCAGGCCGTCCTGGGACGCCCGGCGGAACACCTTGCCGACCACGGGGGCGACGAAGCCGTGCTCCTCGGTGCGTACGATCCTGGCGGTGCGGGCCTCGGCCGCGCATTCGGCCTTCGTGTCGATCATGTCGGCGACGATGTGGATCGCCGCGGCGGAGGAGGCCGCAGTACCGTCCTGGACCAGTGCCTCCAACCACTCGCGGACGTTCGCCCGGCGGTGCCCGGCCGCCGAGAGGATGTGCTCGACCTTTCCGGTACGCAGCGCGGTGGCCTCGGCGGACGGGTGCAACCAGTCGACCGGGCGCCCGGGGTGGGCCTTCCAGAAGGCCGTCCAGCGCCGGCTCGATCGGATGTCCTTGCCCAGGTCCGGGGTGATGTGCAGGTCGGCGGGCCTGCGCAGCACCCCCTCCTGGTCGGGCAGCGAGGGGAGTTCGACGGTCGCCTGCCACACGTGCCGGGTCAGCGCCTTGTCCGCCCAGCTCACGGTCTCCTTGTCGCGTCCCGGCAACAGCCGCAGATACGCCCCGGGGTCCTCGGCGGGGGCGAGTTCGGGCAGCGAGGTGACGACGAGCCGGGCGGCCGTGGACAGCATCTCCGCGTTGAAGGGGGAGGAGTCCAGCAGGTTCTGACGGTCCTCGTTCGTCTTCCAGGGCCCGTTGAGGATGCCGGTCAGACCCATCTCGTACTTCGTGGGGAAGAACGCCCAGAAGCGGCCGCGTCCGGCGGGGACGGTGAGCAGCCCGCTCTCCTTGTCCCTGGTGTACTCGGGAACCGCCCACGCGAGGTCGACCGTCGCCCGGTCGTGCAGTTCCCCGGCGTCGGTGCGGGCGGTGGCGGAAGGCGTGTGGGTGTGCGCGAACACGCGCCACCGAGAGGTCTCGGAGTGCCGTCCCGTGCGCTCCTCGCGGATGACGTGCAGGTTGTCGTCGCTGTCGACGCGCAGGAGACGGTCGATAGGCGGGGTGACACGTCGGTCCTGCAACAGGACGCGTGCCACGTGAGGAGAGAAGAGCTGGAAGCCGGTGGGGAACTCCTCCCGGTCTCCCCCTTTGCCGCCGCCGAACATGTCGAGCCCGAGCCGTTTGGCGGCGCCCGGCAGCAGCGGCAGGCGTACGACGGTCGTGGCCCATCCCATCAGCTCGTCGAGGACGGGGTCGTCCGCGCGTTCGGCCTTCTCGTCGAGGGCACGGGCCATGCGCAGCACGGGCGTCTCGAATTCCTGGCCGAGTTTCGCGGCCACCCCGGGGACTTCCCGGATCAATCGCTGCGACCATTCCCGGTCGAAGCCGAAGGAGCCTGTGCGGCTGAAGAACTGCGGTGTGTCCGTCACGACGAGTACGGACTTCACGCCGACGCCGAATCGGCCGATCTGGCCGCCGCGCTTTCGTGACACGCTCATCCGGAGAATGGTCTCGGCGCCCTCCGGGGTGACCGGACTTCCCTCGTTGGCGCAATAGAGATGGGTCTGCGTCAGCACGACATGGGTGCGGCCCCCGGGCTCGGCGGCGATCTCGTCGGCGGCGTTCTGCACGAGCTCGAAGAGCTGGCGGTCCCCGTATCCGCCCTTGGTGATGCGGCGTTCACCGTTGGCGTGTTCGGGGATCAGGCCGGGGTCGGCCTCGTAGGTCTTCAGCACGCGTGCGGACTGTTCGAGAACAGTGGCGATGACGGGTGATGCGGGGTCCGGAGCCATGGGTGACCTGTCCTTGGAGGAAAAGGGGAGTGGTTCCTTGCGGTTCTGTGGTCGAGGGAGAAGGAAGTGAAAGGAATCCGACGCGGAAGGAATGCGCGGGGACAGGCGTGAGGACCCCGGCCACTGAATGCGGACATACCTCTGACAATGTGCAGAAGTGCAGTGCTTCTGCTGAGGCAGGTGGGGCTGCTGATTTAACACCGTAGACCTCGCCGCGGGATGCGCACAAGCGTGGAGTGAAAGCTTCCGGATAAACCCGGATCGGTGCGGGCCCGGCCGCCTTTTTCAAGCTCGAACGCGAGCCCGAATGGTCTGAAGCGGACATTCCTCGCCAGTCGCCCTCCTGTCTGACTCCTGTCCGATCGTCGGTCGATCGCGCCGGTCGTGTCAAAGAAAATTTGACGACCTGGCCGTTGTCAATGACGGCGGGGTACTGTGGTCCGGTTCCCGGAACGGCGCAGGACTTTCGAGGCAGGGGTGCACGTGGAGGCGGGCGAGGATTTCGGGCCGTGGCTGGCCCGGCAGTTGAAGTTGGCCGGCATGACCCAGACCGAACTGGCCAACACGATCGAGGTGACCCGCGCGGCCGTGTCCGCCTGGATCACGGGGCGGGCCACACCGCGTACGGAGACCATCGGGCGCATCGCCGAAGCCCTCGGCACCGACACCGCCACCATCCACACCCGGACCACCGACACCCAGGCCGGGCTCCCCGTGACCTGGTACCACCGGCCCCAACACGACGACGGCGGACGGGAACTGGGCAACGCGGCAGCGTTCGCCTTCGACCCGGACGTGGAGGTGCTGGCCCGGGAGACCTGTCAGAACAGCCTGGACGAACGGCTGCCCGACGGCGACCGGCCGGTGCGGGTCCGCTACACCTTGCACGAGCTGACGGGCTCCCACCTGCACCGCTTCCTGGAGGCCGTGCAGTGGGACGAACTCCTGCCGCACTACGAGGCCGTCGCGGAACAGGACCAGAAGGTCAGCCGCGTGGTCGCCGCCGGTCTGCACGACATGCGTGAGCGGCAACGACTCGTCCTCCTGCGCGTGGACGACTACAACGCCGCCGGACTCACCGGCGACGACTACGGCGACGGTCGCTTCGCCGCCGTGGTCCGCCGTCAACTCGACAGTCACAAGCAGGCGGGCTCAGCCGCCGGTGGCTCCTACGGCCTGGGCAAGGCCACCATCTGGGGGACGAGCCGGCTCGGCCTGGTGTTGATCAACTCCACGCTCTCCGAACCCCACGAGGGGCGGTCCCGCAACCGTGTCGTGGGCCGTCTCGACCTGCCCTGGCGCCAGGTCGGTGACGAGGCGTTGGCAGGCCCGGCCTGGTTCGGTCGCCCCGACCCGGCGTCGGTGGGCGCCGACATCACCCGGTCCTGGTGGGCGGACGACGAGGAGGTCGAGCGGCTGCACCTGGCGCGGGACGGCGACGAGCCCGGCACGTCCTTCCTCATCGTCGGCGCCTACGACATGGCGTCGTTCGACAAGCGGACCGCGGACGAAGCCGGCGACGAGGACGAGGGCGCCTCGGTGCTCGCCATGCGCGACCGGCTGCTGAAGGCGCTGGGCCGCAACTTCTGGGCGGCGATGACGGGCGGAGGGGGACGCGCCCCGATGCTTCAGGCGTCCGTACGCGTACTGCGCGACGGTGTCGAGATCGCTCCCGATCGATCGGTGGACCCCGAGGAGGAGCAGCCCTCACGCACCCGAGCCGTCCGCGCCTTCCTGAACGGTGCCACGGTCGAACGGCGGACGCACGCCGACGACGTTGCCATGACGACGGTCACCCTGAACGTGCCGTTGGAGGGCGGCGTCAGGGGCGGCGAGCCGCACGACGCGGTGTTGCTGGTGACCGGCGCCGACGACCGGGACGGCGGGCACAACCGCATGGTCGCCATGCGGGGCAACCGCATGGTCGTGAGGGACAGCCACGTGCCCGCCCTGCCGAGCAACCTGCGCCCCTTCCAGGCGGTGCTCCTGCTCGGTCTCGCCGCCGGCCCCGAGGCGCGCGGCGCCGAGGCCGCCGAGCGCTTCCTGCGCGCCGCGGAACCGCCGGAGCACAACAAGTGGCGTCAGACCGAGGAGTTGGCGGCCCGCTACTCCCACGCGGCGCACCGGCGGATCTCCACCCTCGTCCGCGACGCGAACGCGGCAGTCAAGGAACTGGTCGCCATGCCGAAGGCGGAACGGCCGGTCGGCGGCGAGAGGTTGAAGGCCAAGCTCACGAAGCCGAACAAGCCGGCGCCGCGAGGGCGGCGCGGCGGACCCACCGTGCCCGTCCTGGACAGGGTCGAGGCGGAGCCGACGGACTCGGGGGCCTGGGAGGTGTTCGGGGAGATCAAGCTGGGCTCCGCACCGGAGGGCGCGTTCGCCACGCCGACCGCCCGGTTCGCCGTGCGCTCCGGAAGTGCTCCGCTCGTCGACTGGCAGAGCCTGGAGGGCATCGAGGGGTGCACATGGTCGGAGGAGGACCAGGCGTTCACCTTCGAACCGACCGCCCGGCGCGCCACGTTCCGCGCGCTCACCGACCCGTCCACCCACCCCGTGAGGGCGAGCCGAAGCGGTCTCGTCGTCGAACTTCGCACCGGTGAGAAGGAGCAGCACTGATGGCGAGGGTCATCCGCCCGTACCCCACGCTCAAGGGCACGGTCGCGCTGCGCGTACAGGCGGCGGGCGTACGGGGGCCGGACGGCGACTGGGAGCACCTCGACGTGGCCGTGTCCGCCGACCGCACCACCGCCCTCGGCTCCGCGGACACCGTCGACTGGACCGTCGCCCGCCTGCGCGTCTCGGTGACGGTCCCCGCCAAGGCCACGGGGGCCGGGGAACCCTGGACGGACGTGACGGTTCTCGCGCTCCTCACGGAGGGCGCCACCAACCTGCGCGTCGCGCTCGAACTGCACCCCACCGACGAGCCCACCGAGTGGGTCGGCGATCTCGACGTACTGCGGGCCGACCTCTTCCACCGCGCCCAGCTCACCGCCCAGGTCATCGGCACGGTCGGCGGCGTGCCCGGCCGGGTCCTCGCCGAGGCGGCGGAGCACTGGACCGTCGACGCGCGGGCGGCCCTCCCGGAGCGGGCGCAGACGTTCTCCGTGCGTGAGACGGCGTTCTCCCGCTCTCCCCTGTGGTTGCGGAACATGGCCGACCTGCCCTGGTCCGTCAACGCGGCGGGAAGCAAGCCCGAGGTGCGGCTCAACACGGACGTGGAACGTCTGACCGAACTCCTGGACGCGCAGGGCAGCGGTCCCGCGGGCATCGTGGGCAACCTCCTGCTCGCCCAGCTCGGGGAGTCCATGTGGACGGCCACTTTCCACGCCGCCCTCGGAGACCTCGAGTTCGACGCCGACGACGGAAGCCCGCTGTTCCCCACGGACTGGCGGGGGGAGGCACTGCGGGACATGCTCCAGACCGTCCTGCCCGACCTCACCCCCACCGAGGCGTTGGGGGAAGTGCATCGGAGGCGCACGGGCGACCACGGGTGGGCGGAGCTGCAGTCCCGCATCCAGGCGGCGGCCCAGGAACGGGCGGGCCTGCCCAAGGTGCTTCGGGAGACCGTCCGGGCCCTCGAGAAGATCGATCGTGAGGAAGCCGAGTGACCATCGAAAAGCCCTCGTACATGCCGGAGTTCCTCGGCCTGCTCGACACGGAGACCGCCTCCGAGCACCTCACCGAGAAGCTGCTCGCGGGAGAGGAGAGCCCGCGGGTGATCACGCTCTCCGACGCCGCGCGCCCGCTGCCGCAGGAGGAGAGGTTCCGCGCCGAGCCCCTACGAGCGCTGGTCGACCGCGTCATGTACCTGTGCCGCAACGAGAAGCCCGCTGCGGCCGACATGTGGCTCGCGCCACGACTGCACGCCACGCTGCGCCTGACCCGAGCCGAAGCCGCCGACCCGGAGCTGTGGTCCTTCCTCGCACTCGTCGTGGCCCCGGACTATGTCGTGTGGCGGCACGGAGGCACGCGCAAGGTGGACGCGGCCCGCTTCCAAGGACCCGACTACAAACAGGCGTTCGCCCGCCTCTGGTGGACGGCGGAACTCTTCCGTGACGGCGAGGACTACAGTCCGGTGGCGGTCTCCTGCCGGTACCAGGACATTATTAACACGGCGCTACGGATGCAGGTGGTCGAGCACCGGCCGGTCGCGTTGGCGATGGCGGCGCTCCTGGCCCGGGGCACCGTCTCGACCGGCCGCGAGGTGAACGGCCTGTGCACCGCGGTGAACGCGGCGGCGATGACGCTCTCCTACGAGGTTCTGGCCCCCGACGTCGAACGGGACGCCTCGGCGGTCGCGGACTGGATCACGTACGAGACCGTCCTGCCCGGGGACCTGGTCCTGCCCGTGGGCCCGAGGGAACCATCCGCGCCCCGGGAGTCGGTCGAGACCCTCGCCGAACTCTTCGCCGACCTCTTCAAGGACGCTCCCGTCCGCGGCCGGGAGGACCGGGACGAGGACACCCAGGGCGCCGGCGCGCAGGGGGTCAGTGCTTCTTGACCGAGTCCTGCGGCGGGCAGAGGTCGGTGCACGCGTGGGGGCTGCCGCATCCGCGCGTGCGGAGCTCCGCCGCCCGCTCCGCGTCCGCCGGCTCCCACTTCAACGCGGAGGCGACCGGGTCGTCGGGCAGCGGCAGGCCGAGGGCCGCGCCGAGGACGTGCATGGCGAAGACCGGGGGGACCGCGTTCCCCACCTGCTGGGAGCGGTCGTTGCCCGCCCAGGGGTAGTTCCCGGGGAAGGTCTGCAAGGCCCCCGCCTCCGGGATCGTGAAGCGGCGGAGTTCCTCGTCGGCGGCCATGACGACGTTGCGCGAGACCTTGCCGGTCACGGTGAACGCCGGGAAGTGACTGGAACGGCGGCCCCGCTTCTTCGGATCGCCGCCCGAACCGTAGTTGGAGACCACGACGAAGTTCTCCGGAAGCGCGGCCGTGCCCTCCGGGAAGGTGAGGAAGGGCCCGGCGGCCTTCAACGCGTCGTGCATGGAGCGCCAGGGTCTGGGCCCCGAGTCGTGGTGGGGGTCGAACTCGAGTTGTTCCTGGACCGGTGCTTCCACGGCCCGCTCGTACTGGGCTCGCGGGTCGAAGCTGCGGAACACCGCCGGGGGCAGCTCCAGCGGTCCGGTGAACCCGGCGTTCTTCCGCCGCGCCACGAAGATGGCTCGCTGCCGGGTCTGCGGGACCCCGTACCGCTCCGTGCGCAGGACGCGGGGCTCGGCGCACTCGTAGGCGAGGTCGCCGGGCAGGCTGCCGAGGATCTCCTGGTACTCCTGCCACACCGGCAGTGCCGTCGGGACCTGCTCCAGGACGACGGCATCGTAGGGCTTGCCGTGCACGGCGTTGCGCTTCAGCAGCCAGCGCAGCGGTTCCAGGACGAGCGCGGCACGCGGGTCGAGCTTGGCGAGTTCCGTGTCGATACCCGGGTTCTCATGGTCGTCGACCAGGGCCTCCATCAGCTTCATGAGCTTCCTGAGGTCGTCGATCTGTTCGCGCCCCCGGCCCTTGCCCGCGACGGAGAAGGACTGGCACGGCGGTCCGCCGGCCAGCACGTTGTACTCATCGGAGATCTCGTCGAAGCGCTCCACCCGGACCCGGGAGACATCACCGTGGATGGTGTCCAGCCCGGCCTCGTAGCGGGTCAGGCACGCGTTTCTGTCCCACTCGACCCCCAGGCTCGGAATCCCGAGAAAGTGTGCCGCGACGTCCAGTCCGCCGGGGCCGGCGAACAGGTCGAGGACCTTGAAGTTCCTGGGTTGAGGCACAGTGGTTTCCGTTGCTCCTGAGGGTGGTACGGGAGTGGAGTCTAGCCGGCGGCCGGGTGTCGCGTGCCGCGCACCGCCTCGCCGATCGCGCGGCCCAGGGCGGCCGCGAGGGGAGGCGGGCACGCCTGGGCGATCAGCCCGTAGCGCTTGGTCTTGCCCCCGGTGAAGCGCCACTCGGCCGGGAAGCCCTGGACCAGGGCCGCCTGCTCGACGGTGACCCGGACCATCCCCTCGTCGCCTCTGTCGGGGTCCCAGTGGAACTCGGGCCCGGGCGGGGCGTCACCGTACGACTTCGTGTACACGCCCATGCGCTGCCAGCGCCGCTGCGATCCGCGCGGCCCGAAGTCGGCGCCGCCCCTGTTGGGGGACCCGCCCACCAGAGTGGGGGCCACGTCGTCGGCGTACGCGGCCCAGCGTCGGGCCCCCGTCCAGCCGGCGGAGAGCATGGAGGCGACGAGGGCCTCACCCACCGTGATCGGCCGGGTCACGGTGGGCTCCGGCATCCGAAAGGCGTCGGCGTACTCCTCGCGCACGGCGACGAGCAGGCCCACCCTGCGGTCCTGCGGGACACCGAAGTCCATGGCGTTGGGCACGGCCCAGTGCAGGCGGTAGCCCAGGTGCTCCAGCTCGGCGTGGGCGAGGGCGCGGACCTCCGTCAGCTCCTCGGACTCCACCATGGCGGGCACGTTCTCGATCACCAGCGCCTTCGGACGAACGGCCGGCGCGAGCCACACGGCCGTGTGGAACATGCGGACCGCCTCGTCGTCCGAGGCCCGCTGGACCGTGGCGGCGGAACGGAAGCGTGGCACTCCCGCGAGGAGTACGTCGACGTCGTAGACCTCGGTGTTCTCCACCGGGTCGAAGTCCCGCAGGTCGGCCATGACGATCGGCCAGTCGGGCCGGTTCAGCCGCAGGATCTCGCAGGCCACCGGGTCGTTGTCGACCAGCAGCCGGGGACGTAACCCGGCCCGCTCCATGCCGACGGCCAGCCCGCCCGCGCCGCTGCACACGTCGACGAACGTCAGTCCGCTCACTTCTGTCCCTGCCTCATTTCCCCACGTCGGCGCTCGACCACGCCTCGTACCACGTCCACCACGTCCTCGGGCGGCTCGTGCTCCCAGAACCTCAACACCGTCCACCCCTGCGCGACGAGGTGTTCCGTCGTCTCCCGGTCGCGGGCGACGTTGCGCTCCAGCTTGGTCCGCCACCAGGACGCGTTCGCCTTCGGGTGGGTGGCGTGCCGTGGGCATCCGTGCCAGAAG
This sequence comes from Streptomyces sp. NPDC107550, assembly GCF_055639095.1. Classification (NCBI taxonomy): domain Bacteria; kingdom Bacillati; phylum Actinomycetota; class Actinomycetes; order Kitasatosporales; family Streptomycetaceae; genus Streptomyces; species Streptomyces sp. NPDC107550. Next base: position 187,752 of record NZ_JBVKBC010000007.1, read on the forward strand.
CACCCGTCGACGAGCACGGCCACCTTCAACCGTGGGAACGCCACGTCGATCCGGCGCCGGGCCATGCCGGGCACCGGGTACTCCAGCCGGTAGCGCAGCCCCGACGCGTGCAGCAGACGACGCACGGCCAGCTCGGCCCCGGTGTCCTTGCTCGCCTGCCGACTCATGCGCGCGGAGACACCGGGGGACGAGGGTCGTACGTCGTTCACTGCCCTGCTGCCTCACTCACGTCTGTCCACGCGGTCGACGACCGCCTTGTCCGACCTGCCCGAGTCGACGGCGCGGAACCGCACCAGGCTTCCGCCGCTTCGTGCCGTCGACATCGGGGTGACGAAGGCGAAGGCCATGACGAGGTCGCGGGGGTCGACCGAACCGTCGGACTTGATCCGGGGTTCGGATTCCACCACGGGATACAGCATGAGCGCACCTCGCCGCGGACGGATGTTCTCCTCGACGGTCGCGTTGCCGACCGTCGCGCCCGCGGCCCCCGCGAGGCGCAGCGCGGCCCCGACGTGGTGGGGCTCGCGGATGGCGCCGAACAACGGCCCCCTGCGACGCGTACGGCGGGCGAGGGAGAAGGGCCCGTGGCCGAGTACGCGGGCCTCCCTGCGTCGGGCCGAGGTCTGCGTCGGCGCGATCACGAACCAGTCGTCGACGGCGTGGGGGCCCTGGTCCGCGCCGACCAGGAACTCCAGGTGCGGGGAGAACTGCTCGGGGTTCGACCAGCGCAGATCGCGGAGCACCCGCAGAAGGTCGGCGTGGTCGACCGTCCCGACGCGGGCGGCGAACCGGCGCCCGCCCTCCACGCCGAGCTCGACCGGCTCGGGCCCCAGCGCGGTCAGCACGGGTTCCCAGCACGTCACGTTGTCTTCCAGGTCCTTGGGCTCTTCGGGGTAGGCCGTCGGTTCCACCCAGACGCCAGGCGACCGCACCTCCACCAGCTCCGCGTTGAACATCTTGTTGCGGGCCGACGGTGTGATCCAGGGGAGGTGCTGGGAGACCAGGGGCGGGATCTGGGCAGGGGTGAGCTGGGGCTTGCCGTCGACGAGTTCGGCGTAGCGGGAGAGCTGCTCGCGGAAGAGTTCCTCGTCACGGCAGATCGCCTCGAACGCCTCGTACAGATCGGCGGTGTCGTCCTTGCCGTAGGGCTCCTCGCGGCCGATGTAGAGACGGACCAGGTCCCGGTAGCCGGGGCGGAAGCCGAACCAGCGGCCCATCTGCATCAACGTGTCCGCCTGACGCGTCGTGCGGCGGTAGTAGGTGACCGTCAGGCCCTCGACGGTGAAGCCGCGCGACAGCTTCGTGCCGCCCACCAGGATCTTCCACACGTTCCCCGGGGCGTTGAAGTCCAGGTCGAGCTGGTCGAAGTAGCGGTCGGAGTCGCCGTTGACGACGATGACCGGGCGGCCGCCGGAGGCGATGCACTGCCGGGCCTTGTTGACGTACCCCTTCAGGTCCTCGTACGAGGCCGGGGCCGGCATGTCGGCGGCCCGTGCCGCCGTCACCGGGGCGAAGTCCCGCTCGTAGAGCGCCGCCAGGCGGGCGTGTCCGGCCGTCGACTGGTAACCCGCCTCGTGCCACATGGAGTTGATGCGGAGCGCCAGCTCGGCGTGGTCGTCCGTCCTGACCGACTCGTGCACCAGCATCGTGTGATGGCGGAAGGGACCCGCGGCGACGCCGTGGTCCTGCCGGTACAGCTTCAGCGCACCGGACAGGACGAACGCGTCCATCGCCTCCTGGAGCCGGTCGTCGCCCGTCGACTCCTCGTAGACGCCGCGTACGTGGGCCTTCTCCTGGGAGGTGGCGACGTCGCGCTCCTCGTACGGCACCGGGTTGTCGAGGTCATGGAAGTCCTGCACGCCCATGTAACCGGCCGGGCGCGGCAGGGAGATGAGGAAGTCGGAGGGGAAGATGTCCTCGCCGTCGGACGGGTCGACGAACACGTTGGCGAAGGGGGTCGCCGTGTAGCCGACGTACTGGGCGCGCGGGAGGAGGGCGAGCAACTGGGAGATGTGGTCGTTGATCGCGGTCCGCTCGGTGCTGCCCGCCTGCCACTTCTTCGGGTCGGACGTGTTGACGGACGCCTGGTCGGACTCGTCGTCGATGATCAGCGTGGGCAGCTCGCCGAGCAGCGCCTTGACCTGCTTCAGGTCCTTGACCAGCTTGCCGAGGACCCTCTTGTTCTTCTTGACGACCATCACGCGGGCCGCCGCGTGATGCAGGTTCGCCGGGTCGTGCAGGGGACGGGACGGGTCGCGCTTCTCGTACTCCAGGGCGCGGATACCGGTCGCCAGGGACCTGTAGTCGTTGTCGCGGGTGGTCAGGCGCTCGATGTCGAACCCACCGCGGAGCGAGGGCCGGCCGCCGTGGGAGACGAACTGCGGCCACTCCGGGTCGTCGTCGCTCACGTAGTCCACGCCGACGAGCGCGTCGAGGTCGTCGGGGTCGGCTCCCCGCAGGATGTTCTCCTGGCCGATCAGCTCCATGTCGAGCCGCCGCTGCGTCTGCGAGCGCAGCATGTTCAGCGTGCCGCCGAGAACGATGACCAGGCGGTAGCCGGCGTCGATCGCCTTGGCGGTCACGCCCGTGAAGTTGGCGGTCTTGCCCGACTGCACATAGCCGACGACCAGGCCCTTGGCCCGGCGCGGCTGCTCCTGCTCGGGGTCGGTCAGTCGTTCGACGACCGCGCGGCTCGCCTCGTCGAGACTGGCGACGGCCTCGGGGGACCAGCCCTTCGCGCGGAGCTTGGCCTCGTACGCCGTCCAGTAGAAGGAGTGGGCGGCCGCGCGTTCGGGCGTGTACCAGGGCGTGAACTCGCGGGTGATCACGGTGGGGGCCGGGACCTCGGCGACCTTGACGGTCGCGTCGAGGACCTTGCGCAGGTCCGTGCCGAACGCCAGCTTGTCGTACGCCGCGTCGCGGCGGGCCCGGGTGCGCGCCGCCGTCCCCGGGGCCCACGCGGCTTCCGGGGCGAAGTCCCAGCGGGTCAGGTGCCTGCGCCACAGCGCGGCCAGTTCCCCGTCGCCGCCGAGGAGGCGGGCCCGGAACGTGTCCTCGCGCAGGTCCTCGTCCGGGTTGGTCTCGTCGGCCACGAACGCGGCGAACTTGCCGAAGTGGCGCGGCGCCGCGCCCATCCCGGCCAGGGTGTCGGTGTGGATCCGCAGGAGGGTGTCGTCGGTGTGCATGAAGGCGTGGGTCTCCGGAGCGCAGTGTGCGGGTGAGAGGGTCAGGCGCCGGCGCGCCGCTCGCGCTGGGCGTGCACCGACGCCAGCAGGATCGTGTTCCAGTAGTCGACGCGGTCCTGGCGGGTCTTCTCCCAGCGGCCGAGGCCGAAGCAGTCCTCCAGGAGCAGATAGAGCAGGGTCTTGGTGACGGGGGCGTCGTTGGAGCCGCCGCGCCGGCCGTCGTCGAAGTCGTCGCGGTACGCCTTGTTGAGCAGGATGGCGTTGGCCTCGCGGTCCAGGGCGAAGAACACGTCGTCGGCGAGCGCCGCCCAGGTGAACGCGATGGGCTCCTCCCCGGGCTTCTCGGGCAGTTCTTCCTTGATCACCCGCTTGACTGCGGGGTCGAGGCCCTTGCCCGGGGGCGTCACCGGCTTGCGCACGATCTCCGAGCGTTTGGCGCCGTCCCGGTACGCGGTCTCGGCGTCGGCGAGGAAGCGGTGGAAGCCCGCTCCCGCAGCGTCGACCGCCTTCTCCACGCCGAGCGTGAACGCGGGCGTCACCGTGACGCCTTCCTTCTTCACGTCGAGGCTGAAGACGCTGTCGGCCGTCGTCGGGAGGTCGACTTCGACGCGGGCGAGCACGAGGTGGCTCTCCGCCCCGCGCAGTCCGTTCCACCCGCCGGCCTGCACGAGCCGGTCGTTGCGGTAGAAGTAGAAGCCCTGTCGCTCGGTGAGCGGCCCGACCTGGCGGAAGCCCGCCTGCTTCGACTTCGCGGGCCACACGTGGGCGGTGAGGGTGACCTCGCCGATGCCCTCGACCGGGGCGGTGAACGTGCGCGGATAGCCCTTGTGCCCCGGCACCTTGTAGCCGAACGGGTCCAAGGGCTGGACCGCGATGTGGTCGACCTCCTCGCCGAATCCGTCGCCCGCTCCGGTCACGTCCCACACGGCGATGTCGAGCTTGAGGCCCTTGCTCAGGAAGCGGTGGAGGTACAGGCCGAGATGGGTCTCGAGCCGGGAGATCGCCTTGGACAGGAACGCCTCGCTCTGCCCGCGCGCGACCGTGTCGAAGGCTCGTACCCCGTCCCAGCGCACGACCGTGCCCTGCCACTCGATGATGCCGTCGTAGCGGTCGACCATGTCCTGCGCGTAGCCGGCGTCGACCGTGTCGCAGCGGAAGGAGTCCTCGATGCCCTCCGCGGTCAGTCGGCGCCCCGCGGCGCGGCTGCGCCGGGTGCGGCTGATGACCGTGAGCGACGACGCGTGCGACAGGGACGCCGCCTTCAGGCCCGTGCCGTACATGCCGAGCGCGCCCTCGCCGTAGTCGCGGCGCCGGCCCACGGTCATCGCCGCGTCGAGCCCGGGGCCGTCCATGCCCCTGCCGTTGTCGATGATCAGCAGGGTGAGGATGCGGTCGGCGTCGCGCAGGAAGTGCACGACGACCTCGTCGGCGCCCGCGTCGATGGAGTTGTCGATCAGGTCGGCGACGGCCACCTCGAAGCCGTACCCCTGGTGGGTGAGCGCCTTGCCGTAGCCGGAGTCCGGCGGAAGGTGGGTGCTGCCGGTGGTGGGCACGGCGTACTGCCACGCGGTGCCGGGTCGATGGGCCATGAGATTCCTCGTACACACAGGGTCGGGGCCTGCGCGGGGGGAATGCGGCCCGACAACTACTCAGTCAGTGCGTGTGACGGTACTGTAAAGGTCTGACATCGCGTGTCCCGCTGTCGAAACAGGGTGGTCGGCGCGGTATGCGCCATCGGCGCCGCGTGGACCGGGAGTTGTCCCACGGGCGCGGCGAAGGCCCTGGTGAGGAAGTTGTGAAGACTCGGCGGGCTGTGCCGCGTGCGGCGGGTGCGGCACAGTCCGGAGAAGGGGCCCGTCAGGCGCCGTGGCAAGTCTCGTAGCGGTGGTTCGCGCCGCACCAGCAGGGGGCGTCGGGGGCCGGGGGCCAGGGGGTGGCTCGGCCTCGGGCCGCGAGGGTCGTGGCGTACTGGGGGAGGAGCGTCGTCTCCGTGGGGGAGGACGCCTCGGACGCGGCGAACGCCTCGTAGGAGGGGACCGTGCCCGTGACGATGCCGAGGTTGCCCGTGCCGGACGCGGCCAGTTCGCGCAGGGCGCCCTCTATCGACGCCAAGTGGGCCTCGTAGGAGGGGTATTCGGAGGCCAGGGACGGATACGCCGCGAGGAGTTCCGCGTACTCCGTCGACGGCCAGTGCAGCACCGCCACCGGGAACGGGCGGGACAGCGCCTCCCGGTACGAGCCCAGTTCGGCGCGGAGCCGGACGATCTCCGCGCGCAGGTCCGCCGGGTTCTCCGAGCCGAGCGACCACAGGCGCCCCGGGTCGTGCAGTTCGTCGAGGGAGACCGACGCCCGGTTGACCTGGTCCGCGACGGCGTCCCACGCGTCGTGCGGCGCCCCGAGCAGCCGGCGCACCCGGTGCCGGCCGAGGAGCAGGGGGTGCTTCGCGTACGGCGGGTCGGCGCGCTCCGCCTCCGGGAGCAGCAGCTCCAGCGCCTCCGTGAACGTCTCGTGCGCCTGCTCCAGCTCGTCGTGCGCTTCGAGGGACTCCGCCGCGATCACCCATGGCGCCGGTTCGCGCGGGGCCGTCGTGCGCAGGCCCGTGATGATGGCGCGGGCCTCCGCCTCGTGCCCGTACTCCCACAGGTTCGCCGCCTTCAGCGCGCGGATCAGGGAGGGGGACTGGACGCCGGGGGCGGCGAGCAGGGCGTCGTAGTGGGCGGTGGCGCGCTCGCGGGCGTCGGCGAGTTCGTAGTGGGCCGCGGCCTGGAGGAGCAGGTGTTCGGCGTCCTCGGGGTACATCGCCGCCGTGCGCTCCAGGCGCTCGGCTTCCGCGACGTGGTCGGCGCGATCGTTCTCGGCGGGCGTGGCTGGCGTGTCGGGGCGCATGCGCCCACCGTAGCGCCGAGGCGGCGGGGCTGGGCAGCGGTCCGACGGGTGAACGCCACGGCCGGTACGGCGGCCATGGCGGGCATGGCGGGTGGGTGACGGGCGGGTGGCGGGGCGTGAACGGTACGGCCGTGCCGGTGGCGTACGGGTCGGGGCGTACGGGTCGGGGTGTACGGGACATGCGCGTACGGGGCGTGCGTAGGGCTGGAGAGTTCGCGGGCGGCGTTCTATCTTGCGCGCGTGCTGCTGCGTACGCGTCACGCCGACCGGCCCGCAGTCGTCGCCCACGGGCGGCGCCGGGACGGCCCCGCGCGCTCCCGGGCCGGCCGGCTCCTGTGGAACGGCGCCGAGGTCGCCGTCACCGCCGGGCTCGTGCTGCTCCTGCTCGTCGTGCACCAGTTGTGGTGGACGAACCGGCAGGCGAGCGCCGACGCGGCTCGGCAGGTGCGGGCCCTGGAGCGGGAGTGGGGCGGCGGGGGCGGGGCCGGGCGGGGGACGGGGGCCGGCGGCGGGCCCGGTGACGCGAGTGACTCCGGCGATCTCAGTGGGGCTGACGGGTCCAATGGGGCTGGTGGGTCCGGCGACTCCCGTGGTTCCGGTGGTGCCGGTGATCATCGGTCGTCCAGCGGCCTCGGCAGCTCCGGTCCGGCCAGCGGTTCCAGTGGTTCCAGCGGCTCCCGCGGTCCCGCGCGCCCCCGCTGGGACCAGGCGTACGCCGTCATCGACATCCCGCGCCTCGGCCTGCGCGCCCCCGTCGCCGAGGGCGTCAGCAAGGCCGCCGTGCTCAATCACGGGTACGTCGGGCACTACCCCGGCACCGCTCAGCCCGGCGGCGCCGGGAACTTCGCGCTCGCCGGGCACCGCAACACGCACGGCGAGCCGTTCCGCTACATCAACCGGCTGCGCCGCGGCGACACGCTCACCGTCTCCACCCGCCAGGCCGTCTACACGTACGTCGTCGACAAGCGGCTCGACCGGACCTCCGCGCACGACGGGGGCGTGATCGGGGCCGTGCCGCGCAGCCGGGTCGTGCCGTCGGCCGGGTACCGCGAGGCCGGGTACTACATCACGCTCACCACCTGCACCCCCGAGTACACCTCCCGCTACCGGCTCGTCGTCTGGGGCAAGCTGACCCGGATGCGGCCCCGCTGACCCGGATGCGGCCTCGCTGCGGCGGACGCGGACCCGCTGAGGCGCCGCGCGGCCGTTAGGCTCCTTGCCCGTGATCAAACGGCCTCAGCTCCTCTGGCTCCTCGCGCCCTTCGTGCTGTTCGTCGGCGCGCTCCCGTTCGTCAACCGGGTCGAACCGGTCGTGTTCGGGCTGCCGTTCCTCTTCGTATGGCTGCTCGGCGCGACCCTCGTGACGCCCGCCGCCGTATGGCTGACCTGGCGCGCGGACCAGAAGGCGCGCACGGTCCGCGCGGCCCGTGGGGGCCGGTCATGAGCGACACCGCGATCGCCACCGGCCTGTTCGGGCTGTTCATGGCCGTCACCGTCGCCCTCGGGCTGCTCGCCGTGCGCGGCCGGGGCCGGGGCGGCGGGCTCGCCGAGTGGTCGGTGGGCGGGCGCTCGCTCGGCGCCGTCTTCATCTGGGTGCTGATGGCCGGCGAGGGCTACACCAGCTTCAGCTACCTCGGCGCCGCCGGCTGGGGCTACAACTTCGGCGCGCCCGTCCTGTACGTCGTCGCGTACATGACCTGCGGTTACGCCATCGGGTACGTCGTCGGTCCGATGCTGTGGGCGTACGCGCGCGAACACGGGCTCGTCTCGATCACCGACATGGTCGCGCACCGCTTCGGGCGGCCCTGGCTGGGCGCGGCGGTGACCGTGCTCGTGACGGTGTTCCTGCTGCCGTACATCCAGTTGCAGATCACCGGCATGGGCGTCGTCGTCTCCACGATCTCCTACGGCGCGATCAGCCTGAACTGGGCGTACTTCGTCGGCTTCGCCGTCACCACCGCGTTCGTCGTGGTCAGCGGGCTGCGCGGCAGCGCCTGGGTGTCCGTCCTCAAGGACCTGCTGGTCATCGTCACGCTCGCGTTCCTGGCGGTGTACGTGCCGCTGCACTACTTCGACGGTTACGGGGACTTCCTGCACCGGCTCGTCGAGCAGAAGCGGGACTGGCTGACGCTGCCGGGCAGCGGCGGTTCCCCGTACGGGACGGCCTGGTTCGCCACGACGACCTTCCTCAACGCGTTCACCGTCGTCATCTTCCCGACCACCGTCGCCGGGTACCTCGGGGCCCGCAGCGCCGACGCCCTGCGCCGCAACGCGATGTGGCTGCCCGCGTACAACGTCCTGCTGTTCGTGCCGATGCTGCTCGGCATGGCCGCGCTGTTCGTCGTGCCGGGGCTGACGGGGGCGGGCTCGAACCTCGCGCTGTTCAAACTGGTCACGGACTCGCTGCCCGCGTGGGCCGTCGGCGTCGTCGGGACGGCCGCCGCGCTGTCGTCGATCGTGCCGATGGCCGTGTTCATGCTGGTCATCGGCACGATGTGGGGTTCCAGCGTGCTGCCGCTGCTGCGGCGGGGCGGTGACGCCGGCGGTGACGCTGACGCGGGGGGTGGGCGCAAGGGCGGGGCGCAGCTCGTCGTGGTGGTCGCGGGCGCCCTCGCCCTGGTCCTCACCTACGCGGCGCCCAACACCCTCGTCCGGCTCTCCCTCATCTCGTACGAGGGCATGGCCCAACTGCTGCCGATGCTGCTGGTGGGGCTGGTGTGGCGGCGGTTGAGCCTGGTCGGCGCGGTCAGCGGGCTCGCGGTGGGGGTGGCGCTGGTGTGCGTGCTCGTCTTCGGCGGGCATGACCCGGTGTTCGGCGTGAACGCGGGCATTCTCGCCCTCGCGGCGAACCTGGCGGTGACCCTCGCGGTGACGTACGCGACTCCGGCGGACCGTGACAGCCGTCCCGACGGGGAGGTTATGGCGCGGGAGCCGTTGGGGGTTGCGGGTGCTGGTGAGTTGAGGGGTGAGCGGGGCTGACCTGACCGTTGCGCAGTTCCTCGCGCCCCCTGCGGGGCCCCAGGGTTTGTCGCCGGGTGCGGGTTTCGTTGTGGCTGGTCGCGCAGTTCCCCGCGCCCCTTAGGGAGTTGGCCTCATCGTCTGCTTCCAGCCCCTCCGGCGATTGAGGAGCGGGGTTCGGGGCGGAGCCCCGGGGAGTGGGGGTGGTTACGGTCCAGTCCTTGGGCGGGGTATTGCGGTGGGGGCTTGGAGCTTGGAGGATCGACCAGTCCTCCGATGGCTGTACGCCGCACCAGGCCGTGGAGGCTCCTCCTACTGCAGAGGGAGTTACACCATGAAGCTGCTGCGAGTCGGTCCGCCCGGCGCCGAGCGCCCCGCGCTCCTGGACGCCGAGGGGACCCTGCGCGACCTGTCCGGTGTCGTCCCCGACATCGACGGAGAGCTGCTCGCGGACGACGCCGCGCTCGGCCGGATCAGGGCCGCCGCCGACGCGGGGGACCTGCCCGTGCTGGATCAGACGGGGCTGCGCGTCGGCCCTCCGGTCGCCCGCATCGGCAAGGTCGTCTGCATCGGCCTGAACTACCACGACCACGCCGCCGAGACCGGCGCCGCCGTCCCCGCCGAACCCGTGATCTTCTTCAAGGCGGCGGACACGGTCGTCGGCCCGCACGACACCGTGCTGGTCCCGCGCGGCTCGACCAAGACGGACTGGGAAGTCGAACTGGCCGTGGTCATCGGACGTACAGCCCGCTACGTGGAGTCGCACGACGCCGCACTCGCCTGCGTCGCCGGGTACGCCGTCGCGCACGACGTGTCCGAGCGGGAGTTCCAGATCGAGCGCGGCGGCACCTGGGACAAGGGCAAGAACTGCGAGACGTTCAATCCGCTCGGCCCCTGGCTGGTCACCGCCGACGAGGTCGCCGACCCGCAGGCGCTCGGGCTGCGGCTGTGGGTCAACGGGGAGTTGCAGCAGTCCGGCAGCACCGCCGACCAGATCTTCCCGGTCGCGGAGGTCGTGCGGTACGTCAGCCAGTTCATGACGCTCTACCCCGGCGACGTCATCAACACCGGCACGCCCGCCGGCGTCGCCATGGGCCGGCCGGAACCCAAGCCGTACCTGCGCGCCGGTGACGTCGTGGAACTGGAGATCGACGGCCTCGGCTGCCAGCGCCAGTCCCTCAAGGCGGCGTGAGACGAAGGGCCGGGCCCCGGGTCCGGGCTCCTGCCCGGGGCCGGCCCTTCGGGCGCGCGATGCGCTGAACGCGCCCTGTTCACGGCGCGGGCGTGCGTGTCTGCACCAGGGCGAGGGGGATTATTCCGATAGTGCGTTCATGGGAAAAACGCGCGCCTTCGCCCGATCCGTCCCCCTGCCCTTCGGCGCGGCCTGCGCGGCCCTCGTCGTCGTCGGGGTCGCCGCCGGGCCCGCCCACGCCGATCCGCTGCCCGGCGGGCTCGGCCCGTGCCTGGGCGCGAACTGCCCCGCCGTCTATCCCGACCCCCACAACGGCGACCTGTCCGGCCGGGACAACAACATCAACATCTATGTCGGCGGCGACATGAACGTACGTAAAGCCGCCGCCGAGGCCGAGGGCAAGGTCGTCGTCCTCGGCGCCTTCGACCAGGACAAGGACGCGGGCGCCTCCAGCATCTACAACGTCGGCGTCGCCGGTGTCGGCTCGCGCGTCCCCCCGGACGACGGCACGGACTTCCTCACCGTCGGCAAGACGGTCACCATCGCCTCCGGCGAACGCCTCGCCGTCGAGGACTCCAAGGCCAGCGGTGTCCTGCGGCACGGCGGCACGCTCACCGGCACCGTCGAGACCAAGACCGTCGCGGACCCCGACGCCGCCGCGCCCTACGCCTCACTGCGGCAGCAGCTCACCGACGCCAGCCGCTGCTACGCGTACGTCGACGGCGCCCGCCGCACCCCCACCGGCACCGCCGTCAACGACGGGTCCACCACGACCTTCACGGGCGACGGCCGCTCCCCGATCCAGGTCTTCGACGTCGACTTCGACATGGTGAGCGCGAAGGGCGGCCAGCAGGGCTACGCCTTCAAGGGCATCCCGGCCGGCGCGACCGTCCTCGTCAACGTGTACGGCAAGGCCCGCGAGATCAGCTCGTACGAGGCGATGCTCCCGGCCGCGCTCCGCGACCGACTGCTGTGGAACTTCCCCGACGCGACGAACGTGTCCGTCACCGGCACCGCGCAGTTCTCCGGCAGCGTCCTCATCGGGGACCCGGGCAGTACGGCGACCGTGACCGCGTCGGGGATGAACGGCCGCTTCTACACGGCCGGTTCGCTCACGCACTCGTCCGCCGCGTCGGGCGGAGGGGGTCAGGAGTTCCACGCGTACCCGTTCGACGGGGACCTGCCGAGCTGTGAGACGGCGCCGACTCCGTCCCCGACGGACCCGGTCACGCCTTCGCCCACGGACCCGGTGACCCCGTCGCCGACCGAGCCCGTCACCCCCTCGCCCACGGAGCCGGTGACGCCGTCGCCGACCACGGCGGTCGTCACGCCGACTCCGACGCCGACCCCCTCGCCCTCGGACTCGGTGACCCCGACCCCCACCCCGAGCCCCTCGGACAGCACCCCCGGCACGACCACCGGCGGCGGCGACGGCGGTGACGGCGGCACCGGGGGAGCGGCGGACGGCGGAACGACCGGCGGCGGTGGCGGAGGCGGTGGCGAGCTGGCCAAGACCGGCGACGGTTCGAAGCCCGGCGCGGCCGTCCTCGGCGCCATCGCCGCGCTCACCGTGACCGTCGGGGCGCTGATCTTCGCGTCCCTGCGCCTGCGCCGCCCCACCCGCCGCAGGTGACCCGGCGCCCGCGCCCGGGCAGGTTCAGCCCGCGCCGGTGAAGCGGGTCAGCGCCTCCACCACCAGGGCGTGGTCCTCGATCTGCGGCAGTCCGGAGACCGTGACCACGCCGACCACGCCCGCCTGTCGCACCCGGAGCGGGAACGCGCCGCCGTGCGCCGCGTACTGGTCCGGGTCCAGGCGGGAGGAGTCCTCGAACGTCGTGCCCTTCGCGCGAAAGCGGCTGCCGACGAGGTACGAAGCGCAGTGATAGCGCTCCACGACGCGCCGCTTGCGGACGATCCACGAGTCGTTGTCCGGCGTCGAACCGGGCAGCGCCGCGTGGAAGACCTGCTGGCCGCCGCGCGTGATGTCGACGGCGACCGGCGCCTGCCGCTCCCGCGCCAGCTCGACCAGGAGGCAGCCGAGCCGCCAGGCGTCCTCGTACGTGAACGACTCCAGGACGAGCAGCCGTTCCTGCTCCTCCAGCTCCGCGACGGACGGAGCGACGGGCCCGGCGCTCACGGCGTCACCCATGCTCACCGCGTCCCCGGCGCTCACAGCGTCACCGTCACCTTCTGCTCGGCGGAGCGGCGGGCCGCCTCCAGCACGTCGAGCGCGGCGGCGGCCTCGGTCGCCGGGACCGGGTTCGGGGCGCCGTCGCGCAGGGCGGCGGCGACGGCGGCGTAGAACGCGGGGTAGTCGCCGTCGAGGGTGGGCAGCGGGGTGCCGCCGCCGGTCAGCGGGGACTCCCCGGCGCCGACGCGGCCCCACAGCGACTCGTCCTCGACGCCCCACGCGCCGTCGCCGGAGCCGGGCCTGCGGCCCCCGCGCAGCGCCGCCTCCTGCGGGTCGAGGCCGTACTTCACATAGCCCGCCCGCGAGCCGAGGACGCGGAAGCGCGGGCCGAGCTGCGCGGTCGTCGCGGAGACGTACAGGTGGGAGCGGACGCCGCCGGCGTGGGTGAGCGCGATGAACGTGTCGTCGTCGGCCTCCGCGCCGTCCCTGCGCACATCGGACTCGGCGTAGACCTCGACGGCCGGGCCGAACAGCACCAGCGCCTGGTCGACGACGTGGCTGCCGAGGTCGTACAGGAGACCGCCGATCTCCTTCGGGTCGCCGGACTCGCGCCAGCCGCCCTTGGGCTTCGGCCGCCAGCGCTCGAACCGCGACTCGAACCGCCATACGTCGCCCAGCTCGCCGTCCGCGAGGAGCTTGCGCAGGGTCAGGAAGTCGTTGTCCCAGCGGCGGTTCTGGAAGACCGACAGGAGCAGCCCGCGCTCGTCGGCGAGGTCCGCGAGCCGCCGCGCCTCGGCGGCCGTGCCCGCGACGGGCTTGTCGACGACGACCGGCAGGCCGGCCTCCAGGGCGGCCGTGGCGAGCGGTACGTGCGTCTTGTTCGGGGACGCGAGCACGACGAGGTCCAGCTCGTCCGCCCGCGCCCACAGCTCGTCCGGGGAGTCCGCGAAGCGCAGCCCGTCCCCGTGCTCGGCGCGGGCCTGCGCCTGCCGCTCGGGGTTGGAGGTGACCACGGTGTCGAGCACCAGGCCCTCGGTCGCGGCGATCATCGGGGCGTGGAAGACGGACCCCGCCAGGCCGAAGCCGACGAGCCCCACCTTGGCGGGGGCGCCCTGGTCAGTGGCGTCCTTGTCAGTCGTACGTTCCATGCCTCCCACTTAAGCAACGGTGTTGCCAAAGTGCAAGCGGGAGAGACAATGGAGGCGTGAACACCCATGTGAGGCCCCTCGTCCCGACCGCCGGCGTGAACCTGAGCGCCCTGCGCGGGCACAACGCGGCGCTCGTGCTCGGGCTGCTGCGCGGCGCGGGCGAGGCGGGCATCAGCCGTCTGGAGCTGGCCGAGCGCACCGGGCTCACCCCGCAGGCCGTCAGCAAGATCACCGCCCGGCTGCGCGGCGACGGGCTCGTCGTGGAGGCCGGCCGGCGCGCCTCCACCGGCGGCAAGCCGCGCACGGTGCTGCGCCTGGTCGCCGGTGCCGGGCACGCGGTGGGCCTGCACCTGGACCGCGACGAGCTGCACGCCGTGCTCGCGGACCTCTCCGGCGCGGTCGTCGCGCGCAGGCGGGCCCCGCTGGACCTCGGCGCGGGCGCGGAGGCGGTCCTCACGGACACGGCGTGCGCGGTGGACGGGCTGCTCGGCGACGCGGAGAGCGCGGGCCCGGCGACCGTGCTCGGCGTCGGCGTCGCCGTACCGGGCCCGCTGGACCATGCGGCGGGCGTGCTGCACCGGGTCACCGGGTTCCCGCAGTGGGACGGTTTCCCGCTGCGGGACGCCCTCGCGGAGCGGCTGGGGCTGCCGGTCGTCGTCGACAAGGACACCAACGCCGCCGCGCTGGCGCTCGCCCTCGACGGCGAGAGCGAGCGCTCGTTCGCCTATCTCCATCTCGGTACGGGCCTGGGCGCCGGGCTCGTCCTCGACGGCGTCCTGCACCGGGGCGCGCGGACGGGGGCGGGGGAGTTCGGGCATCAGGTCATCCAGCTCGACGGGCCCCTGTGCGAGTGCGGCAACCGGGGCTGCGTCGAGGCGCTGTGCCTCGCCGCCGTCGCCGAGGGGGACGTGGACGAGGCCGCGCGGGTGCTCGGCGAGGGCGCGGGCAACGTGGTGAGCCTGCTCGACATCGACGCGGTGCTGCTCGGCGGGCGCACGGTCACCGCCGACGAGGAGCGATTCGTCGCCGGGGTGGGCGCGGTGCTGCGGGCGCGGGCACGCAGACGCGGCGGGTCCGGGACACCGGTACGGGCGGCTCCCGGCGGGGCGACGCTCGTCGTGGAGGGCGCGGCCCAGCTGATCCTCGCGCCGCTGTTCGGCCGGGGGAACGCGGCGGCGCCCGCGAACCTCTCCGGGCGGAACGTGAGCTGAACGAGGGGACTTTGACGGCCAATGAGCCGAACGGGTCCGAGGGTCTGCCCGGCGCGGCCCGAAGCGCGTGGCAGATTCCGGGACCGGGGTCCTCCTCCGGTCCGTCCCGCGAGCGCGGCGGTCCGAAGGGCACCACCCAGGACCGCCGTGGCCGTCCCGGGCCGCGACGGGCGCCCGACTCCGCGACCCGCAAAGGCACTTCATGCGACTGCGCCGCCCGCTCGCCCTCGCCACGGCCGCCACCGCCGCCGCCCTCGCGGCCGTGGCCCCGCCCCCGGCCGCCGCCGCCCCGGCGGCCGCACGGACCGCACATCCCGCCGCCGACGCGCCCCTCGCCGACGCGCCCCTCACCGACGCGCCCGCCCCCGGAGCCGCCGCCGCCGACGCGCCCGCCTGTGACGCCGCGCGTGACGGTGCCGACTTCCCCGTGACCGCCCGCGTGCGCGAGGCCCCCCGTACCTACCGGGCCGGTGCCGGGCCCGCGCCCTGGCGGCTGGAGCTGCGCAACACCAGCCGCGCCACCTGCGCCGCCCTGCACCCGGTGCTCGTGCTCGTGGACGACGCGCGGGAGTTGGAGCCGGCGCAGATCCGGATGGAGTTCCGGGCCGGGGGGCGGTGGCGGCCCGTGCCGTTCGAGCGCACCGGCCGCGCGGAGAACATCGGCGTCTTCGACGACGGCTTCCCCGGGTTCACCCTCGCCCCGGGCGCGAGCCTCGACGTACCCGTCCGGCTCGCGTTCACCGACGACGCGGCGCCGGGGCGGGTGGTCGCCGACGCGGCCCTCGTACGGCGGCGCGCGGACGACGGCGACTGGGTGGGGGAGTCCGCCGACTACCCCTTCGCCGTCCTCGCCCCGGCCGCCGCGCCCACCGACACGCCCCCGGGCCGTGTCCCCGGCCGTGCCCAGCCGTCCGGCCCGCCCCAGCTCGCCCGTACCGGCTCACGGCCCGCCACCCTGCGCGGGCTCGCCGCCGTGTCCGCCGCGCTGCTCGGCACCGGCGCCGCGCTCGTGCTCGCCGCCCGGCGCGGGGGCCCGCGCCGCCGCTGAGGGCCGTTCAGCCGGTGCTGAGGGGCGTTCACCGGAGTCTGGGACCATCCACGCGTGGACTACCCGAACGACCAGGCACCCGGCGCCCCCGTGCGCGACGGCATCCCCGAGCACGGCCGCATCCCGAAGTACTACGCGGTGAAGGCGCTGATCGGCGCGCTCATCGGCGAGTTGGGCGAGGGCGAGACGCTGCCCACCGAGCGCGATCTCGCCGTGCGCTACGAGGTCTCCCGCGAGACGGTGCGGCAGGCGCTGCGCGAACTGCTCCTGGAGGGACGGCTGCGCCGCCAGGGACGCGGCACCGTCATCGCCGGGCCCAAGCTGGAGCAGCCGCTGTCGCTGGCCTCGTACACCGAGGGCGTGCGCCGCCAGGGCCGCAGGCCCGGCCGCAACCTCATCGGGCTCGACCGCTTCCCGTGCCCGCCCGCGCTCGCCGCCGAGATCGGGGTCGCGCGCGGCGAGCCGGTCTGGCACATGGAGCGCGTGCTGCTCGCCGACGACGAGCGGGTGGGCCTGGAGTCCACCTATCTGCCGGTGGCGCGGGTGCCCCGGCTCGACATCGACTTCGACCCGGACTCGTCCTTCTACTCGTACGTCCATGAACGCCTCGGCATCGCGTTCGGGTCCGCCGACGAACGCATTGAGACCGTGCTCGCCACGCCGCGTGAGGCGCTGCTCGTCGGCACCCCGCCCGCGCTGCCCATGCTGCTCATCCACCGCGTCTCCTACGACACCGGCGGGCGGCCCACCGAGCGGGTGCGGACGCTTTACCGGGGCGACCGGTTCTCGTTCACCACGCGTTTGGTCGAGCGCGGGGGGTAACTCCCGGCGGGCCGGGGCGAGTTGGGGCCGCACGGACCTTGCGCATAACAGGCTGGTAACGGGTCTAGGCCAACCTTGGGTGGTAGTTCACCGTCCCGTTGCCGGGCGGACCCGCGCGGGACACCCGCCCCGAGGAGCGTGGCCGCCGTGAGAGAGCTGACCGCAACCGAAGCCCCGGCCCGGGGGGCCGCCGCATGAGCGGGACCCAGGCCGCGCACCGTTCCGAGACCCGCGCCGAGAGTCGCAGTGGCATCCGCTTCGAGCGGGTCAGCGTCGCCTACGGCAACGCCACCGTCCTCGACTCCCTCGACCTCACCGTCGAACCCGGCGAGGTCATGGCCCTGCTCGGCCCGTCCGGCTCGGGCAAGACCACCGCCCTGCGCGCCGTCGCCGGGTTCGTGCGCCCCGCGTCGGGCCGCGTCCTCATCGGCGGCCGGGACGTCACCGACCTGCCCCCGCACCGGCGCGGCATCGGCATGGTCGTCCAGCAGTACGCCCTCTTCCCGCACATGCGCGTCGCCGACAACGTCGCCTTCGGCATGAAGGCGCAGAAGGTGCCGAAGGCCGAGATACCCGGCCGCGTCGCCGAAGCGCTCGAACTGACCGGCATGGCCGCCTACGCCCAGCGCTACCCGCGCGAGCTGTCCGGCGGCCAGCAGCAGCGCGTCGCCATCGCCCGCGCCCTCGCCATCCGCCCCGGCGTGCTCCTCCTCGACGAGCCGCTGTCCGCGCTCGACGCCCAGCTCCGCTCCGGGATGCTCGCCGAACTGGCCCGTCTGCACCGTGAGTTGCCCGATGTCTCCATCCTGTACGTCACCCATGACCAGATCGAGGCGCTGACGCTCGCCGACCGGATCGCCGTCATGGACAAGGCCCGCCTCCAGGACGTCGGCACCCCGCAGGACCTGTACCGGCGCCCGCGCACCGAGTTCACCGCGTCCTTCGTCGGCAACGCCAACCTCCTGCCCGTCACCGTCGCCCCCGGCACCGGGGACACGGTCTCCTTCGGCGGCGCCGAACTGAAGGTCGCCACGCGGGACGCCGCCGCGGGCGCGGGCGCCACCCTGTGCGTGCGCCCGCACCTCGTCGGCCTCGGCGCCGGACCCAACGCCCTGACCGGCGAGGTCACCGAGGTCCAGTGGCGCGGCTCCACCCACCGCCTCTACGTCGACATCGACGGCCACCGCCTCAAGGCCGACCTGCGCGAGCTGCGTACCCCGCCCGCGCTCGGCGAGCAGGTCACCGTGCACTTCGCGCCCGAGGACGCGGTGCTGCTCACGGCGGGGGTGTCCGATGGCTAGCGCCGCGCTCACCGCCACCGTGCAGGCCGCACCGAAGTTTCGTAAAAAAACGGGTGGTTGGGTGTGGGCGCTGCCGCCCGTCGCGGCGCTCGCGGTCGTCTTCCTCTACCCGCTGTTCCTCGTCGTCCAGCAGTCCTTCCAGCCCGACACCGGCGGCACGTCGCTCAAGCCGTACGCCGACGTCTTCGCCTCGGACGCGTTCCGCGAGGCGCTGGGCACGACCGTGTGGCTGGCGCTCGGCTCGACCGCCGGGTGCCTGGTGCTCGGGTTCGCGCTCGCGCTGGTCATCGCGTTCGTGCCGTTCCCCGGGGGAAAGGCCGTCGCCAAGTTCATCGACGTGTTCCTCTCCTTCCCCTCGTTCCTCATCACGCTCGCCCTGCTGTTCGTCTACGGCCAGGTCGGCATGGCGAACGGGCTGTGGACGGACGTCACCGGCGCCGCCAGCGGCCCCTTCCAGTTCCTCGCCACGCCCTGGGGCGTGCTCCTCGCGGAGATCACGTACTTCACGCCGTTCGTGATGCGGCCGCTGCTCGCCGCGTTCTCGCAGGTGGAGACCGCGCAGCTGGAGGTCGCCTCCTCGCTCGGCGCGCGGCCCTGGCGGATCGTGCGGCAGGTCATCCTGCCCGAGTCGCTGCCGGCGCTCGCGGCGGGCGGCGCGCTCGTCCTCGTGATGTGCCTCAACGAGTTCGGCATCGTCCTGTTCACCGGCGCCAAGGGCGTCACGACCCTGCCGATGCTCGTCTACGGCAAGGCCATCCTGGAGTCCGACTACCCGGGCGCCTGCGTCGTCGCCGTCATCAACGTCGTCCTCTCCGTCGGCCTGTACGGCGTCTACCGGGTGGTGAGCCGCCGTGTCGGCGCCTGAGACCCCGGCGCCCGCCCGTGCGCGCCGCTCACCCGCACCCCCTCCCGCACCCCCTCCCGCACCCCCTCCCGCACCCTCTCCCGCGCCCGCGTCCGGGCGTCCCCACGTGGCGGTGATCTCCCGTGCTCGTCCATAGCAAGGGCGGCAAGTGGGCGACCTGGGTCGTCTTCTTCGCCCTCTTCCTGCCGGTCTTCGCGCTGCCGCTGCTCGTCATCGTCGCCGCGTCCTTCGCCACCAACTGGTCCGGCGCCCTGCCCTCCGGCTTCACCGGCGGCCACTACCAGGCCGCCACCAGCGGGGAGTCGCTGAACGCGCTGACCACCAGCCTGATCACCGCCGTCACCGCGAGCGCCCTCGCGCTCGTCGTCGGGGGGTGGGCCGCGCTCGCCGCCGCCGGTCTGAAGAAGCGCGGGCGCAGGTTCCTCGACGCGCTGTTCGTGCTGCCGGTCGCGGTGCCCTCGGTCGTCGTCGGGCTCGCCGTCCTCGTCGCGTTCAGCAAGCCGCCGATGCTGCTCAACGGCACGCGCTGGATCGTCGTCCTCGCGCACACCATTCTTGTCACGGCGTTCGCCTACCAGTCGGTCTCGGCCGCCATCGTGCGTCTGGACCCGGCGTACGAACAGGCGGCGGCGTCGCTCGGGGCCCGCCCCGCGTACGTCCTGTGGAAGGTGAAGCTGCCGCTCCTGCTGCCGTCGCTGAACGCGGCGGCCGGCCTCTGCTTCGCCCTGTCCATGGGTGAGCTGAGCGCCACGATGATGCTCTACCCGCCCGACTGGATGCCGCTGCCGGTGCAGATCTACGCCGTCACCGACCGCGGCTCGCTGTTCACGGGCTCCGCGATCTCGGTCGTCCTCATGGGCGCCACCCTCCTCGTCCTGCTCGCGGTCTCCCGCATCCGTACCAGGGCCTCCTACCGATGACACCCTCACGCCGTACTGGAGTTCACCACGCCATGCGCACCCACAAGCTCACCGCGCTCGCCGCCACCGCCGGCAGCCTCGTCCTCGCCGCCTCCCTGACCGGCTGCGGGGGCGGCTCCGCCGCCGCCGACGACAAGACCGTCACCGTCTACAGCGCCGACGGCCTCAAGGGCGAGAACGGCGACGGCTGGTACGACAAGGTCTTCAAGGACTTCACCGCGAAGACCGGCATCAAGGTCAAGTACGTGGAGGGCGGCTCCGGCGAGATGGTGCAGCGCGCCGTCCGCGAGAAGTCCAACACGCAGGCCGACCTGCTGATCACGCTGCCGCCCTTCATCCAGCAGGCCGGCGGCAAGGGCCTGCTCACCGCCTACAAGCCCAAGGGATCCGAGCAGGTCGACGGCGCCGACAAGGCCGCCGACGGCACCTGGACCTCCGTCGTCAACAACTACTTCTCCTTCATCTACAACAAGAAGGAGCTGAAGCAGGCCCCGGCGACCTGGCAGGAACTGCTCGACGGCAAGTACAAGAACAAGCTCCAGTACTCCACCCCCGGCGTCGCCGGTGACGGCACCGCCGTCGTCGTCAAGGCCATGCACGACTTCGGCGGCAAGAAGCCCGCCATGGAGTACCTGAAGAAGCTCCAGGCCAACAACGTCGGCCCGTCCGCCTCCACCGGCAAGCTCGCCCCCAAGGTGGACAAGGGCGAACTCCTCGTCGCCAACGGCGATGTGCAGATGAGCTACGCCCAGTCCAAGGACATGCCGAACCTCGGCATCTGGTTCCCGAAGACCGAGGGCGGCAAGCCCACCTCCTTCGCGCTGCCGTACGCGGCCGGGCTCGTCAAGAACGCCCCGCACACCGCCAACGGCAAGAAGCTCCTCGACTTCATGCTCGCCACCGAGCAGCAGCGCGAGGTCAGCTCCATCGGCGGCGGCTTCGCGGCGCGCGGCGACATCAAGGCCACCGACGCCAACGCCCAGGCCCTCGCCAAGATCATGGACGGCGTCGAGATCTTCGAGCCGGACTGGAACGACATCGACAAGAACCTCCAGACGTACGTGGAGGACTGGAAGGCCGCCACCGGCAGCTGAGTGGCCGTCAGTTCGTCCATCGGGCGGCGACGAATGTCCATGGCGCTCCGCCCGTACGTCACCAGAAGATAACGGGTCTGGTCCAACGCCCCTGTTTATTCAAGGGCGTTGGACCGCCGCATCCCACCCACCGGAGGAACCGCATGTCGCGCCGCCCGCACGGAATCTCCCGCCGCTCCCTGCTCATCGGCACCGCCACCGCGGCCGTCGCCGTCGCCCTGCCCGCCACCGCCGCGCACGCCGCCACGAAGACGCCGAAGGTCCTCGTCATCGGCCTCGACGGCACCCTCCTCAGCCGCGTCAAGGACGCCGCCGCGCCCCGCCTGGCGGCCCTCATGGCGGCGGGCCTGACCGCGCCCAGCCCGATCTACGCCAACCCCATGGCGCCGACCATGTCCGGTCCCGGCTGGTCCACCCTCATCACCGGCGTGTGGCCCGACAAGCACAAGGTCAAGGACAACGCCTTCACCGGCAACGCCTTCGCCCAGTACCCCGACTTCCTCACCCGCGCCGAGACCGCGAAGCCGGGCCTGTCCACGTACGCCGTCTCCTCCTGGGCCCCGATCACCGACACCGTCTTCTCCGCCAAGGTCGACACCCGCGTCTCCACCCCGAGCGCCGAGTACGACACCGGCACCACCAGCCGCGCCGTCGCCCAGCTCAAGGGCGCGAACCCCGACGCCGTCTTCGTCCAGCTCGACAACGTCGACCACGCCGGACACACCTACGGCGCCGCCAGCCAGCAGTACCTGGACGCCATCCGGGGCGTCGACGCGCAGGTCGGCCAGCTCGTCGACGCGATCAAGGGCAGGGCCGCGTACGCCGCCGAGGACTGGCTGATCCTCGTCACCGCCGACCACGGCCACACCGACGCGGGCGGCCACGGCGGATCGAGCTGGCAGGAGAGGCAGACCTTCCTCATCGCCGTCGGTTCCGCGATGACCCCGGGCTCCGTCCGCCACGACGTGCGCATGCCCGACGTCGCCGCCACCGCCCTCGCCCACCTCGGCATCGCCCTCGACCCTGCCTGGGACCTCGACGGGCGACCCGTGCAGCAGCCCACGCCCGACGCCTTCGACACGCTGCGCGCGAGCCTCACCGGGCCCGTCGACGAGAGCGGCGTCGGCGCCGGTGTCATCGGCTTCACCCACACACCGCCCGCCGGGTGGAGCGTCGACAACTCCCGGATGGGCGCCGGCGGCGTCACCGAGTGGCGCGGCTGGGCGTTCACGACCGACGAGTTCTGGACCAAGACCGCCCCCGACCAGCAGCGCGAGTGCAACGTCCGCGCCCGGAACGTGTTCGCCGTGGCCGACGGCGACGAGTGGTCCGACAAGGCCGTCACCGGCACTTTCGACTCCACCCTGACCAGCCCCGACTTCCCCGTCCCCGCGGGCGGCCGGGCCACGCTCACGTACACCACGTTCTACCGCCACGAGTCCCCGCAGAAGGGCGAGGTCCTCGTCTCCTACGACGGCGCCGCCCCCGTCAGCGTGAAGACGTACACCGCCGACGTGCCCTCCCGTACGGAGAACATCGCGCTGAGCGTGCCCGCCGGGGCCACCCGCGCGAAGGTGCTGTTCCGGTACACCGGCGGCAACAACTGGTTCTGGACGGTCGACGGGGTCAAGATCGCCTGATCCTGATTAGGCTGAAGGGCGTCGGCACAGAGTCGTCCCGGCGCCCCAGACACCACGGATGTCACAGCCGGCGCACGGTTGTACCATCGCGGACCGCAGGAGAGCACCCCATGGCAGAGCGCAAGCCCATCGAATCGTGGCTCACCGACATGGACGGCGTGCTGATCCACGAGGGGGTGCCGATCCCCGGCGCCGACGCGTTCATCAAGAAGCTCCGCGAGTCCGGCAAGCCGTTCCTCGTCCTGACGAACAACTCGATCTACACCGCCCGCGACCTCCAGGCCCGCCTCACCCGCATGGGCCTGGAGGTCCCCGTCGGCAACATCTGGACGTCCGCGCTCGCCACCGCCAAGTTCCTCGCCGACCAGCGCCCCGGAGGCACCGCCTACGTCATCGGCGAGGCCGGCCTGACCACCGCCCTGCACGACATCGGCTACGTCCTCACCGACCACGCCCCCGACTACGTCGTCCTCGGCGAGACCCGCACGTACTCCTTCGAGGCCATGACCAAGGCGGTCCGCCTGATCAACGCGGGCGCCCGCTTCATCTGCACCAACCCCGACGAGACCGGCCCCTCCACCGAGGGCCCGCTGCCCGCCACCGGCGCCGTCGCCGCCCTCATCACGAAGGCGACCGGCAAGCAGCCCTACTTCGCCGGCAAGCCCAACCCGCTCATGATGCGCACCGGGCTCAACGCGATCGGCGCCCACTCCGAGTCCAGCGCCATGATCGGCGACCGGATGGACACCGACGTCCTCGCGGGCCTGGAGGCCGGTATGCGCACCTACCTCGTCCGCACCGGCCTGACCAGCGACGCGGACATCGCGAAGTACCCGTACACGCCCTCCCACGTCGTCGACTCCATCGCGGACCTCGTCGACCTGATCTGACCCGCGCGGGGGTGCCCGGAGCGCTCCCGGGATGCGGAAAGCGGCCGGACGCGTGAACCTGCCAGTATCAGGAGGTTCACGATGCGTACAGGTCCGCTCGCTCTCAGTGCCGCCGCCGCGGCCGTCGCCCTGCTGGCAGGCCCGGCCGCGGCAGCCCCCGCCGCGGGCTCCGTCACCGTCACCCCGGAGGTGGCCCCGGCGGGCGCCGAGGTCGATCTGCGCGTCACAGGCTGTGACGGCACCGCCGGGCGCGCCTACTCCGACGCGTTCGTCGCCCCCGCCGCCCTCGCGCCCTCCGCCGACGCGCCCAGCCTGTACGCGGAGGCCCGGGTCGCCTCCACCGCCCGCCCCGGCGACCACACCGTCACCGTGTCCTGCGACGGAGACGACCACAAGGTCACCGGGACGGTACGGGTCCTCGCCCACGGCGCCTCCCCGGCCCCGACGCCCGTCGCGCCGGTGCACGCGGGCGGCGGCGGCGCGGCGGCGGCCCTCCAGTCCGAGGGGCCCGGCACCCGGCACGCCGTCATCGGGCTCGTCCTCACGGCGGTCGCCGCCGTCGCCGTCGCGGTCCGCAGCGTGCGCCGACGACGTACGCCGCACCGGCAGTGAGGCGTGCCGCCATGAGCGAGCGCCACCCCGGAGCGGGCCGCCTCATCACGGGCGTCGCCTGGGCCGTCCTCCTGCTCGGCCTGTGGCTGTGGGGCCGGGGCGTCAGCGACGTCACCCTCTCCGCGCCGACCACCGGCGACGCCGCCGCCGTGGGCCGCCCCCTCGACGTGGACATGCCCGCCCCGCACAGCCCCGTCGCCGCCGCCGCGCCCCGCCGCCTCGACATCGACGCGCTGCGCGTACGGGCGCCGGTCCTCCCGCGCGGCCTCGACCGCCGCGGCGCCGTCGACCCGCCGTCCTACGACCACGCCGGCGCCGTCGGCTGGTACGCGGGCGGCGCCGAGCCCGGGGAGAAGGGCACCGCCCTGTTCGTCGGGCACGTCGACACCGAGACCCGGCCGGCCGTCTTCTTCCGGCTCAGCGAGGCCAAGCCCGGCCAGAGCGTCGACGTGGTCCGCGCCGACGGCTCCGTCGCCGAGTTCACCGTCGACGACGTCCAGGTGCTCTCCCGCGACCACTTCGACCCCGCGAAGGCGTACGGGCCCCACGACCCCGCCCGCGCCGAACTCCGGCTCATCACCTGCGGCGGCACCTTCGACCGCGCCTCGCGCACCTACACCGCGAACGTCGTCGTCTCCGCGTACCTCTCCGGCGTCGAACAGCCCGGTACGCACGGGGACTGACGGTCCGCGTACCCCGGCCGGGCGCCCCTGAACAGCCCGCCGACGAGCCCGTACGCCCGCCGAAGGCGCCCCCGCCGGTGTGTCACGATTGAGGGCCAGACAGTGCACCCAAGGGGGAGTGGATGTACCGGAAGTCGATGGCCGCGGGCGTCGTCGTGGGGGCGGCGCTGCTCGTGACCGCGTGTTCCTCCGGCGACGACGGCGACAGCGCGGACGCCGCCCACATCGGGCAGCGGCCCAAGAGCGCCGACCCGTTCTGGGTGAACCCCGACAGCAAGGCGGCGCGGGCCGTCGCGCAACTGGAGAAGGACGGCAAGGACGCCGAGGCGCGGGCCGTGCGCAAGATAGCCGAGCAGCCCAGCGCCGAGTGGATCACCCCGGACAACGCACAGGCGCAGGCCCGCGGCTACACGGAGGCGGCGCGCAAGGCGGACCGCACGGCGGTCCTCGTCCTCTACAACATCCCGCACCGCGACTGCGGGCAGTACTCGCGCGGCGGGGCCGCGGACGGCGACGCCTACCGGGCGTGGATCGACCAGGTCGCCGCCGGGATCGGGGACCGGCCCGCGACGATCGTCCTCGAACCGGACGCCGTGCAGCACATGGTCGACAAATGCACGCCCGAGCAGTTCCACGAGGAGCGCTACGACCTGCTCAAGGGCGCGATCGGCAAGCTCAAGTCCCTGAAGAACACGACCGTCTATCTCGACGCGGGGAACGCGGGCTGGGGCAAGCCGGACCAGATCTTCCAGCCGCTCCAGTGGTCCGGCATCGACCGCGCCGACGGGTTCTCCGTCAACGTCTCGAACTTCTACTCCACCGAGGACTCCGTCCGCTACGGCAAGGAGCTGTCCGCGAAGGTGGGCGGCAAGCCGTTCGTCGTGGACACCAGCCGCAATGGCAACGGGCCGTACACGGGGGGTGCGCCCGAGGAGCGGTGGTGCAATCCGCCGGGGCGGGCGCTGGGGGTGGCGCCGACCACGCGGACGGGGGATGCGGTGGTGAAGGCGTTCTTGTGGGTGAAGCGGCCGGGGGAGTCGGACGGGACGTGCCGGGGCGGCCCCAAACCGGGCGCCTGGTGGCCCCAGTACGCCCACTCCCTGACCCAGCCCCGCTGAAATCAGCCCCGTCAGGGGCGCGGGGAACTGCGCGGCCAGCCACGACGAAACCCGCACCCGGCGACGAAGCCTGGGGCTCCGCCCCAGACCCCGCTCCTCAATCGCCGGAGGGGCTTGAAATGGACGGCGCTGGAAGCCCGGGGAGGGGCTTGAAGTGACGGCGCTGAAATAGGGGCGCTGAGATGGGGGCCAGTTGTCGCGGCGGAGCCGGGGCGCGGCATCATGCAACCGGAGGGACGGAATCCCAGTCTTAGAGAAGACGACGGGAGGGTGGCCCGCCGCTGAAACACGTACGGGCCGGTCGAGGGGGACCGCACCCGACGAGACCGACGACCACGCGGTGACTCGCGTGCGGGGGGATGAACGCACCATGACGTCGACGCCGACGGGCGGCGCCCACGAGGGCCCCGACGACCCGTCCCAGACGACGCAGCTCCGGCTGCCACCACACCGGACCGCCGGCCTCGGCCGCATCAAGAAGACCCTGCCGCGCTACGACTACGAGCACTACAGCCGCCTCGCGGGGCCCCTCACACAGCCCGACCCGGCCAAGCCGTACACGGTCCAGTACCGCTCCCTGCTCTCGCAGGAACCGCACCGGATACGCGCGGCGCTGATGCTCGGCGCCGCCCCCCTGCTCTCGCTCGTCCTGCTGTTCTGGCTGCTCCAGCCCGAGCACTGGACGGAGCGCGACTACCCGGAGTACGCGTTCCTGCCCGCGCTCGACATCGTGATGCTCGTGTCGATCGGCCTGATCGAGTTCTTCCGCTGCATGAACGTCCTGTCCAACGCGCACGCGACCCTCGTCGCCCGCGACCCGGTCCCGGTCGTGCCCGAGACCGGCACCCGCGTCGCGTTCCTCACCTCCTTCGTGCCCGGCAAGGAACCGCTGGAGATGGTGACGAAGACGCTGGAGGCGGCCGTCAAGCTGCGCCACCGGGGCCTGTTGCACATCTGGCTGCTCGACGAGGGCGACGACGACGCGGTCAAGGAGGTCTGCGCGCGGCTCGGCGTGCACCACTTCTCCCGCAAGGGCGTGGCCAGGTGGAACCAGGCCAAGGGCCCGCACCGCGCGAAGACCAAGCACGGCAACTACAACGCCTGGCTCGACGCCCACGGCGACGACTACGACTTCTTCGCCTCCGTCGACACCGACCACGTACCGCTGCCCAACTACCTGGAGCGGATGCTCGGTTACTTCCGCGACCCCGACGTCGGCTTCGTCATCGGCCCGCAGGTCTACGGCAACTACGACAACTTCGTCACCAAGGCCGCCGAGTCGCAGCAGTTCCTCTTCCACGCCCTGATCCAGCGCGCCGGCAACCGCTACGGCGCGCCCATGTTCGTCGGCACGTCCAACGCCGTACGCATCAAGGCCCTCAAGCAGATCGGCGGCCTGTACGACTCGATCACCGAGGACATGGCGACCGGGTTCGAGATCCACCGCCACAAGAACCCGGCGACGGGCCGCAAATGGCGCTCCGTGTACACGCCGGACGTGCTCGCCGTCGGTGAGGGCCCGAGCGCCTGGACGGACTTCTTCACGCAGCAGATGCGCTGGTCGCGCGGTACGTACGAGACGATCCTCAAGCAGTACTGGAAGGGCTTCTTCACGCTCCCGCCCAGCAAGCTGTTCAACTACACGATGATGATCATCTTCTACCCGATGGCCGCGATGAACTGGATTCTGGCGGCGCTGAGTTGCGCGCTGTTCCTGGGTCTCGGCGCCTCGGGTGTGAACATCGACCCGACGGTCTGGCTGATGCTCTACGGCAACGCCTCCGCCCTCCAGATCGGCCTGTACATCTGGAACCGCCGGCACAACGTCTCGCCGCACGAGCCCGAGGGCTCCGGCGGTGTCGCGGGCATGGTGATGTCGGCGCTGTCGGCCCCGCTGTACGCGAAGGCCCTCATCGACTCGCTGCTGCGCCGCAAGAGCAAGTTCGTGGTGACGCCGAAGGGTGACTCGGCCAGCCCCGACCGCTGGTTCGGCACGTTCCGCTACCACTGGTACTTCATCCTCGTGTTCGCGGGCTCGATCGCCGCCGGCCTCGTCCTCGGCCACTCCCACCCCGCGATGATCACCTGGGCCTGCTTCGCCCTGCTGATCACCGCCACGCCGATGTTCGCCTGGCGCTACATGCTGCGGCAGGACCGGAAGAAGCCCCGCCCGCCCGCCGAACAGAGCGCCCCGCAGCACCCAGCGCCGCAGGACGCACCGGCGTACGCGCCCCGGCACGCGCGCCCGCCGCACGGCGTCCCGCACCAGCGGCCGGGCCACGCGGCCGACGGGGGCGACGAACAGACCATGCAGATATCCCTGGGGGGACGTAACAAGTGAAAGACGGTGCGAGCCGCCGCCGGGCCCGGCGCATAGCCATCGGCTCGGTGGTCGTACTGGCGCTGGCCGGGATGAACGGGCCGTGGCTGTATCGCTTCGGCACGGCCAAGTACCACGAGTACAAGATCAACCGACCGGAGTACAAGGCCGAGAACGGCCACTGGGACGTCATCCAGTTCCCCGCGGACATGCGCCTCAACACGATCCACGCGGCGCTGCTGCACACCGGCAAGATCCTTCTGGTGGCCGGGTCGGGCAACAACCAGAAGAACTTCGACGCGAAGAAGTTCGACACCCGGCTGTACGACCCGGTGAAGAAGACCATCAAGAAGATCCCGACGCCGACCGACCTGTTCTGCACGGGCCACACCCAGCTCGCCAACGGCAATCTGCTGATCGCGGGCGGCACCAAGCGCTACGAGAAGCTCAAGGGCGACGTCACCAAGGCCGGCGGCCTGATGATCGTGCACAACGAGGACCCGGACGCGCCGAAGACCATCAAGGCGGGCACGGTCTTCACCGGCAAGGAGAACGGCAAGTCGTTCGTCGCCAAGGACAACATCGTCGTACCCCGCGCCAAGAAGGTCTTCGACCAGACCACCGGCCGCTTCCTGCGCAACGACCCCGGCCTCGGCCGCGTCTACGTCGAGGCACAGCGCTCCGGCGCCCGGTACGAGACCGGCACCCAGGACAACTACCGGGTGCAGGGCCTGACCGGCGCCGACGCCCGCAACATCTACGGCATCGCGCAGAAACTCGCCCTGGACAAGAAGGACTTCCAGGGGATCAGGGACTCCTACGAGTTCGACCCGGTCGCCGAGCGGTACATCAAGGTCGACCCGATGAACGAGGCGCGCTGGTACCCGACGCTGACCACGCTCTCCGACGGCAAGGTGCTCTCCGTCTCCGGCCTCGACGAGATCGGGCAGCTCGTGCCCGGCAAGAACGAGGTGTACGACCCGAAGACGAAGAAGTGGACGTATCTGAAGGACATCCGGCAGTTCCCGACGTACCCGGCGCTGTTCCAGATGGCGAACGGGAAGATCTTCTACTCGGGGGCCAACGCGGGGTACGGGCCGGACGACGTGGGGCGCAAGCCGGGCATCTGGGACCTGACCACCAACAAGTTCGACAAGATCCCCGGGCTGTCCGACCCGGACATGATGGAGACGGCCAACACGGTCGAGCTGCCGCCGGCGCAGGACCAGAAGTACATGGTCATCGGCGGGGGCGGGGTCGGCGAGTCCACGCTGTCCAGCAAGAAGACCCGCATCGTCGATCTGAAGGACCCGAACCCGCGCTTCGTGGACGGGCCCCGGCTGGAGAAGGGCACGCGCTACCCGCAGGCGTCCGTGCTGCCCGACGACTCCATCCTGGTCTCCGGCGGCTCGGAGGACTATCGCGGGCGCGGTGACTCCAACATCCTCCAGGCCCGGCTGTACGACACGCGGTCCAATACGTTCAAGCGGGTGGCGGATCCCGAGGTCGGGCGCAATTACCACTCCGGGTCGATCCTGCTGCCCGACGGGCGGGTGCTGTTCTTCGGCTCCGACTCGCTGTACGCGGACAAGGC
Organism: Streptomyces sp. NPDC107550; assembly: GCF_055639095.1. Taxonomy (NCBI): domain Bacteria; kingdom Bacillati; phylum Actinomycetota; class Actinomycetes; order Kitasatosporales; family Streptomycetaceae; genus Streptomyces; species Streptomyces sp. NPDC107550. The sequence continues at coordinate 217,370 of NZ_JBVKBC010000007.1, forward strand.
GGGGACGAAACCGGGGGTGTTCGAACAGCGGCTCGAAATGTATACGCCGCCGTATCTGTACCGGGATTCCCGGCCCCGTCTTGAAGGGGGTCAGCGGACTGTCGCGCGGGGCGGGTCGGTGACGTTCCGGACGCCGGACGCGGAGTCCATCAAGGCGGCGCGGTTGATCCGGCCCAGTGCGTCGACGCATGTCACTGACGTGGATCAGACGTCTGTCGCGCTGGGGGTGCGGAAGAGTGCGGGGGCGGTGACGGTGTCGGTCCCTGGGAACCGGTCGCTGGTGGAGTCCGGCTGGTACATGCTCTTCGTCACGGACGCGGAGGGCACGCCCAGCAAGGCGCAATGGCTCCGCGTGCCGTGACCTTAGAGTGCGGGGTGCGTCGCGGCTGGCCGCGCAGTTCCCCGCGCCCCTGAGAGAGTCGGCCTCAGCGCCAACATCCAGCCCCTCCGGCGCTTGAGGAGCGGGGGCTGGGGCAGCGCCCCAGAGTGCGGGGTTCGTCGTGGCCGCTCGCGCAGTTCCCCGCGCCCCTGACGGGGCTTTCAACGCCGGTGTCCTGGGGGAGCCGCCCCCGCCTTGGGCAGTCTGCCGCCTGGGGCGGCACGGGTGGGCAAGGCGGCCCCCAGCGCCGGGTAAGTACACGTTGTACGTCCAGTTCAGCCCCGGTGGGGCTTCTCGCGCAGTTCCCCGCGCCCCTTACGGGGCTGGCCTCGCCGCCAACACCCAGCCCCTCCGGCGCTTGAGGAGCGGGGGCTGGGGCGGAGCCCCAGAGTGCCGGGTGCGTCGTGGCTGAGCGCGCAGTTCCCCGCGCCCCTGGCGGGGCTGAGAGGGGCGTGGGGACAGCAGAAAGCCCCCCGTTGTGGACGGAGGGCCTTGGTGCGCCGCCAGGGACTCGAACCCCGGACCCGCTGATTAAGAGTCAGCTGCTCTAACCAACTGAGCTAGCGGCGCCTGCTGACAGGCATAACTTTACCCGACCCTCAGCCGTGCTCCTGACCAGCCGCCACGCCGACTGAAAAGGCGATTCGTCCGAATTTCCATCTTTTGGACCGTCAACATGCGATACGTCCACACAGTTGAGACGCTGCCTGCGTGCGAACACGAGGCTCATCAGTCCAACGGCCGGCACAACAGTGTGAGGGGAATCGCATGGAGACTCCGGAGTTCGAGGACGTGGACCCGGCGGACGACTGCGGCTGCGCGGGCTGCGCCGAGGCCCGCCGCACACCCGCGAACCCGACCCGCACGAGGCCCACCGTCCGCCACGCCCTGCTCGCCGCCGCGGCGGCCGGCTCGGTGATCGGCGCACTCCACCCCGCCCCCGCCACCGCCGCCGAACACCACGAGGCCCGCCCCGGCGACCCCGAGCCGCCCGGCGAGGCCACCCCGCAGGGCGGCACCAGCCCCCTGCACGGCGCCCCGGCCCGGCCGGAGCTCACCGGCACGCCCGGCGCCCCCGGCGCCCCCGCGCAGGCCGCGGTCACCGCCGTCGATCTGTCCCGGCAGTCCGCGCCCCCGGCGACGACCCGGGACGCGATCATCGCCCGCGCCCGCATCTGGGTCGCGGCGAAGGTCCCGTACGACATGAACCGGTACTGGAGGGACGGCTACCGGCAGGACTGCTCGGGGTTCGTCTCCATGGCCTGGGGGCTGCCCGGCAACGAGTGGACCGGCTCGCTGGCCCAGTACGGCACCCGGATCACCAAGAGCCAGCTCCAGCCCGGCGACATCCTGCTGTTCCACAACCCCGTCGACCCGGAGAAGGGCTCGCACGTCACGATCTTCGGCGGCTGGACGGACGCGTCCCACACGTACTACACGGCGTACGAGCAGACCCGCCCCGGCACCCGCGTACAGGCGACCCCGTACGCGTACTGGAGCAACTCCAGCCGCTACCTCGCCTACCGCTACAAGGGCGTGCGGGCGGTCCCCGCCTCCGGTGCGAGCGCGTCGCACGGGAAGTATCCGGGCGCCGCCGCCTTCCGGCCGGGCGCCTCCAACGCGTACGTCACGCGGCTCGGCACGATGCTCGTCGAGCGCGGCGGCAAGCGGTTCTACCACCAGGGGCCCGGCCCGCGCTGGGGTGAGGCGGACCGCAGGGCGACGCAGGCGTTCCAGCGGGCGCAGGGCTGGCGCGGCGCCGACGCGGACGGCGTCCCCGGCCCGACGACCTGGGCGTATCTGGTCCAGGGCAAGGGCAAGGACATCCCCGGCGCGGGCGGCGGCGCGGCCGGCCCGGTCGGCACCAAGGGCGACTCCGTGGGCGGCAAAGGCCCCGGCGGCGGCAGCGGCAAGGGCACGGCCACCGGCGCCGCCGCGACGAAGGCGCCTCCCTTCCCCGGCGCCGCCGCCTTCCGGCCCGGCGCACAGTCCGACGCCGTCACGCGCCTCGGCAGGCAACTGGTGAAGAAAGGTTTCGGCACCTTCTACACCCAGGGCCCCGGGCCCCGTTGGAGCGAGGCGGACCGGCGGGGCGTCGAGGCGTTCCAGCGCGCCCAGGGCTGGCGGGGCGCGGCGGCGGACGGCTACCCGGGTCCCGAGACCTGGCGGCGGCTGTTCTCGTGACGGCAGCCACGCGCCCGGCGGCCGGGACAACCCACAGGGCAGGACAGTCAGTGCGGAGGCAAGGATGAGTACGACGGCGGAACACCCCGAGGGCGGCGCGGTCCGCGCCCCGGCGACGGAGACACCGGCCGGCGCGCGCGGCGGACGGCTCATCCGCAACGAGGCGACCACCGAGATCCCGGTGCATCTGCTGTTCCGCGACGACCCGGTACCGGTCGCCGTGCCGGTGCGGCCCGCGCTGGTCAAGGGCGCGCCGACGCGGGCCCCGGCGGGCGTACGGGCCCTGCCGCCGCGCCCGCGTCCACAGGGCTCCGCGCGGCCGGGGCCCGCGGCCGACCCGGAGCTGGCCGAGCGGAGCGGGCCGGTGCTGTCCGGCGCGTTCGGGGTGCTCGGCGGGGCGGCGGGCGCGGCCGGGGCGGCGGTCTCGCTCGGCTGGGCGGGCGTGCTGCCCCGGATCGTCACGGACCTCGCGGGCCTGCCGGGATACGCCGGTGCCGGGCTCGGCGTGGCGCAGTGGGCGGCGGTCGCGGCGGGCGGCGCGCTGTCGCTGCTCGGCTTCGGCGGGCTCGCGCGCGGGCGCACCGGGGCGGCGTGGGTGCTCACGCGGTACGGCCGGTACCGGGGGAGCGTGCGGCGCACGGGGCTCGTGTGGCTGAGCCCGCTGCTGGCGCGGCGCCGCGTGGACGTACGCCTGCGGCACTGGCGCAGCGAGCCGATGCCGGTGGTGGACGCGGACGGGGTGGCGCTGCGCGCGGTCGTGCTCGTGGTGTGGCGGATCAGGGACACCGCCCGGGCGGTGCTCGGCGTCGAGGACCACGAGGCGTATCTGCGCGCGTGCGTGGAGGCGGCGCTCGCCCGGGTGCTGTCGGGGCTGCCCGCCGACGCCTTCCACGCGGGCACGCCGACGCTGCGGGACGCGGAGGCGGTCGGCGATCTGCTCACGCGCAGGCTCGCGGCGGACGCGGCGGCGGTCGGGGTGGAGGTGTACTCGGCGCAGCCCACGCGGATCGAGTACGCGCCGGAGGTGGCGGAGGCGATGCGGCGGCGCAAGGCGGCCGCGCTGGACGCCCGGCACCGCGACAGCCTGCTGTCCTCGGTCGTGGACTCGGTGGAGGACACCGTGACGCGGCTGACGACGCGGGGCCTCGTGGAACTGGACGACTACGAACGCAAGGCGCTGGTCAAGGATCTGACGGTCGCCTTCTGCGCGGGGCGGGGGGAGTAGCGGGTTCCGGAAGTCTGCGATTGGTATGGACATGTTCAACTACCCGCCATACATTGGGTGTTGGTCTAGACCTGAACTATCGCTGTGCGCACGGCTTCCGGCACTCCCCACATCCCCAGGAGCGGCAGCATGCGGAAGACTTCCCGACGTACCAAGGTGTACGCGGCCCTGCTCGGCCTGACCACCGCCGGGGCGTTCGCGCTCTCGGCGGGCGGAGCCAGCGGTCACGGCTACACCGACCTGCCCATCAGCCGGCAGAAGCTGTGTGCCAACGGCACCGTCACGGGCTGCGGCAACATCCAGTGGGAGCCGCAGAGCGTCGAGGGGCCCAAGGGCTTCCCGGCGGCGGGTCCCGCCGACGGCCAGATCTGCTCGGCCGACCACGGCGAGTTCGCCGCGCTCAACTCTCCCAAGCAGCCGAACGGGTCCGCCTGGCCCACCACGAAGGTGACGGGCGGTCAGAGCTACACGTTCCGCTGGCAGTTCACCGCCCGGCACTCCACCACGGACTTCCGGTACTACGTCACCAAGAACGGCTGGGACGACAGCAAGCCGCTCACCCGCGCGGCCCTGGACACCACCCCGTTCCTCACGGTGCCCTACAGCGGACAGCCCCCGGCGACCCTCTCCCACTCGGGCACCCTGCCCAGCGGGAAGACCGGCCACCACGTGATCCTCGCGGTGTGGACGATCGCCGACACGGCCAACGCGTTCTACGCCTGCTCGGACGTGACGTTCTGAGCGGCGCGCGAACGCGCCGGGTTCTGAGGTTCCCTTGAGGCGCTGCCCGTCCGCGCGCGGGTAGGTTCCCCGCACACCGTCCCGTCGTGGGGCGGGGTGCGGGGGACACGGGGGAGTGTCATGGACCTGATTTTCTGTGCGGTGCCGGTGCTCGTCGCCTGCGGCGCCCTGTTCATGGGGTACGTCGTGGTGCGCCGCTCGGGGCGGCAGCGCGCGGCCTGGCGCGGGGGACTGGTCGCACAGGCCCGCTGCGTGCGGGCGTACACCGGCGTGAGCGGTGCGGGCGACCACCCCCACACCGTCCAGCACCACGTCTACGAGTTCACCACCCGTGACGGCGACACCGTGCGCTTCGACGAGGAGGGCGGGCCCGCGATCCGGACCGAGGGCGACATCGTCCCCGTCCACTACACGAGCGAGCACCCCGAGCACGCCACCGCCGCCCCGCCGGCGATGGCGCGCAACGTGCTGTCCACGGCCCTCTTCCTCGGCTTCCTGGCCGTGGTGGTGGGCTTCTGCCTGTTCTTCATATCCTCGGTCGCCGACATGCCCTCCGACTTCTGAGAGGTACCCGTGAGCGACGACCAGCCCGGCCTGCCGCTGGCCGGCTTCGTCTTCCACTTCCTGTTCCCGCTGATCATCGCGGGGCTCGTCTGGGCCGCGTACCTCGTCGTGCGGCGCAGGAGCGAGCAGCGCGCGGCCTGGACGAGCGGGGTGAGCGCGCGGGCCCGGGTGGTCGCCGCGTACCAGCGGGTGAAGATGGTCAACGGGGTGGCGCGGCGCATCCAGTGGCACGAGTACGTGTTCACGGCCGCCGACGGCCGCGAGGTGCGGTTCGCCGAGTCCGGCGGGCCGCCCGGCCGGGACGTCGGCGCCGAGACCGTCGCGTACTACGCCCCGGCGGCGCCCGAGAAGGCGACGGCCGTCGAGCCAGGACCGCTCCTCACCTTCGGTACCGGCCTGACCCTCGTCGTCTTCGGCGCCGGCGCGCTCCTGCTGCTCGGCGTGACGGTCTCCAACTGGTGAGGCGCCGCCTGGCCCTCCACATCTGACGGGGCGTCAACTACCGTACGCCGCCATGGCATCCATGACGCGTCGTACGTTCGCGGAGCTGGTCCTCGCGCGCTTCGGGGACCAGCGCCCGGGGCTCGCCTTCGAGGACACCGTCCTCACCCAGCACGAGGTGGCGGCGGGCGCGGCGGCCCGCGCCGCGCTCCTCGGCGACCTGCTGCCGCCCGGCGCCACGCCCCACGTGGGGGTGCTGCTCGACAACACCCCCGAGTACCCGATGTGGCTCGGCGCCGCCGCGCTCGCCGGCGCCGCCGTCGCCGGGATCAACCCGACCCGGCGCGGCGCCGAACTCGCCCGCGACATCCTGCACACCGAGTGCCGCGTCCTCGTCACCGAACGCGCCAAGCTGCCGCTGCTCGACGGCCTCGCCCTGCCCGGCGTCCGCTTCCTCGTCACCGACACCGACGCCTACGCCGACCTCCTCGCCGCCTACGCCGGCGCCCCGCCCGACCCCGCGCCCGGCGTCGGCCCCGGCACCCGGCTGCTGCTCTGCTTCACCTCGGGCTCGACCGGCGCCCCCAAGGCCGCCCTGTGCACCCAGGGTCGCCTCGCCGCCGCCGGACAGTCCCTGGCCGGCCACTTCGGCGTACGCCCCGACGACGTGCACTACGTCTGCATGCCCCTCTTCCACGGCAACGCGGTCATCGCCGACTGGGCGCCCGCCGTCGCCGCCGGGGCCGGGGTCGCGCTGCGCCGGCGCTTCTCCGCGTCCGGATTCCTCGACGACGTACGGAAGTTCGGCGCCACGTACTTCACCTACGTGGGCCGTGCCGTCAGCTACGTGCTGGCGACCGAGGAGCGCGCCGACGACCGGGACAACCCGCTGCGCGTCGGCTTCGGCACCGAGGCGGGCGCGGTGGACGCGGCCCGCTTCGAGGAGCGGTTCGGCGTGCGGCTCGTCGAGGGGTACGGGTCGTCCGAGGGCGGCGCCGCCGTCCAGCGCACCCCGGGCACCCCGGCGGGCGCCATCGGCCGTGCCGCCCCCGGCGACGACCTCGCCGTCCTCGACCCCGCCACCGGCGAGGAGTGCCCGCCCGCCGTCTTCGACCCCGCCGGACGCCTGCTCAACGGCAGCGCGGCGATAGGCGAGCTGGTCAACCGGGGCCGCTCCCTCTTCGAGGGTTACTGGCGCAACGAAGCCGCCGCCGAGCGGGTCCGCGCCCACGGCTGGTACTGGACCGGCGACCTCTTCTACCGGGACGCCGAGGGCTTTCTGTACTTCGCCGGGCGCGGGGACGACAAGATCCGCGTCGACAGCGAGAACCTGGCCCCCGCCATGATCGAGAACATCCTCGCGCGCTGGCACCGCGCGTCCGCCGTCGCCGTCTACGGCGTGCCCGACCCGGTCACCGGTGACCAGGTCATGGCGACGCTCGCGCTGACCGGCGAAGTCCCCTTCGACCCGCGGGAGTTCGGCGCGTTCCTGCGCGCGCAGAGCGACCTCGGCACGAAGATGGCGCCCCGCTTCGTCCGCGTCGTCGCCCGGATGCCGGTGACCGCCACCAACAAGGTGCGCCGGGGCGAGCTGCGCCGCGCCGGGTTCTGGAGCGGCGGCGAGGTGTGGTGGCGGCCCCCGGGCGAGTCCGCGTACCGGAGGCTGACCGGTGAGGACCGCGTAGCGATCCGGCAGGCATACCGCGACCGGGGCCGGGAAGACGTGCTGCGGGCGCCCTGAACCGGCGCGTCCGCCCGGCGCCCGGCCCCTGGGGAATCAGGGGCGTACGAGGCTGCTGTGACACGTGGGACAGGGCGGCGCGGGGGCGTGAGAACTTCATGTCCGGGCTGTGAGAGCGCCACTGTTTCCCCGGTTTGGCCGCGCACAAGATGTCTGCCGACAGAAGCAACACCACCGTTCGGCACGAAGGGGCACCTTGATCATGGCCAGTGTCATGCAGAACCGTTTCGAGCCCGTGGACCACACCACCGCGACCGGCGCCCGCCCGCGTCTGGTGATCGAGAACCTGGACGGCACGGACCAGGGCGCCGCCCTGGTGACCATCTGCATCGTCGCCGAGTCCGACGCCCGCGCCACCGCCGCGCTCGGAGCGCTCACGGCATGACCGTACCCGGGGGGGAACGGTCCGAGCCCGGGACGGCGGCGGGCGGCACGGTGGGGTTCAAGCTCCACCTGCGCCCGCACGTCGTCCCCGGCGAGGCCGCGTATCTGGTGTCGCGGCGCGGGGTCACCGCCCTGCGCGGCGAGCACGCCGAGTTCCTCGTGCCGCTGCTCGACGGGACCCGCGACATGGCCGGCATCCTGCGGGACGCCGGCCCCGCGCTCGACCCCGAGTCCATCCGCTGCTCGCTCGACGAGCTGACGGCCGCCGGGCTGCTCCGCCTCCACCCGCGCGCCGCGGCGGACGCCCTCGCCCCGGACGCGACACGCACGGCGGAGGCGTACTGGGACCTCGCCGGGCTCGACGGCGCCGCCGTCGCCGCCCGGCTCGCCGCCGGCTCCCTGTGGCTGGAGACCGTCGGCGGCGCCGATCCAGAGCCGGTGCGCGCGGCCTGCGCCGCCAGCGGGATCGGCCTCGCCGCCGCACCCGAGGACGCCGCGCTCACCCTCGTGGTCTGCGACGACTACCTCGCCCCGCGCCTCGGCGAGATCGACGCCGCGCACCGGGCCGCCGGACGGGCCTGGCTGCCGGTGCGCGCGTGCGGCGCCGAACCGTGGATCGGGCCGTTCTTCCGCCCCTTCGACGGGCCCTGCTGGCACTGCCTGCGCGTCCGGCTGGTCGGGCACCGGCAGGCCGAGCGCCCGGTGCGGCGCGCCCTCGGCATCCGGGGGCCGCTGCCGCGCCCGCCGGCCTCCCTCGCCGCCGGCCGCTCCCTCGCCGTGGACCTCGCCGTCCTGGAGGCCGCCAAGTGGCTCGCCGGGATACGCGACGACGCCCAGGGCCGGCTGCACACCTGGGACACCCTGCGCATGCGCGTCACCGAACACCGCGTGGACCAGCGCCCCCAGTGCCGGTCCTGCGGTGACCCGGAGATCGTCGCCGAGCGTGTCCGGCGGCCGTTCACGCCCGTGTCGCGGCCCAAGGCGGACGGCAGCGGGGGCGGTCACCGTGCGCTGACGCCCACTCAGATGCTGGCCAGGCACGGCCACTTGATCGGGCCCGTCACCGGCATCGTCAAGGAGATCCGGCCCGCGCCGCACACCCCGGAGGGCCTCGTCTCGTATCTGTCCGGGCCCAACCTCGCCATGGGCGCGCACACCCTCGCCGGCCTGCGCACCGGGCTGCGCGCGCTCAGCGGCGGCAAAGGGCTCACCGCGACGGAGGCCCAGGTCGGCGCGTTGTGCGAGGCCGTCGAGCGGTACAGCGGCACCCGCCACGGCGACGAGCCCGTCGTCCGCGACACCTACCGCGCGCTCGGCGCCGACGCCGTCCACCCGTACGCCTGCCAGCTCTACGACGAGCGGCAGTTCCGCGAGCGGGAGCGGTGGAACGCGCGGCACTCCAGCTTCCAGTACGTGCCCGTGCCCTTCGCCGACGACAAACCCACCGACTGGACGCCCGTCTGGTCGCTCACCGCCGGGGCACGGCGCCTGCTGCCCACGTCGCTGCTGTACTTCACGCGCGGCGAGGCCACCCCGGACGGCCTGTACGCCGACTCCAACGGCAACGCGGCGGGCAGCAGCCGCGAGGACGCCCTCGTACAGGGCTTCTTCGAGGTCGTCGAGCGCGACGCGGTCGCCCTGTGGTGGTACAACCGCACCCGCCAGCCAGGCGTCGACCTCGACGCGTTCGACGAGCCCTACGCCGAGCGGCTGCGCACGGTACTGGCCCGCGTCCACCGCGACCTGTGGGTCCTCGACCTCACCTCCGACCTCGGGGTGCCGGTCTTCGCCGCCCTGTCGCGGCGTACGGACAAGCCGGCCGAGGACATCGTGTTCGGCTTCGGCGCCCACTTCGACCCGGCCACCGCGCTGCGCCGGGCGCTGACCGAACTGGCCCAACTCCTGCCCACCGTCTGCGAGGCACGCCCCGACGGCACCGGGTACACGGTCACCGACCCCGAGCCGCTGCACTGGTGGCGCACGGCGACGACGGCCGGGCAGCCCCACCTCACGCCCGACCCCGCCCTCGCGCCGCGCACCCCGGCCCACTGGGCGTACACGCCTCGGGCCGATCTGCTCGACGACGTCACGGCGATCACCGCGCTCGTACGGGAGAGGGGAATGGAATTGCTCGTACTGGACCAGACACGACCGGACTTGGAGGTTCCGGTGGTGAAGGTGCTGGTACCGGGAATGCGCCATTTCTGGGCACGATTCGCGCCAGGGCGGCTCTTTGACGTTCCCGTACAGCTCGGCAGGCGGGAGACACCGTTGCCGTACGAGGCTCTGAATCCCGTGCCGCTCTTTGTCTGAGAAGGCGATTCGACCGGAACATCTGGATATCAACTCGGCCTGAACCTGTTTCTTTTCAGCCGTTCTCCGGACCGCCCCTGGTTCTCAGGGCCTTCACATATCATCCCCACACGGTGGGGACGGACGTGCGAGAAGAGGCCGCGGACGATGCAGACTCAGGACCGGTTCGACGAGGGGGTGGGCGGGGACGGCGCACGCGCCGTCCCGCCCCGCAGAAGCCGGGACCTGCTCCCGCCGAAGGTCGCCCGCACCATCCTCGTGATGGCGCTCATCAGCTACTCCGTCGTCATCCTGCTCAACATCCTCGACACCCCCATGCCGACCAGGCACGCCGTGGCCGCCATCGCCGCGCTCGTCCTCGTCCTCGCGCTGCAATTGCGCCACTCCGCGCCCGGCGCCAACCGCGCCCCGCTGCGCCGCCGCCTGATGACACTGGGCGCGCAGGCCCTGCTCACGTACCTGCCCCTGCTCATCTTCCGCGCCGAGTGGGGCGCCATGGCCGGCTTCCTCGCCGGCTCGCTGCTGCTCCTGCTGCCGCCGCGCGTCGGCTGGCCGCTGTACGCGCTCGTCGGCCTCTCCCTGGTCGTGCCCTCGCTCCTGGAGCACCGCTCGGTCCTCGTCACCGTCTACCTCTGCCAGTCCACGCTGCTCACCGGCCTCGTCACGTACGGCCTCTCCCGGCTGAGCGAACTGGTCGCCGAGGTGCACGCGGCGCGCGGCGAGCTGGCGCACATGGCCGTCACCGAGGAACGCCTGCGCTTCGCCCGCGACCTGCACGACCTGCTCGGCTTCGGCCTGTCCACGATCACCCTCAAGACCGAGCTGGTGCACCGCCTGATCCCCGGCCACCCCGAGCGGGCCATGGAGGAGATCCAGGACGTGTTACGCGTCGCCCGCGACTCCCTGGCCGATGTGCGCCGGGTCGCACGCGGCTTTCAGGACATGTCACTTGAGCAGGAGATCGCCTCGGCCCGCTCGGTGCTCAGCGCCGCCGACATCGCGCTCGACGCCCAGGTGCGGCTGCGCCCCTTCGACGCGCCCTGCGACGCCGCCCTCGCCGCCGTGCTGCGCGAGGCCGTCACCAACCTGCTGCGGCACAGCAAGGCCGCCCACTGCACCATCGAGGCCGACCACCTGGGCGCCACCGTGCGGCTGTCCGTGGTCAACGACGGGGTGGACCCCGGCTACCGCGACCCCTCCCCGGACGGCGGCAGCGGCCTCGCCAACCTCGACGCCCGGGTGCGCGCCATAGGCGGCCGGATCGAGGCGGGCGCCCGCAAGGGCCATACGTTCCGGCTGCTGGCCGAAGTCCCGGTCCGGGCCACGGTGGTGACGACGGACGCTCTTGGCGAAAAGTTGAGCGTACGGAAGAAGACAACCAGCCGAATAGTGCCCTCCGCTTGATAGGATTCGGTCAATATTCGAACGGGTTACGGGGGAACCATGATTCGGATTCTGCTTGCCGAGGACATGAACATGGTCCGCGGCGCCCTGGTCGCTTTGTTGAATCTCGAATCCGATCTCGATGTCGTCGTCGAACTCGAACGCGGCGACGAGATCGTCCCCGCCGCCCTGGAGCACCGGCCGGACGTCGCCATCATCGACATCGACCTGCCGGGCCTCGACGGGCTGACGGCGGCCGAGCGGCTGCGCGAGTCCGTGCCCGCCTGCCGCACCCTCGTCCTCACCAACCTCGGCCGCCCCGGCACCCTGCGCCGCGCCCTGTCCGCGCAGGTCTCCGGCTATCTCCTCAAGGACGCCCCGCCCAAGCAGCTCGCCGAGGCGGTACGCAGGGTCGCGGCCGGCCAGCGGGCCATCGACCCGCAGCTCGCGCTCGCCGCGTGGGGCGGCGCGGAGAACCCGCTGACCGAGCGGGAGAACGAGGTGCTGAAGCTGGCCGCGCAGGGCTCCGAGGCGCCCGAGATCGCGTCCCTGCTGCATCTGACGACGGGCACGGTACGCAACTACCTCACGGCCATCGTCAGCAAGCTCAACGCACGCAACCGCGTCGACGCCATCCGCATCGCCCGGGAGTCCGGCTGGCTGCTGTGACCCGACGGCCCGCTCGGGGCGCGGTGCGGGCCGTCAGGGGTACGGTGCGGCCGGTTCGGGGGGCGTGCTGCGCTCGGGGCGCGGTGCGGCCGGTTCAGGGCGCGGTGAAGCCCGGGGGCGGACCGGTGACCGGCTGGGCCATGCCGGCCGCCGCGAGATAGCGCAGGATGCCGTCGGTGACGTCCGGGTGCAGCGGCAGCGCCTCCGTCGCGTCGCCGGGCGTCACCGGCCACGCCAGCATGGCGACCACCCACACCGCCTCCGGCCGGTGCAGCACCACCCGGTGCAGGGAAGCGGGCGACTGGAGGGATATCCCGGCGTCCTCCAGGGTGAGCCGCACATCGCGCGGCAGCCGCAGCGGATCGGCGTCCGGGAGTTCCTGCGGCGCGAACGTCGCCTGCCGGGACTCGGGCGACACCGACAGCAGCGGGCCCTTCAGGTCGTCCACCGACAGCGTCCGTACGGTCATGTGGGCGAGGCGGCTCAGCGTCGGCAGGAGCAGCAGGCACACGCCGTCGCCGTCCGCGTAGTCCGCGGCGACGTTGTCGGGGAGGATCGGGCCCAGCTCCATGCGGCGCAGCACCTCGCGCACGAGCGGGCTCGGATCGTCCAGCTTCTCCGAGCCGAACCGGCCGGTCAGCACCACGGCGTCGTCGGACGCGCGCACCTCGACGTCCTCGCTCAGCGACCACAGATGGATCGGCGCTCCCGCCGGCGGCCGGGTCATGGCGGCACTCCTCCCTGAGTGCGGACGGCCGGGCGTCCGCCGCGCGTCGGCCGAGTATCCGCCGCGGCGGCGGCCCGCCGACAGGCAGGCGTTCATGCCGCTGACGTGAAGAATTCACGGCTCGCGCGAGACGGGCGTGCGGGGCCGCCCGGGGCGGGCTTTGGCCGGTCACAAGCCGCTGTTCCTACCGTCGCTGCCGAGCGCCGACTCAGCCGCGGGCCGCGGCGACCGCGGCGTCCATGGCCTCGACGGGAAGGGGGCGGCCGGTGGCCGTTCTGTCAGTGGAAAGCAAGGAGATCCCCCGCAAGGACGTACGGCGTCTGGAGCGGGTGGTCATCCGGTTCGCGGGCGACTCGGGTGACGGCATGCAGCTCACCGGGGACCGCTTCACCTCCCAGACCGCGTCGTTCGGCAACGATCTGTCGACCTTGCCGAACTTCCCGGCCGAGATCCGGGCGCCCGCCGGCACGCTCCCGGGCGTCTCGTCGTTCCAGGTGCATTTCGCGGACCACGACATCCTCACGCCCGGCGACGCGCCGAACGTGCTGGTGGCGATGAACCCGGCCGCCCTGAAGGCGAACATCCAGGACCTGCCGGGCGGCGCCGAAGTCATCGTGGACAGCGACGAGTTCACCGCGCGGGCGCTCCAGAAGGTGGGGTACGCGGCCTCGCCCCTGGAAGACGGATCGCTGGACGCCTACCGGCTGCACGCGGTCCCGCTGACGACGCTGACCGTGGGCGCGCTGAAGGAGTTCGGCCTGTCCCGCAAGGAGGCGGAGCGCAGCAAGAACATGTTCGCGCTCGGCCTTCTGACCTGGATGTACCACCGGCCGACCGAGGGCACGGAAGCCTTCCTGAAGCGGAAGTTCGCCAAGAAGCCGCACATCGCCGAGGCCAACATCGCCGCCTACCGGGCCGGCTGGAACTTCGGCGAGACCACCGAGGACTTCGCCGTCTCCTACGAGGTGGACCCGGCGGTCGCCGCGTTCCCCGAAGGCCGCTACCGCAACATCTCCGGCAACCTCGCGCTCTCGTACGGGCTCGTGAGCGCCGCCGAACGCACCGGGCTGCCCCTGTTCCTCGGCTCGTACCCGATCACGCCGGCCTCGGACATCCTGCACGAGCTGTCCAAGCACAAGAACTTCGGTGTACGCACCTTCCAGGCGGAGGACGAGATCGCCGGTATCGGCGCGGCGCTGGGCGCGGCCTTCGGCGGCTCTCTCGCCGTCACCACGACCTCGGGTCCGGGTGTGGCGTTGAAGTCGGAGACGATCGGGCTGGCGGTCTCGCTCGAACTGCCGTTGCTGATCGTGGACATCCAGCGCGGCGGCCCCTCCACCGGCCTGCCGACCAAGACGGAGCAGGCGGATCTCCTCCAGGCCATGTACGGCCGCAACGGCGAGGCGCCCGTCCCGGTGATCGCCCCCTGCACGCCCGCCGACTGCTTCGACGCGGCGCTGGAAGCGGCCCGCATCGCGGTCACGTACCGCACCCCGGTCTTCCTCCTCTCGGACGGCTACCTGGCCAACGGCTCGGAGCCCTGGCGGATCCCCGAGGTCGACGAACTCCCGGATCTGCGGGTGCAGTTCGCACAGGGCCCGAACCACACGCTGGAGGACGGCAGCGAGGTCTTCTGGCCGTACAAGCGTGACCCGCACACTTTGGCGCGCCCCTGGGCCGTGCCCGGCACCCCTGGTCTGGAGCACCGGATCGGCGGGATCGAGAAGCAGGACGGCACGGGCAACATCTCCTACGACCCGGCCAACCACGACTTCATGGTCCGCACCCGCCAGGCGAAGATCGACGGCATCGACGTACCGGATCTGGACGTGGACGACCCGTCAGGTGAGGCGACCACGCTCGTGCTCGGCTGGGGTTCGACGTACGGCCCGATCACGGCTGCGGTACGCAGGCTGCGGGGGGCCGGGGAGCGGATCGCGCAGGCGCATCTGCGGCATCTGAACCCGTTCCCGAAGAACCTCGGTGACGTGCTGAAGCGGTACGACAAGGTCGTCGTGCCCGAGATGAACCTCGGCCAGCTCGCCACCCTCGTCCGCGCCCGCTACCTGGTCGACGCGCACTCCTGCAACCAGGTCAACGGCATGCCGTTCAAGGCCGAGCAGCTCGCCCACGTACTGGAGGAAGTGCTCCATGCCCGTTGAACTCCCGCTGCTCGCCAAGGACTTCAAGTCGGACCAGGAAGTGCGCTGGTGCCCCGGCTGCGGTGACTACGCGATCCTCGCCGCCGTCCAGGGCTTCATGCCCGAACTCGGCATCGCCAAGGAGAACATCGTCTTCGTCTCCGGCATCGGCTGCTCCTCTCGTTTCCCGTACTACATGAACACCTACGGGATGCACTCCATCCACGGCCGTGCCCCCGCCATCGCCACCGGACTCGCCTCCTCCCGGCGGGACTTGAGTGTCTGGGTCGTCACCGGGGACGGCGACGCCCTCTCCATCGGCGGCAACCACCTCATCCACGCCCTGCGCCGCAACGTCAACCTCAAGATCCTCCTCTTCAACAACCGCATCTACGGACTCACCAAAGGCCAGTACAGCCCCACGTCCGAGGTCGGCAAGATCACCAAGTCCACGCCGATGGGCTCCCTCGACGCGCCCTTCAACCCGCTGTCGCTCGCCATCGGGGCCGGCGCGTCCTTCGTCGCGCGGTCCATCGACTCCGACCGCAAGCACCTCACCTCCGTGCTGCGGGCCGCCGCCGCTCACCCCGGTACCGCGCTCGTGGAGATCTACCAGAACTGCAACATCTTCAACGACGGCGCCTTCGACGCCCTGAAGGACAAGCAGCGGGCCGAGGAGACCCTCGTACGCCTCGAACACGGGCAGCCCATCACGTTCGGTGCCGGGGGAGGCTCCAAGGGGGTCGTCCGCGACCCCGCCACCGGCGACCTGCGCGTCGTCGCCGTGACCGAGGGCAACAAGTCCGACATCCTCGTCCACGACGCCCACGCGGCCTCCCCGACGACGGCCTTCGCCCTGTCCCGTCTCGCCGACCCCCACACCCTGCACCACACGCCCATCGGCGTCCTGCGTGACGTCGAACGGCCGCTGTACGACCGGCAGTTGAACGACCAGCTCGACGACGCCGTCGAGCAGTACGGCAAGGGCGACCTCGCGTCCCTCCTGACCGGCACCGACACCTGGACCGTGGAGCGTTCCTCATGACCTACGTCATCGCCCAGCCCTGCGTGGACCTCAAGGACAAGGCGTGCGTCGACGAGTGCCCCGTCGACTGCATCTACGAGGGCCCCCGCAAGATGTACATCAACCCCGACGAGTGCGTGGACTGCGGCGCCTGCGAGCCCGTCTGCCCGGTCGAGGCGATCTTCTACGAGGACTCCCTGCCCGCCGAGTGGGCCGGGTACGGCAGCGCCGACCAGGAGGTGTTCGCCTCCGGCGTCTCGGGCGGCGCCTCCGCCGCCGGCGTCTTCCCCGCCGACCACCCGGTGGTCGCAGCGGAGCCCGTCAAGGCGCCCAACTGACGGCGCCCTGAACCCCGTACGGCATCGCCCGCAGCCCCACCCGAACGCCCGCGGCCCCTCCCGAACTCCGGGAGGGGCCGCGGTGGTTGGCGGGCGATGTGCGGGTCAGGCCGTACGCACCTCGGAGGCGCCCGGCGCTTCGAGTGTCTCGGGCGGGGCGGACGGGCGGTCGGGGCGGGCCGCGGCCTTGCGGGTACGCAGCATGCGCCGCCACTGCTCGGCGCTGTACTGGGCGGGCTCGGTGGTGGCGATGAAGTCCCGCAGGACCCGCTCGAAGCGCTGCGGGTCCGTACGGAACGGGAAGTGGCCCGCGTCCTCGAAGATCTCCAGCCGGCTGCCCGGCATCGCCACGTGCCCGAGGCCCGCGTGCGCGGACGGCACCACCTGATCCCGGCCGCCCCACACCAGCATCGTCGGCATGCCCTGCGCGAGATAGCAGCGGTCGAGCATCGTGCCGACCTGCCCGCGCCAGTCCACGACCGCGCGCAGCGTGCGGATGAACGCGTTGCGCGAGGTGCCGTCGGGCAGCGCGTCCACGACCCGCAGCAGGTCGGGGGCGTCCACCCCGAGGTCCGTGTCGAGGAACTGGAGCGCCTTCACCGCGAGCCCGACCTGGGTGCGCATCGTCGGCAACCGCAGTGCCATCAGCAGGAGTTCGGCACCCGGCAAGGTCGCCGCCCGCAGCAGCGGCGTGACCTGGCGGCTGACACCGCCGGTGCCGACCAGCACGAGCCGGTCGCAGCGCTCGGGGAACTGGTACGCGAACTGCATGGCGACGGCGCCGCCCAGCGAGTGCCCGACGAGGGTGACCCGTTCGACGCCGATGACGCCGAGCAGGTCCCGCATGCCGTTCGCGTACGCGGCGAGCGAGTAGTCGGCGCGCGGCTTGTCGGAGGCGCCGTGGCCGAGCAGGTCGGGGGCGATGACCCGGTAGTCGCGGGCCAGGCCCGGCATGACGTCCCGCCAGGTGTCGGAGGAGTCGCCGATGCCGTGGATGAGCAGGATCGCGCGGCCCTTGCCCGCCATCCGGAAGGCACGGCGGTAGCCGTGCACGGTGCGGTAGCGCATCCGGATGCGGGAGCCGCCGGTGGGCGCGGTCATGGTGGTCAGGCCCCCTGGGATCCGCGGCGGTGGTGCCGTTCACCCGGCCGCTCGCCGGGTTGCCTCGACGGCACGATGGGCCGGTGGTGGACGGTGGTCAGATCGTTCTCGGTCACACCGAGCGAGGCCAGGGACTGCCAGGGGCGGACCGAGGCGGAGCGGCGCGAGGACGGAGCGGCGTCAGTCATGGCGTGGCCTCTTCTCGAACGGTGCGTCGGAGGTCGGTGCGTCGAAGTGCGGTGCGTCGGAGAGCGGGTTCTCGGCGGTACGGGCGGCAGCGGCGACGGTCAGTTCCTCGGCGGGCGCCCCGCGCAGCCGCAGCCGCAGCAGCGAGCCGAACAGCCAGCGCCGCGTCGCGCCCAGATGGGCCGGGGAGCCGTGCACGTCGTCGAACTCCTTGAAGCGGACGTCCGGCAGATCGCGGCGCAGCAGGGCCTGGTCGCGGGCCGGGATGATCTCGTCGCGGGCGGAGGCGACGTACCGTACGGGCACGCGCACGCGGCGCAGTTCCTGCGGGGAGAGCGCGAACTCGGGGAACTGAGAACGCAGTTCGGCCTCCGATGTGCTGTGGGTGAGGCGCTGGAGGGTGTCCTTGGTGATGCGGGGGACGCGCGGCCACCACGCCGTGTCGGTGAAGAAGTCCGCGACGGGCGCGCCGACCGTCAGCACGCGCCGCACCCGGCGGTCCTCGGCGGCGGCCCGCAACGCCATGTGGCCGCTGAAGCTGAGCGCCAGCATCGACGTGTCCGCGACCTTCGCCCGGCCGGCCAGGCTGTCGAACAGGAAGGGCAGCATGCGCCAGGAGTCGGGGGAGTAGCGCAGGGTGTTCTCGCCGACGCCGGGCAGCTCGGTGACGACGGCCGCGAAGCCCAGCTTGCGCAGCAGCGGCAGCAGCGGCGCCCACTGCTCCTTCACGCTGACGATGCCGCCCATGACGACGACCAGCGGTTTCGGGCGCTGCGCGTCCAGGCCGCTCGCCCACGCGGTGAACGTGCCCTCGGGGGAGCGCAGTTCGAGGCGTTGGATGCCCTGGCGCTGCTGCCGCCAGCGGTCGAACACCTCCACGCACAGGTGCTGGGCGAGGACCCGGTCGCCGTCCGAGGGGTACGGGAAGCGGGCCAGGGCGTAGTGGCGGCAGGCGTCGAGCAGGTCACCGCGGGCCTCGGCGACCTTGCCCGCGCCGGTCCACACGGTCGCCCACGACGCCGGGTCGCCGGTCGTGTCGCCCGTGACGCGGGACAGTACGGCTTCGACGTGATCGGGGCGCATGCCCTGGCCGCGCGCGTGCAGCCGGGCGAACTCCGTCAGCTCTTGCAGGTGGTCCATGGCTTCCCGTCCGTCGAGTCAGTGGATGGCGCCGTCGGGGCGGCGGGGGCCGAAGCCGAACGCGCGGTCCACGGCGATGTGCGTCGTCCAGCCCAGCCCCGCCAGCAGGAGCGTGCGGGAACCGGAGAGCGCGCCCGCGGTCAGGGTGCCGGCGGCGAGGCGCGGGTCGTGCAGGGTGTTGTACAGGGGCACGGTGTCCGGCGACATGTGGCCGGGGCCCGGGGAGGGGGTCTCGCCCTTGTGCAGGAACGCCAGGTCCGGGGCGATCAGGGCGGTCCAGAACGCGGGGCTCAGGGCTCCGCCGATGGCCAGCGCGGCGGTGAGCGTCGCCGTTCCTACGGCTGCGCTCAGGAGGCGGCCGGTCGGGGTTCTCCAGGTGAACGTGTCCCGGGGGGTGGGGGTGATGGGGGTGCGGCTTGTCCGGACTGCCATACGGCATCTCCTTACGCGGAATCTCTCACCCCCCGACTCTCCCGCCGGCCGCTAGCGCGGGGCTTGTGGGGTTCGACGCCCAGGCCCACTACATGCGCAGTTCCCCGCGCCCCTGACGGGGCTGCAACCCCGGCACTTCTTCGGCGCCCCGCCGCCTTGGGCAATCTGCCGCCTGGGGCGGCAGGGTGGGCAAGGCGGCACCCAGCGCGGGGTAAGTGCACGTTGTGCGTCGGGTGCAGCCCCGGTGGGGCTTCTCGCGCAGTTCCCCGCGCCCCTGACGGGGCTCACCTCAGCGCCGGTAAATCAAGCCCCTCCGGCGATTGAGGAGCGGGGTCTGGGGCGGAGCCCCAGAGTGCCGGGTGCGTCGTGGCTGGTCGCGCAGTTCCCCGCGCCCCTGGCGGGGCTCACCTCAACGCCGGTAAATCAAGCCCCTCCGGCGATTGAGGAGCCGGGGGCTGGTCTCAGCTGGGGCTACCACCAAGGGTCCGGGTCCTGGACGGGGTCTTCCGTGCCGAGGACTTCGGAGAGGGCGTCCACGATGCCGGCGTCAAGGGCCGTGCCGGCCGCCGTGTCCCCCGCCGCCCCGAACCCCGCATCCCCCACCGCCACGCTCACGACATACGTGTCATCCAACCCGTACGTACGGAACGTCCACTCCCCGTCCGACCCGGGCCGCCCGTCCGGCCGCAGGACATCCGTCGGCGTTCCGTCGGGCCGGAACCCGAAGTCCGTGAAGCGGAACTGCATGCCGAGCCCGATCGCCTTGCTGTACGCCTCCTTCAGCGTCCACAGCCGCACGAGCGCCGGATTGCGGTCCTCCTCCGGCATCGCCTCGATCTCGGTCACCTCGTGCGGGGTGCACAGATGCCGCCCGAGCCCGGGCCCGTACAGCTTGCGGTCCGCGCGCTCCGCGTCGACGCCGATGACACCCCCGGTGGCGAGCCCCACGAGGAGGAGTTCGTCGGTGTGGCTGAGGCTGATGTGCACGCCGTCGTACCCGCGCAGGAACGGCCGCCCGGTGTGCGTGTACCCCAGCTCCACGGACTGCGGCGGCACATGGAGCGCCGCCGCCGCCGCGAACTTGAGCAGCACCCGCGAGGAGGCGAACCGCGTGCGCACGTCCGGGTGGGTCAGTTCGAGGAACCGCGCCCAGTCCCGCCCGAGCAGCGCCCGCAGCCGCGGCCCCCCGGCCCGCTCCGGACGCCAGTCGTCCAGGCGGGCGTAGAGGATCGCGGCGCGGTGCCGGTCGAGGTCAGCGCGGACTGCCGGCCAGTTCCCGCCCGGGCCCGTGATCACGATCGGCTCCCCGAGCGTGCGCGGCGGGGCCGTACCCCCTGGAGCCGTCATCGAAGGCCTCCATCGTGTCGTGGAGATCGGTCAGCAGGTCGGCCGCGACCCCGCCGTCGATCACCCGGTGGTCGAAGGTGAGCCCGAGCCGCATGACGGGCGCCGCGGCCAGCGTGCCGTCGGCGCGGACCACGGGCCGCTGTGCGACACGGCCCGCGCACAGCGTGACGGCGGTGCCGCCCGCCGAGTGGAACCCGTCGACGGCGCCCTGCCCGAGGGAGCTGACGGAGACGGTGCCGAACACCCCGGGCCGCTTGCGCGGATCCCGCAGCGCCGCCGCGAACGCGGCCCGCCCGAGCGGCAGCGGCAGCCGCCCCAGCGCCCGTACGCCCTTGAACTCGGGCAGGTCCGCGGCCTGTTCGTCGCGGTAGCGGTCGACCTGCTCCTGGATCTCGCGCAGCGACGCCCGCTCAAGACCGGGCACGAGCGCCGAAAGCACGGCCCGCTCCCCGTCCACGCGCCGGTCCAGCGCCAGCTTCGCCGTCACCGACCGGAACCGTACGATCCGCGGCGCGCGCACGAAACCGGGCCAGCCCGGCGCCATCACCGCGTTGGTCTCGGGGTGCCGGGCCAGCGCCCGGCCCGCGGCGTGCAGCAGGTACGTCACGTACGAGTACCGCAGGCCCTCGGCGCGGGCCCGCTCGCGGTGTTCCCGTACGCGCGTCATGTCGATGTCGGTGTCCAGGTGCACCGGGCGCTGGGACTGCGCCCACTCCAGGAAGAAGAGGGTGTGCCGGCGGCGCCGCTCGATGACGGTGTGCGAGCCGTGCGCGGGGGCCGGGCTCATCCGCCCACCGCCAGGTCGTAGATGCCCTTGAGGGAGCGGGCCTCCAGGACCTTGCCGACCGGCACCGGGCGGCCCGTCGCCAGTTCCAGCGCGGTGACCAGCTTCAGCAGGTACAGGGAGTCCCAGTCGGGCAGTTCGTCGAAGTCGGCGGCGACCTGCTCGTCCTTCAGCGGCATGCCGATCTCGTCGCGGACCAGCGCTGCGAAGTCGTCGAGGGTGAAGGGGGCGGCGGTGTGGGTCATATCTTCTCCAGGGCGAAACCGGCCTTGATCCACTTGCTGGACTCGACGGCGACGGCGAGGGCCTTCTCGCCCGCCTTCATCTCGTCCAGGAGCCCCGCGATCTGCAAGAACGGCAGGGCGTTGCCGTTGTTGCCGGTCGCGGCGACGCAGGAGATCTCGCGGGCGGTGGGCACGCCCAGCTCCTCGGCGATCTTCTTCGTCATGCGGCCCGACAGCTGCGGCGGCAGCAGGTAGTCCAACTCGTCGGCGTCCCAGTCGAGTTCACCGAGCAGCTCCCACAGGATCTCCACGGCCATCACCGGGACGCCCTCCTCGATGGCCTTGTAGTCCTCGGTGAGCGCCTGCCGGTCGTCGTAGCGGTCGGCGAGCCCGAACCACTCGATGACCTGCCCCGGCTTGCGGCCGAGCCCGGTGAACCGGTTCAGCACATGCCGTACGGCGACCCGCTCGCCGACCGCGTCGGCGCTGAGCACGGCCGCGCCGGCGCCGTCCCCGAACAGGACGAAGTTGACGAGGTCGCTGGGGGCCGCGCCGGACAGGTCGCGCTGCACGTCGAGGTGCTTGCTGCACACGTCGCCGCCGATGACGAGCCCGTTGCGGTACTGCCCCGACGCGATCATCGTCTGCGCCACGCTGAGCGCCTGCACCGCGCCCGCGCACCCCGACTGGAGCTGAAACGTGGGCACTTGGTCGAGGCCGAGCTGGTCGACGACGTTGTTGACGGTCGCCGGCATCAGCGTGTCCGGGGTGGCCGTGCCGAGGACGACGAAGTCGATGTCGGCGGCGTCCACCGGGCCCGCGTCCAGCGCCTTGCGGGCCGCGTCCGCGCACAGGTCCGCGAGCGAGTAGCGGATCTCGCCGGTGGCGAGGTCACGCGCGAAGTGCCGGGTCTTCGTGCCGATGAAGACCTCGATCCACTCCTCGTTGACGCCGAGCACCTTGGCGAGCTGGGCGTTGTCCACCGGCTCGCCCGGCAGGGCGGTCCCGATGGACGCGAGGTGGGCGGTCGGCGCGGTGCGCGCCTCTTGTGCCGGGTCTGCCTGGGTCATGCCGTCCTCTCTTCGGATCCGGGGGCGACGGCGTCGAGTTCGTGCAGGAAGCCGACCAGCTCCGCGATCGTCGCGAGCCGGGGCAGCAGGTCCTGGACGGTCAGGTCGCCGAGTCCCGTGAGGCGTTCCTCAAGGCGGGACTTCAGCTCCATGACCATCACGGAGTCGAAACCGAGGTCTTCGTAGAGCCGCAGCTCGGGGCTCAGCTCGTCGGGGGAGTAGCCGCCGACCAGGCCGACGGCCTCCAGCGCGGCCCGCGCCACCGGCCCGTCCGTCCGGCCGCGCCCCACGTCGAGGACGGCGACCGCCGGATGCACCGGCCGCGCGTCCACCGGCTCAGCGGCGGGCGCGGGCGCGGGTTCGGCGGCCGCCGCGAGGGGCGCCGCCGTACGGGTGGGGGTGCGGGCCGCCCAGTAGCGGTGCCGGTCGCTGAACGCGTACGGCGCGAGCGGCTGGCCCGCCCGGTCGCGCGGCGCGTA
The DNA here is from genome assembly GCF_055639095.1 of Streptomyces sp. NPDC107550. Lineage (NCBI taxonomy): Bacteria > Bacillati > Actinomycetota > Actinomycetes > Kitasatosporales > Streptomycetaceae > Streptomyces > Streptomyces sp. NPDC107550. The sequence continues at coordinate 240,387 of NZ_JBVKBC010000007.1, forward strand.
CACCGCGTCCCAGTCAGGCTCCACCCCACCCCGGTACAACTCGGCTACCGCATCCGCGAGTTGGGCGCTGCCCGCGTGTTCGTCGGGCACCGGCACCACCGGCGTGGGCCCGGCGCCGAGCGTGCGCAGCATGCCGAGCAGCACCGGGCGCGGCCCGATCTCCACGGCGTGCGTGGCGCCCTCCTCCAGCAGCGCCCCGGCGGCGTCCGCGAACAGCACGGGCGCGCTGACGTGCGCCACCCAGTACGCGGCGTCCATCGGCTCGTCCTCCAACAGCCGCCCGTACACCGTCGAGTACACCGGCACGCGCGGCGCGTCGCCGCCCACCTCGTCGGCGAGCGCGGCGAACTTCTCCAGCATCGGCTCCATCAGCGGCGAGTGGAACGCGTGCGAGACGGTCAGGCGGCGGGTGCGCACGCCCTCGCCGGTCAGCTCCTCCTCGATCCGCGCGAGCGCGGTGAGGTCGCCGGAGAGGACCGTCGCCTGCGGCCCGTTGACCGCGGCCACGCCGACGAGCGGCTCGCCGGCGACCCGGGCGGCGGTCTCCTCGTACGGGGCCCGGACCGCGAGCATGCCGCCGCCCTCGGGGAGTTCCTGCATCAGGGCGCCGCGCGCCGCGATCAGCCGGGCCGCGCCCGCCAGGTCAAGGGCGCCCGCGAGCACCGCCGCCGCGTACTCCCCGACGCTGTGTCCGAGCAGCGCCGCCGGACGCACCCCGAGCGCTTCGAGCGTGCGGCCGAGCGCGAACTCCACGGCGAACAGCGCCGGCTGGGTCCACCGCGTGCGGTGCACGTCCTCGTCACCGGCGAGCAGCAGGTCCCGTACGGAACCGCCCGTGTGCGGCAGGAGCGCCGCGTCCGCCTCGTCGAGGAAGCCCCGGTACAGCGCCGACTCCCGGTACAGGCCCGCCGTCATCGCCGGGTACTGCGAGCCCTGCCCGGTGAACAGGAACGCCGTCTCCGGGCGCGCCGCCGGCTGGCCCGCGAGCCGGGTGAGGACCGCGTCGTCCGCGGCGGCATCCCGCAGCCGCGCCGCGAGGCCGGCGGTGTCCGAGGCGCCGACCGCGAACCGGTAGCGGTGCCCCGCCTTGACCTTGTTGCTGGTCCAGGCGAGCGCCCCGACCGGGGCCCGGCCCCGCTCCACCGCGTCGGCCTGCGCGAGCAGATTGCGGCGCAGCGCGTCCGCGCCCGGCGCCGTCAGCGTGAACACGGCCGTGCCGAGCCCCGCCGTGTCCCCGGCGGGCCGCTGCGCGGGCGGCGGGGCGCTCTCCAGTACGGCGTGCGCGTTCGTGCCGCCCATGCCGAAGCTGCTCAGGCCCGCCACGACCCCCTGCGCGGGCAGTCGCAGCGGCGCCTTCAGCAGCCGTATGCCGTGCTCGCGGAGCTTCAGCGACGGGTTCTCCTTCGCCGCGAACCGGCTCGCCGGCACCACCCGGTGGTGCAGCGACAGCGCCACCTTGATCAGCCCGGCGATCCCGGCGGCGCCCTCGGTGTGCCCGAGGTTGCCCTTGACCGAGCCGAGCGCCAGCGGCTTGCCCGTACGGGAGGCGTGGTGGTGGCCGAGCGCCTTGACCTCCATCATGTCGCCGAGCGCGGTGCCCGTGCCGTGCCCCTCGACGAACGTCACGTCCGAGGGCTCCACCCCGGCCCTGCGGTACGCGGCGGCCAGCACGTCCTGCTGCGCCCACCGGTTCGGCGCGGTGATGCCGTTGCTGCGGCCGTCCTGGTTGACGGCGGTGCCGCGCAGGACCGCGTACACCCGCTGCCCGTCCGCGAGGGCGTCCGCGAGGCGGCGCAGCACGACCACGCCGACGCCCTCGCCGCGCCCGATCCCGTCGGCCTGCGCGCTGAACGGCTTGCAGCGGCCGTCCGGCGCCGACAGCCCGGCCTGCGTGTAGAAGATGGACAGGGCCGGGGTCATGGCGACGTTCACGCCCCCCGCGAGCGCCACGTCGCACTCCCCGGACAGCAGGGCGTTCGCCGCCAGGTGCACGGCGACCAGCGACGAGGAGCAGGCGGTGTCGACGGCGAGCGAGGGCCCCTTCAGATCCAGGTGGTAGGAGATCCGGTTGGCGGTCATGCAGTAGCCGTTGCCGGAGCCGATCTGCGCGGTGACATGGTCGTAGTCGGTCAGATGCAGTTGCGCCCACTCGTTGCCCATGATGCCGACGAACACGCCCGCGCCGCTGCCCGCGAGGGTGCCGGGCGCGATGCCGGCGTCCTCGACGGCCCGCCACGACGCCTGGAGCAGCAGCCGCTGCTGCGGGTCCATGGCCTGCGCCTCGCGCGGCGAGATGGTGAAGAACTCGTTGTCGAAGGCGTCGGGGTCGGCGATGAAGCCGCCCTGCGTGGTGTTGGTGCGGCCCGGCGCGCCGGACGCCTCGTGGAACTCCTCGGCGTTCCAGCGCAGCCGGGGCACCTCACCGACCCCGTCGCCTGAGCGCATCAGGAGGTCCCAGTAGGCGCGCGTGTCCGGCGCGCCGGGGAACCGGCAGTCGATGCCGACGATGGCGATGGGTTCCATCAGCGGGCGCCGCCCTGCGCGCCGGCGAACTCCTCCAGGAGGTGATCGGCGAGGGCCTGCACGGTCGGGTAGTCCCAGGCGGCCGTCGGCTCCAGGACGAAGTCGAAGTCCTCCTCGATGTCCCCGCACAGGCTGAACGCGGCGACCGAGTCGAGCCCGTACTCGGCCAGCGGCACGCTCGGGTCGATCTCGGCGGGCTGCCGCTTCAAGTAGAGCGCGATGCGGTCCGACAGCCAGGTGATCAGCGTGTCACGGGTGTGGTCGGCCAGGGAGGCGGGCGAGGCGGCGGAAGGGGTAGCGGTCACGGTGCACTCCTGAGGGCGAGACGGGCGGTACGAGTCGGAACAGGCGGTACGAGTCGAAGCGGGCGGTACGGGTCGCGGCGGCCGGCGCGGGCGGACCGTGCCGTACGGGGAAGCGGGCGCGGTCAGCCGGCCAGCGGGGTGTCGTACAGGTCGAAGCTGCGGGCCCCTTCGAAGCGGCGCAGCACCTCGTCGTGGACGCGGGCGTCGACGGACTTGGGCAGCTCGGCCGGCTGCTGCCCGAGGCGGACGGCGAGCCGGTGCAGGACGGCCGCGAGCCACGCCGGGTCGGCGAGGAACGCGTCGTCGCCCGAGCGGGCCGCCTGCTGCCACACCCCGATCGCGGAGGCCGCGGCGAGCAGCACCGCGTACCGGTCGGCCAGCGCGAACGTGGCCGGGGACGCGAGCGCCGTGCGGTCCTGCGGGGCGAGGGCGAGCGACGCCTCCTGGAGCTGGCGCAGCTCGTCCATCATCTTGAGCGCCACCGCGTGCACGGCCCGCTCCTCGGGGTTGGACGAGGGCAGTTCGTCGACGGCGGCGACGAGCGAGGCGGACAGGCTGTCCCGGCCGCTGGCCAGGGTGAGCCGCTCGAAGGGGATGCCGGGCAGGTCCTCGCGCGGCCGGAACAGCGCGCCGGGCGCCGGGTCCCCGGCGAACCAGGAGCGCCGGGCGAGCCGGGCGAGCTGCGGGATGATCGTGGCCTGGCAGGCGGCCGAACCTGCGTGCCCGAGGGAGAGCACCGGCAGGTCCCTGATGTGCTTCTGGAAGATGCCGAACTCGCCCTCGCGGACGTAGAAGCGGGCGCCGAGCACGATGGACAGGTCGTGCATCGTCTCCGTGAGCATCTTCGGCACCAGGTACTTGGTGGCCGCCGCGTAGACGCTGGTCTCCTCGGGCAGCAGATGCACCGCCCGCGTCGCCGTCAGGGAGAGGCTGTCGCAGGTCAGCAGGTCGAGGAAGGCGCCGGACAGGGTGGCGCGGGCGTGCGGGATGTCCATGACGGACTTGCGGTACAGCTCCCGGCCGCGCGCGAACCGCACGACCGTGCGCAGCGCCGTGTCCGCCGCGCCCAGCGCCATGCCGGGGACCGCGCTGCGGGTGATCTGGAAGGCGCGCAGGGCCAGTTCGACGCCCTGCCCGACCTCGCCGACCAGCGCGTCCGCGCCGAGCGGGGTGTCCTCGAAGCGCAGCCCCGACAGATGGCAGCCGCGTACGCCGGTCGCGCTGTAGCGGGGCAGGACGCCGTAGGTGCCGGTGTCGAGGCCCGCGCGTTCGGCGAGGACGACGGAGTGGCTGCGGCTGCCGGGCGCCGGGCTCGTGCGGCTGAACAGCACCCAGGCGGCGGCCCGGTCGGCGTTGTTGATGACCTGCTTCTCCCCGGCGAGCAGGAAGGAGCCGTCGGGCGCGGGCCGCGCCTCGAACTCGTTGCGCACGAAGTCGTTGCCGTGCGCCAGCTCGTGGTACGCCACCGACACCTTGCCGCCGTCGAGCAGGACGCGGGCGAGGCGCTCGCGCTGCTCGGGCGAGCCGGCCGTCCACACGTTGACGCCGGCCATGAAGGAGGTGACGCCGTAGCCGAGGCCCAGGGCCACGTCCCGGCGGAACACCTGCCGCATGACCCGTACCAGCGAGTCGATCCGGTCGAGGCGGCCGCCCAGCTCGCGCGGCACGAACTCGGCGTTCAGGACCGCCTCGTCGAGCACACGCTCACCGGCCGCGGGCATCTCGCCCGCCTCGTCGGCGGCGAGCAGCGCCGCGTAACTCACCTCGTTCGCGGGGTCGTTGGGGTCGCCCAGGCGGCGTTCCAGCTCGGCCACCCGCGCGGCGACCTCGGCCTCCTGGTCGGTGCCGGTCGCCGGGGGCGACGCGTGGGGCGGGGAACCGGTCAGCATGACGTCCTCTCGTTCTCGCCGGCCGCCGCGGCGGCCTTCTCGGGGGCGGGCGCGGCCGGCACGCGCTGATCCAGCAGCGCGAACAGCCGCCCCCCGGCCCGGGCCGCCCGCACCTGGGCGAGCAGCTCCTCGTACGTGTGGTGCGCGCCGCCCGTGAGGGCGGCGGGGTCGATGCGGGTGAGCAGCCGCTCCAGCGCGCCGTGCAGCCACAGCCCGTCCCGCCACAGCGCGCCGACCGCCGGGTCGCCGGTGAGGCGGTCCGCGCTCGCCGTCCACAGGCCGACGCAGGCGGCGCCCGCGTAGCACAGGGCGTAGCGGCGGGCCGTGTCGAACGCGGCGGGCGGCACATCGGTCAGCACGTCCTGCTGCCCGGCCATCTCCTCGTGCACGGCGTCCGTCGCGGCGAGCAGCCTGCGGGCCGCGTCGAGGACCGGGGCGAGCGCCGGGTTCTCCCTGGCGCGCCGCTCCAGGTCGGCGACCGCGCCCCCGAGCCCGACGGTGACACCGCTGCCGCGCCGGGCGACGACCGACAGCTTCGCCGGGTCGAGCGGCGGCAGCGGCAGCGCCAGGTCGCAGGCGGCGGCGGCGCCCGCGGTGTCGCCGGTGGCACGGCGGTAGCCGCGTACCAGCGAACGGAACTGGTTCACCAGGGAGTTGAGGTTCACCAGCGTGTTGCCGTCGAACAGGCCGACGATGCGGTGGTCGCGCTCCAGCTTCTGGAAGCGGCCCTCGGCCCACACGTCCTTGAGGAAGGCGCGGGCGCCGAGCAGCCGGGTCAGCTCGGCCAGCACCTCCTCGGTGCCGGTGGGCAGCAGGTACTTGGTGACGGCCGCCGTCACGCTCATCTCGGCGGTCTGCGTGTGCACGGCCCGCGACGCGTACAGCGCCAGCGCCTCGTGCAGCAGCACGTCCGCCGCCGCCTCGCCCAGCGTGCGCCGCGCCTTCGGCAGATCGATCAGCCGGCGCCCGTACAGCTCGCGTTCCTCGGCGAAGTCCAGGGCGATGCGCAGCCCGTGGTCGCCCGCGCCGAGGGACAGCGCCGCGCACATCGTGCGGGTGAGCTGGAGCGCCTTGATGACGGTCTCCACGCCCCCGCCCTCGGCGCCGACCAGCGCGTGCGCCGGTACCTTCGCGCCGTCGAAGGCGATGCCGGAGATGTCGGCGCCCCGGATGCCGTGCGTGCGCACCTTCGGCAGATGCCGGTACGTGCCCTCGTCCAGCTCCCTCTTGTCGACGAGCAGGACGCTGAAGCCGCGCGGGCCGCCCGCCGGGTCGGTGCGGGTCAGCAGGGCGAGCAGGGAGCCGCGGGTGGCGTTGTTGATGAGCCACTTCTCGCCGCTGACCAGGCGCGCCCCGTCCGGCAGCCGCTCGCTCAGCTCGCCGCGCACCTCGCCCGCCAGCAGGTCGCTGCCGTGCGCCCGCTCGGTCAGGCCGAGGGAGACGGGCACCCCGGCGCGGATGTCCGCGCCGAGCCGCCGCGCCTGCTCGGGGGTGCCCGCGACCCAGACGCAGACACCGCCCAGGTACGTCTTGCCGTGGCCGATCGCGGTCGTCAGGTCGCGCCGGGCCACCGCCCGGATGAGCTGGAGCAACTGCTCGTAGTCGGTGAGCCGGCCGCCGTGCTCGGCCGGCACGTAGTAGTCGCTGAGCCCCCACTCCTGGAGCTCCTGGCAGATGTCGCCGGGGAACTCCTCCGCGTCGTCGAGCGCGACGGTCCGCGCGTGACTGAACGTGACCTCGGGGTCGTCGGGGTCGCCGAGGAAGCGGTCCAGGTCCTCGGCCAGCCGGTACGGCGGATGGTCCATGTCAGGCCACCGTGTCCAGCGGGCGGTCGATCGCGTCGGCGACCAGCTCGCGCACGGCCGGCTCCAGGACCTCGTAGAGCGGGGTGATCTGCCCCTTGAGGAAGAGCTGCTTCATCAGCGTGCGCTGGATCTTGCCGCTGGTCGTCTTGCGGATCGTGCCCGGCCGCACCAGCAGCACGTTGCCCGCCGGGATGTTGAACTCCCGCCCGATGAACGCCTGCACGCCCGTGGCGAGCGTACGCAGGTCGGTGGCGACCGAGCTGGTGCGCACCTCCTGCACGACGACGAGGTGCTCGCGCTCCGCCGTCTCCACCGCGAACACCGAGCCCGCGCCGATGCCCAGCGACTTGTCGGTGCCCTGCACGGCCCGCTCGATGTCCTGCGGGTACAGGTTGCGCCCGGCGAAAATGATCAGCTCCTTGAGCCGGCCGGTGACGTAGAGCTGCCCGTCCTCCCAGACGCCGAGGTCGCCGGTGCGCAGCCAGCCGCCCGCGTCCTGGCCGCCCGCGCCGTCCGCGATGGCCGCGTCGAAGATCTCCTTGTTGGTCAGCGGCCGCTGCCAGTAACCGGTGGCCACCGAGGGGCCCTTGACCCAGATCTCGCCGACCGAGCCCTCCGGCTGCTCCTGGAACGTGCCGGTGTCCACGATCCGTACGTCGAAGTCCTCCGCCTGGACGACACCGCTGCTGACCAGGGTGCGGCTCGGCGCCTGCTCGCGCGGGTCGGCGAGCCGGCCCGACTCCAGTGCCTCGGAGTCCACGGAGAGGACCACCGGGCGCGTACCGCGCGGGGTGCCGGAGACCAGCAGGGTCGTCTCGGCCATCCCGTAGCAGGGGAAGAACGTCTCGGGGCGGAAGCCGGCCGGGGCGAAGCGCTCGGTGAACGCGCGGATCGTCTCGACGCGGATCGGCTCGGCGCCGTTGCAGGCGGCCTGCCAGCTCGACAGGTCCAGCGTCGCGAGCTGCTCGTCGGTGACGCGGCGCAGGCACAGGTCGTACGCGAAGTTGGGGCCGCCGCCGATGGTGACCTTGTAGTCGCCGATCATCTGGAGCCAGCGGTGCGGGCGCTTGAGGAAGGACACCGGCGACATCAGGGCCGCGCTGCCGCCGAGGAACAGCGGCTGGAGGATGTGCCCGATCAGGCCCATGTCGTGGTAGAAGGGCAGCCAACCACCGTACCGGGTCTCCGAGTTGGAGCCGACCGAGTGCTGGATGGCCAGCTCGTTGGCGAGCAGGTTGGCGTGGCTGACCATGACGCCCTTGGGGTCGCTGGTCGAGCCCGAGGTGTACTGGAGGAACGCGAGATCGTCACCCGTCAGCTCCGGCGCCGTCCACGCGCCCGCGTCGCCGTAGCCGTCCGCGTCGGTGGCCAGGCACAGCACGTCGTCCATCTGCTCGGTGCGCAGCCACGCGGATATCTCCGGCGCGTTGCCCGAGTCGGTGAGGACGGCGCGGGCCTGCGCGTCCCGCAGGATGCCCGAGACGCGGGTGAAGTGGTTGCCCTGCTCGGTGGGCAGCGGCGCGGGCACCGCCACGGCACCCGCGTACAGGCAGCCCACGAACGCCTTGATGAACTCCAGGCCCGAGGGGTACAGCAGGAGCACCTGGCGCCCGCTCGCCCCGTTGGCCTGGAGCCACGAGCCGATCCGGCGGGCCTCCGCGTCGAGCGCGCTGTACGTCAGATGCTGCGGGCCCGACCCCTTGGCGTCGTCGGGCAGGAAGATGAAGGCGTCCTTGGAGCCGAGCGCGTCGGTGCGCGCCAGTACCAGTTCCGTGAATGTGCGGAAGGCTGTCAACGTCGTTCCCTGACCTCTCCACGATCCGCTGGCGTTGCGCCGGCGAGGCTGCTTGGACTACGGCGATGCTCCGCCGGGCCCCTAAGGCGACGCTTGTGCGATACCGAGACGTCCTGGGGCGGGGACCGCGAAGCGGATAGCGTGAGCGGCGCCCGTGTCAGCGGCGACCCGTCGCGGGGCAGCGGAAGGAGACCTGCTGGTGCGCCGTATCTCAACCGAGGTCGTCATCGACGCGTCGCCCGACGACGTGTGGGCGGTGCTCACCGACTTCGCGCGCTTCCCCGAGTGGAACCCCTTCATCGTCGCGGCGGCCGGCAAGGCGGCCCCCGGTGAGCGGCTCGACCTGACGTTCCGGCAGGCCAGTGGCCGGCACATGCGGATCCAGCCGACCGTCGCCGTCGCCGAGCCCGGCCGTGAACTGCGCTGGCGCGGGCGGCTGTGGCTGCCCGGCATCTTCGACGGCGAGCACCTGTTCGAGCTGGCGCCGCGGCCCGAGGGCGGCACGCTGCTCGTCCAGTCGGAGACCTTCGCGGGCCTCCTCGTCCCCTTCACGCAGAAGGTCGTCAAGGAGTCCGTGGGCCGCTTCATCGACCTCAACGAGGCCCTGCGCACCCGCGTCGAGTCCGGCGCCTGGAAAAGCGCCTGAGCCGGAAACGGCCTGACGCCCGCCCCGAGGGAGGGCGGGCGCCAGGAGCGCGGGACGCGGACCGTGCCGCGTGGTTCAGGGCAGCGCGGGATAGTCCGTGTAGCCGGCCGCGTGACCGGGGTAGAGGGTCGCCGGGTCCAGCGTGTTCAGCGGCGCGCCCTCGGCGAGCCTGCGCGGCAGATCGGGGTTGGCGATGAAGTGCCGGCCGAACGCCACCAGGTCGGCGAGCTGCTCGTCAAGGACCTCACGCGCCGCGTCGAGCCCGACCGGCTCCGCGAAGCACCCCGTCACCGGATGCACCATCGGCCCGTGCCGGGGGCTGACGATCAGCGTGTACGGCCACAGCTTGCGCACGAGCCGGGTGAACTCCCGCTCCCCGTTCTCCACGACGTGCACGTACGCGAGCCCGAGCCGGGCCAGCGCCGGCACCAGCGCCTCGTACAGCGCGGTGGTGTCGCCCTCGTCCATGTCGTTGAAGATGTTGCCGGGGGACAGGCGGATGCCGACGCGGTGCGCGCCGACCGTGCGCGCGCACGCCGTCGCCGTCTCCACCGCCATCCGGGCCCGCCCGGCCGGCGAACCGCCGTACCGGTCGTCGCGCAGGTTCGTGTTGACGCCCATGAACTGGTGCAGCAAGTAGCCGTTGGCGCCCTGGAGTTCGATGCCGTCGGCGCCCGCGAGCACCGCCCGCCGGGCCGCCGCCGCGTACTCGCGCACGACCTCCTCGACGCCCTCGGTGGTCAGCGCCCGCGGCACCTCGAACGGCTTCTTGCCCTCGTACTCCAGGACCGCGTCCGGCGGTCGCACCGCGGACGGCGCGATCGGGAGCTGCCCGTCGAGGAGGTCGGGGTGGCTGATGCGTCCCGCGTGCTGCAACTGCACGAAGATCCGGCCGCCGTTGTCGTGCACGGCCCGCGTCACCCGCCGCCAGCCCTCGACGTGGTCGGGCGTGCACATGCCCGGCATCCGGTAGCCACGGCCGAGCGGCGCCGGGTACGAGGAGTCCGCGATCAGCAGGCCCGCCGAGGCCCGCTGCGCGTAGTACGTCGCCATCAGGGGGCTCGGCACGCCCTCGTCGTCGACGCGGCCCCGGTTCATCGGCGCCATGGCGATCCGGTTCGGCAGGGACATGCCCGCCACCGTCGTGCGGTCGAACAAAGAGGTCATGTCGGCTGCCCCGCTCCCAGGTCCACGGTGAGCGCCAGATGCCCCGGCACCGCCGCGATGTCGTTCAGGCCGTGCGCGAACTCCAGCTCCCCGCCGTCGAGTTCGGCGGTCGTGGTGAAGCCGAGTGAGGGGTAGAAGCCGCGCACCCGGTGGTTCTTCGCCGTGGGCCGGTAGCGGGCCCGCACCCGGGCCGCGCCGGTGTCGCGGGCGTGCGCGAGGAGCGTGGACACCGTCGCCTGCTCGATGCCCCGGGCGAAGACGCGGCAGCTCAACAGCATGTTGTCCAGGTGGAGTTCGTCGCCCTCGCGGTGCGCGAAGACCGCGCCGACGACGCCGTTGTCGCCGAACCGGTCGCGGGCCCGCACGGTCAGCACCAGGTGGTCCGGGTCCGCCCGCCGCTCGCGGACCTCCGCCTCCTGCATGCGCAGCGTCGTCAGGTTGAACTGGTTGGTGCGCTGCGTGATCTGCGCGACGCGGGCCACCTCGTGGTCCCGTACCCGCGACACCTCAAGGCGGATGTCGAGCGCCCGCAGATACTCCTCCATCGAGCCCGACGACTCCTGGAGGTCCTGCCGGTCGGCCTCCGAGCGGTACTGCGCCGCCCGCAGCCGGTCCTCCGCCGTCAGCGCCCGTACGTCGAACCAGCCGTCCGCGAGCAGCCGGTCCACGTGCAGCGCCGGCTCCTCGTCGAGCCGCACGACCGCCACGTCCGGCAGCGACGACGCGACGAGCCCGCACTCGAACGGCGAGTCGTCCGCGAAGACGAAGCTGTCCACGCCCAGGTTCAGGCGGGCCGCGATGTCCCGCAGGTTGCCGTCCTTGGGGTCCCAGTTCGCGTTCACCCGGGCGAAGTCCGCCTCGCGCAGCACCATGTCCGGGTGGTCGCGCAGCACCCCGAGCACCGGCTCCTGGTCGTTCTTGCTGCTGACCGCGAGGAGGACGCCCTGCGCGCCGATCTGCTTGACCGCCTTCTGGAACGCGCCGAAGGCCTCGCCCCGGTAGGTCGTCGCCGCCGCGATGCCGTCCGGGCCGTCGTCGCCGAGGATGCCGTCCCACAGCGTGTTGTCGAGGTCCACGACCAGCACCTTCTTGGCGCGCCCGCGCAGCCCCCTGGCCAGATGGGCGACCTCGCGGGCGTACCGGCCGAGGACGTCCTCGCCCAGATGCACCTTCGCGTACGTGGCGAGCCGCGTGTCCCGCACCGGGCCCGACTCGGCGACCAGCACGTCCATGTCCACCACGTGCAGCCGCGGATGGTCCGCCGTGAGCCGCAGCAGGCCCGCGTTGAACTCCCGCCAGCGCGCCGACAGTTCGGCGCGGCTCGCGTGGTCGACCAGACGGCGCAGATGCGTGCCGAGCAGCGGCAGGGTGTTGAGGACCAGCGTCCCCGGGCCGTGCTCGCCGTACTGCGCGACGAGCGCCGTGAGCTGTCGCAGCTTGGCGTCGAGGGCAGCGCCCGCGTCCGCCGCCGTCCACGGCACCGGCAGCTCGTCGAAGACGATCCGGTCGTCCAGGACGCACAGCGCCAGGTCGGTGCCCGGCGCGTACAGGGCGCTGCCCGTGTCGCTCAGGTCGCGCAGCCACGCGTCGTACTCCGGCTCCCCGTACCGCAGCGGCATGCCGTGCCGGGCGCACTGCGCGGTCAGCGCCGGGCCCAGCGCGTCCAGCATGCCGTGCCCGGTGACCGCGACCGTCAGCGCCGCCGCCCCCGGGTGGTGTGCGGCGATCGCCTCCGGGGCGACCTTGGCGAGCAGCCGGCCCGCCCGGGCCAGCGCCGCGAAGTCCGGGTCGGGCAGGGACAGCTCCGCGAGGAGCGGGGCGATCGCCGGGTACTCCTCGGCGATCCGGTCCTCCTGGTGCAGCGCCCGCAGCCGCTCCAGCGGCCCGAGGCGTATCGCCTCGTCGGTCGTCACTGCTTGGGTCACGTCTGTCTTCTCCTGTCAGCGCGGACCGGCGCCGCCCCGCACCACCGCGTCACTCAGTGACGCAGCAGCCAGGCGATCCGGTCGAGGGACGCGGCGTGGTAGGCGATGAGGACCGCGGTGAGCACCACGGCCGGGATGTGGGCGCCGGCCGCGTACAGCGCGGCGGCGCCGCCGAAGAACACGGCGAGTTCGAGGAGGAGCCGCAGACCTCCCGCCGTGGCGACGACCGCGTCGCCGCTGCGCGACTCGTCACCGGGCGTGGCGAACACGCCCCAGGCGACGGCCACCAGGAGCGGTACCGCGACCACCAGGACGTACCGCAGCGCGCCCGGGCTCACCTTCCACGCCCAGTACCCGAAGCAGACGAGTGCCGTCACTTCGAGCACGAACCTGAGTCCGAGCATCGCCGGGTGGTATCCGAGTCCTGTGGTCGTGGTCATCCGCTTCCTGCTCTCTTCTCGGGTGCGCCGTCAGACGCACATGTGGGGGGTGACGGCGGCGCCGCTCACCAGGCGACCGGCAGACTGGACACCCCGTGCACCAGCCTTCCCTCCGGCCGCGGCAGCTCACGCACGTCCACGGCGAGCCGCAGCGTGGGAAAGCGCCGCAGCAGCGTGCCGACCGCGATCTGCAACTCGGCGCGGGCCAGGCCCGATCCCAGGCAGTAGTGCGTGCCCTGACCGAACGTCAGATGGGGGTTGACGGCCCGGTCGATGTCCAGCGTGTCGGCGCCCGCGAACTGGCAGGCGTCCCGGTTCGCCGAGCCCAGCGACGGCAGCACCGCGCTGCCCGCGGGCACGAGCGTGCCGCTCAGCTCGACGTCCTCCAGGGCGATCCGCAGCAGCGCCTCGTCGCCCGGCGGATACATCCGCAGCAGCTCCTCGGTCGCCCGCCCGATCCGCTCCGGGTCCGCGCGCACCGCCGCCAGCTCCTCGGGATGCGTGAGCAGCGCGAGGACGCTGTTGCCTATCTGGTTGACGGTCGTCTCGTGGCCCGCGACGAGCAGCGAGATCCCCAGGAAGATCAACTCCTGCTCGTCCAGGCGCCCTTCGTCCGTGTCGTGGATCGACACCAGCGCCGACAGCAGGTCCGTGCCCGGCGCCGCCCGCTTGCGGGCCACCTGCTCGGCGAGATAGTCGCGCAGCGCCACCTGCGCCGCCAGCACCTCCTCCGCCGGCAGCGACGCCGTGGCGAGGAACGCCGCCGACCACGCCCCGAACTTCTCCCGGTCCTCGAACGGCACCCCGAGCAGCTCGCAGATCATCGTCACCGGCAGCGGGAACGCCAGCGCCGGGATCAGGTCCGCGGGCGACCCGGACTCCTCCATCGCGTCGAGGAACGCGTCCGTGTGCGCCTGGATGCGCGGCCGCAGCTCGTTGACCCGGCGCGCGGTGAACTCCCGCGACACCAGCTTGCGCACCCGCGTGTGCTCCGGCGCGTCCATGTTGAGCAGGCTGCGGAAGTTCTGCGTCGCCTTGCCCATGCGCGGCGCGTCCGGCCGGGTCGTCGCCGCCCGGCTGAACCGCGCGTCCGACAGCACCGTCCGTACGTCCTCGTACCCCGTCACCAGATACGCGAGGTCGCCGCTCGGCATCCGCACCCGCTGCACGGGCGAGGTCGCCCGCAGCCGCGCGTAGTGCGGGCACGGCTCGAGCGCCGACTCCCGTACGAAGGGGTAGCCGAGGACGTCGTCGGCCACCGCCGGCTGCTCCAACTGCTCGGTCATCGCTGCTGTCCTCCGGTGTGCGTGGGTACGGCCGTACGGTCGGCGAGGTCCAGGCGGGTACGGCCGTCGCGTACCGCCTGCTGGAGCTGGTAGTAGACGCCCGACAGGATGCGGCGCTTGAGCAGATCGCTCGCCGACACCGTCCGGTACGCGGTCCTGCGCGCCGCCGCCGCCAGCGGCGAGGACAGCGCGAACGCCTTCTCCTGGCGCAGTTGCAGCCCGCGCGCCGTCGCCACCGACTCCTGCCGCGCGCTCTGGAACGCGGCGCACGCCTGATCCAGCCGCGTCCCCGTCGCACCGCCCGCGGCCAGCGCCCGCGCCACCAGCGGCGCCAGCGTCACCGCGTCGATGATCGCGTGGTTGACGCCCTGCCCGAGGACCGGCGTCAGCGTGTGCGCGGCGTCCCCGATCAGGGCCACGCCCGGCCGCCACCACTGCGGCACGACCGTCGTGAAGATGTCCAGCATCGACGTGTCCGACCAGCTCGTCACGTGCTCGCGCACCCCGGGCCCGGCCTGCGGCGCCAGCGCGTCGATCCGCGCGTGCAGCGCCCCGATGCCCTGGGCGCGCAGCTCCCGCAGCCCGCCCTTCGGGATGTTGAACCCGATGCGTACGAGGTCGGGCACGGTCGGGATGAACAGGCCGTGCCGGTCGCCGAGGATCCGCACCCGGTAGGTGTGCAGGTCCCACTCCTTCGGCATCGGCGCCTTGAACCAGACGAAGTCACGCTCCAGCGGGATCTTCGTGTAGTTGATCCCGGCCATCTCACGGACCTTGCTGAACCGGCCGTCCGCGGCCACCGTCAGCGCCGCCCTGATCTCGACCGGCCCGTCCGGGAGCTGCGCGCCGACGCCGGTGACCCGGTTGCCCTCGGTCAGCAGCCGCACCGCCTTCGTCCGGCGCAGCATGCGGAACGTGCCGAGCCCGGCGCCCGCCTCCGCCAGCGCCTCGAGGAGCGGCGGCTGCGGCAGCTCCATCGGGTACGGGCACGGCTGGTCGAACACCGAGAAGTCCGCGGAGAGCACGGTGTGCCCGGCGTCGGTGATCTCCATCCGGCGCGTCACCAGCGTCTGGTCCGCGACCTTGTCGAGGATGCCGAGCCGCTTCAGCAGCCACACCGAGTCGGGTGAGATGGACTCGCCGCGGAACGAGCGGTCGAAGCGGGCGCTCTGCTCGACCACCACGACCTCGACACCGCGCCTGGCCAGTTCCAGGGCGAGCGTCAGGCCGGCGGGCCCGCCCCCGACGACACACACCTGCGCGGACAGTGCCGCAGTCATGGCTTCCCCTTCCTGCTGCCGATTCCTGCCACCGCACGGTGCCCCCGTGGCCTAAAGAACGCCTTGCACCCGGCGCCGCGGCACCCGCTTCAGCGCGGCACAAGCGGCCGGGTGCAGCCTGCACGGACGTACGTACAGCAACGGCCTACCACCCCCCAGTAGTCAGCCTGTATCTAGTCGCCGCCGGCTCCCCGGCCAGGCTTGCGAGGAGACCTCATGAACACCGACTCGGCCGCCACCGCCCCGCCGGACCCCCGGCGCTGGTGGGTGCTCGGAGTCATCTCACTGGCGCAGTTCGTCATCGCCATCGACTCGTCCGTGGTCAACGTGATGGGCCCGAGGCTGAAGGAAGCCATCGGCCTGTCCACGACCGGCCTGCAGTGGGTCATGAACATCTACGTCCTGCTGTTCGGCGGGCTGCTGCTGCTCGGCGGCCGCCTCGCCGACGTCGTCGGACGCCGGATCGTCTTCATGGCCGGCCTGGCCCTGTTCACCCTCGCCTCCCTGGGCGCGGGCCTCGCCGACTCCGAGAGCGCCCTGCTCACCGCCCGCGCCCTCCAGGGCATCGGCGCCGCCGCGCTCTCCCCGGCCTCCCTGTCCATCCTCGTCACCGTCTTCCCCGACCCGAAGGAACGCGCCAAGGCGTTCGGCGTGTGGGGCGCGGTCATCGGCATCGGCGCGAGCATCGGCACGATCCTCGGCGGCGCGATCGTCAACGCCGACTGGCGGTGGGCGTTCTGGATCAACGTGCCCGTCGGCCTGCTCATCGGCGCGGGCGCCCTCTCCCTGATCAAGCTGCCCCGGCCCTCCGGCAGCCGCCCGCCCAAGGACCTCGCCGGCGCCGCCACCGCCACCGGCGGCCTGCTCCTGCTCGTCTACGGCATCGTGACCAGCAGCGATCACGGCTGGGGCGACTGGCGCACCTACGGCTCCCTCGTCGTCGCCGTCGCCCTGCTCGTCGCCTTCGTCCTCGTCGAGCAGCGCAGCGCGGCGCCGCTCGTGCCGCTGCGCCTGTTCCGCTCGCGGTCCGTGGTCGCGGGCAGCCTCGGCGAGTTCCTCACCGCCGCGATGATGATGCCGATCTTCTTCCTGCTCCCGCTGTGGATGCAGGGCGTCCTCGGCTACAGCCCCCTCCAGACCGGTCTCGCCTACCTCCCCGTCAGCATCGCCCTGATGACCCTGGCGCCGGTCGCCTCCCAGGTCATCGGCAAGACCGGCCCCCGCTCGATGTACCTCCTCGGTACGGTCTCGCTCGCGGGCTGCGTCTTCATGCTGACGCGGATGCCCGTGCACAGCGGCTACTGGAGCTTCCTGCTCCCCGTCACCGCCCTGTTCGGCATCGGCCTCGTGTGCTGCCTCATCCCGACGCCGGTCGTCGGCACCTCCGAGGCGACGGACGAGGACGCCGGTACGACGTCCGCGCTGCTCAACGCCTCCACGCAGATCGGCGCCGCGTTCGGCATCGCCGTGGCCGTCACCGTCCTCAACAACCGCACGGCGTCCCAGCTCACCCACGGCGCGAGCCCGAACGTGGCGCTGGTGCACGGGCTCCAGGCGGCGTTCCTCGTCCTCTTCGCCTTCCTGGCCCTGTCCGTCCTCAACGGCCTCTTCGGCTTCCGCCGCCCCGCCCAGGCGCCCGCGGCGGAGGCCCCGGCCCCCGCGGCGGTCCCGGCTCCGGCCCCGGCCCCCGCGCCGGAACACGTCTCCTGACCCACCCCGCATCCGTTGGGCCCGGCCTCGCGCCGGGCCCTTCGGCGTGCCCGGTGTACCCGGTGTGCCCGGGTCAGGCGCGGGCGAAGGTCAGGGACTCGTCGGTCGCGCCGTGCCGCCACAGGTCCTGGCACGCCTCGGCCATCGCGTCGAGGCCCTCCACGACCTGCCCCCACACGATCCCCGGGACCCACCCCACGTCTCCGTTCATCAGCAGGTTGTTGCGCTCGTAGAACAGCGCGAGGTCCACCACGCTCGCCCCGGCCCGCATCCCGCTCCCGCCGGCCGTGCCGTAGCCGTACGCCTGGGACCCCAACTGCGTCCCGTTGAAGGAGAAGTAGCACAGATCGCCCGGGATGGGCGTGACGGTCGGATTCTCCAGCGGCGGCTCCTGCGCCGCGAACGCCGGGAAGAGGGCGTAGATCTCGTTACGGGCGTATTTGGCGTGGTAGACGTCGGAGCCGAGCGGCAGCGCGTCCCACACCGCCGCACAGGTCAGCGGCGCACGGTCGTCGAGCAGTTTCGCCGTACAGGAAACTCCCCTTTTGGCCAGGGAGACTTCGATGTACCGGTCCTGGTTCGCAGCCATACGTCCCATGGTCGACCTCATCCACCCCTCGCGGTCAAGACCGCATCTCCCGTGTCGTCGGCGGGAATTGACCGGCATAGGTCGTGTCGAGCCGGGTAGCCGCGCGCCCATGGCTCCACCAACTGAGATACCGACGAACGAGACAGGAAGACCACGCCTGCTGCGCAGACGTTCGCTGCTCGCCGGAGCGGGGGCGCTCGGGGCGCTCGGCGCCCTTGGCACAGCGGGCTGCAGCCGGGTTCCGAACGGGGACACGCTCGCCCGGCTCAAGGGTCAGGGGACGGTCCGGCTCGGCATCGCGGGCGAGGTCCCGTACGGGTACATCGACGACTCGGGGAAGTTCACCGGCGAGGCGGTGGAGCTGGCCAAGGTCATCTTCAAACGGCTCGGTGTCGGCCATGTTCAGCCCGTCGCCACCGACTTCGCCTCCCTGATCCCCGGCCTCAACACCCAGCAGTTCGACGTGGTGTCGGCCGGGATGTACATCAACAAGGACCGCTGCCAGCAGGTCATCTTCGCGGACCCCGAGTACCAGATGCTCGACTCCTTCATCGTCCGCAAGGGCAACCCGAAGAACCTGCACGACTACGCCGACTGCGTGAAGGCCAAGGCCAAGCTCGGCACCGGCACGGGATACGCGGAGATCCAGTACGCCGTGGAGGCCGGCTACAAGGAGTCGGACATCGTGATCCTCCAGGACCAGGTCGCCGGGCTCAACGCCGTGGAGGCGGGCCGCATCGACGTGTTCGCCGGCACCGCCCTGACCACGCGCGAGGTCACCAAGCACAGCCGCAAGGCGGAGCACACCGA
The DNA here is from genome assembly GCF_055639095.1 of Streptomyces sp. NPDC107550. Lineage (NCBI taxonomy): Bacteria > Bacillati > Actinomycetota > Actinomycetes > Kitasatosporales > Streptomycetaceae > Streptomyces > Streptomyces sp. NPDC107550. The sequence continues at coordinate 258,557 of NZ_JBVKBC010000007.1, forward strand.
GCCGTTCGCCCCGACGGTCGGCGGCAAGAAGCACGTCGACGGCGGCGGCTTCACCTTCCGGCCCACGGACACGACGCTGCGGGACGCCTTCAACGCCGAGATCCACAAGATGAAGAAGAGCGGCGAACTCTTCCGGATCCTCGCGCCGTTCGGCTTCACCAAGGCGGAGATGACGACGCTGACCGCCAAGGAGCTGTGCGCACAATGACCTCCGGACTGTGGGAACACTGGGTACTGCCCGGCATATGGGTCACGGTCCAGCTGACCGTGTACAGCGCCGCGCTCGCCGCCGTGGTCGCCTTCGGCGCCGGCATGGCCCGCACGCACCGGCTGTGGATCGTACGGTTCCTCGCCGGCGCCTATACGGAGATCTTCCGGGGCACGTCGGCGCTGGTGCTGATGTTCTGGATCTTCTTCGTGCTGCCGCAGCTCGCGGGCTGGTCGCTGGTCCCGATGTGGGCGGCCGTCCTCGCGCTCGGCCTGTCCTACGGCGCGTACGGCGCGGAGATCGTGCGCGGCGCCCTGAACGCGGTGGCGCCCGCGCAGCGCGAGGCGGGGGTCGCGCTGAGCTTCACGCCCTGGCAGCGGATGCGGCTGATCGTGCTGCCGCAGGCCGTGCCGGAGATGATCCCGCCGTTCTCCAACCTGCTGATCGAGCTGCTCAAGGGCACCGCCCTCGTGTCGCTGCTCGGCATCGGTGACGTGTCGTTCGCCGCCAACCTGGTGCGCCTCGCCACGACCGAGAGCGCGGAGATCTACTCGCTGACGCTCGTCATCTACTTCGTCATCGCCTTCCTGCTGACCCGCGTCATGCGGGCCGTGGAGCGCAAGGCCAAGGCGGGCATCGGGCAGAAGCCCGCGCCGGGAGCGGGACTCATGGGCAAGCTGAACATCCGTCGCACACCGGAGGCCGCGCCCGTCGCGTCCCACCCCGGAGGTGGTTCCGCGTGATCACCACTGCCGCGTCCGGCTGGGACTGGTCCGCCGTCGGCGACTTCATGCCGCATTTCTGGGACGGCGTCCTCGTCACCGTCCAGGTCCTCGTCCTCGGGTCGTTGATCTCGTTCAGCGTGGGGCTCGTGTGGGCGCTCGCGTTCCGCGCGCCGACCCGCTTCGTGCGCTGGCCCGTCGGGGTGCTCACGGAGTTCATCCGCAACACCCCGCTCCTGGTCCAGCTGTTCTTCTTCTTTTTCGTGCTGCCGGAGTGGGGGGTGCAGGCGTCCGCGCTGACCACCGGTGTCCTCGCGCTCGGCCTGCACTACTCGACGTACACCGCGCAGGTGTACCGGGCCGGCATCGAGGCCGTGCCCGTGGGCCAGTGGGAGGCGGCCCGGGCGCTGAGCCTGCCGTACCGCAGGACGTGGACCGCGGTGATCCTGCCGCAGGCCATCCGGCGCGTCGTGCCCGCGCTCGGCAACTACGTCATCGCCATGCTGAAGGACACTCCGCTGCTCGCGGCGATCGGCGTCCTGGAGATGCTCCAGCGCTCGAAGCTGCAAGCCGCGCAGACGTTCCAGTACACCGAGGCCCTCACGGTCGTCGGTGTCGCCTTCATCCTCATCGCCTACCCGTCCTCCCTTCTCCTGCGAGTCCTGGAGCGCCGCCTTGTCCGCTGACGCGAACCTCTCCAAAGAACAGCCCAACCCCAAGGTCGACGGCAGCGAGCTGATCCGCTTCGACAAGGTCGTGAAGCGGTTCGGCGGCAACACCGTCCTCGACGAACTCGACTTCTCCGTCGCCTCCGGCAAGCACGTCACCCTGATCGGTCCTTCCGGCTCGGGCAAGACGACGATCCTGCGGCTGCTGATGACCCTGATCAAGCCCGACGAGGGCACGATCAGCGTCGGCGGGGAGTACCTGACCCACGAGCGGAAGAACGGCGCGCTCGTCCCGGCCGGCGAGAAGCACATCCGCGAGGTCCGCAAGAACATCGGGATGGTCTTCCAGCAGTTCAACCTGTTCCCGAACATGAAGGTGCTGCGCAACATCATGGAGGCGCCCGTCACCGTGCTCGGGCTGCCGAAGGACGAGGCGGAGCAGCGGGCCAGGGAACTGCTCGACCTCGTCGGCCTCGCCGACCGCTGCGACGCGTACCCGACGCAGTTGTCCGGCGGGCAGCAGCAGCGCGTCGCCATCGCGCGGGCGCTGGCGATGCGCCCGCAGGTCCTCCTGCTCGACGAGGTGACCTCCGCGCTCGACCCGGAGCTGGTCGCGGGCGTCCTCGACGTGCTCCGGGACATCGCGCACACCACCGACATCACGATGCTGTGCGTCACGCACGAGATGAACTTCGCGCGGGACATCTCGGACCAGGTGCTGATGTTCGACGCGGGCCGCGTCATCGAGTCCGGCTCCCCGGAGAAGATCTTCACCGAGCCGGAGCACGAGCGGACGCGGGAGTTCCTGAGCGCCGTCCTGTGAGCGGCGGGGCGGGGCGTCCTCCGGTCCCCGGGGCGGGGCGTCCGCGTCCCGGGGAATGACGGTGACATATGCCACGGTGGCGCGTCGCTGCTGAGAGGCACGCGATGCGCCACCAATCTCCCCAACGTCCGCACGGGCGCGGGGCGTTGACGGCTATCGTGGAACACGGCCGGCTGTCCACAACCGTTCCACGCAGGGGGATGCCGTGGCGCTGAAGCACGAGCGGGACACGTCGTCGTACCAGCCTCACCGCTCGGTACGGCAGGCGCTGCGCGTCCTGGAGGCCGTGGCCGGGCGGGGCACCGGGATCACCGACGCCGAACTGGCCCGCGTCACCGGGCTCCCCGCCGACCGGCTCGCGCCCCTGCTGCGGATGCTGCGCCGCGAGGGGTACGTGCGTCAGGCAGCCGACGGGGCGTACGTCCCCGGGGAGACGTTCACCCGGCTCGGCGCCGCCGACGGGCACGAGGCCGCGCTCGCCGCGAAACTCCAGGGCACGCTGGAGGGGCTGCGGGACACCGTGGGCGCGGCCGTCTACATCAGCCGCTACATCGACGGCGAGGTCCGCGTCACCCAGTACGCGGCCGGCCCCGGGGCGCCCGCGGTGCGCGAGTGGGTCGACTTCCGCGACTCCGCGCACGCGAGCGCCGTCGGCAAGAGCCTGCTGGGGCAGTTGGACATGGACGGGCGGCGCGATCATCTGTCCCGGCACAAGATGGCCCGCCTGACGTCCCGCACCATCACCGACGAACGGGTCCTCCTCTCCCGCCTCGCCGCCCAGCCGCCGACCGTCCCCGTCCTCGACCTCCAGGAGTACGCGGTCGGCACGGTCTGCGCCGCGGTCCCCATCACGGCCGGCGCGGCCGTCGGCTGCCTCGCCCTCTCCCTCCCCGTGGCCCACGCCCACCGCCTCCACGACGCGGCCCACCACCTCAACCAACAGGCAACGCCGGTCCTGCTGTCGCTGACGATCTGAGTCCCGTACCAACGACAAAACCCCCCGCTGTTGCGAGGGGTTTTGCTGGAGGTGCGCCATCAGGGACTCGAACCCCGGACACGCGGATTAAGAGTCCGCTGCTCTAACCAACTGAGCTAATGGCGCCGGTTGACGAGGTAAATACTACCCGGCCCCAAGGGGTGCTCGTGACCACGCATGAAAACGTCATGCGGGAGCCGTGACCGGCGGCGTTCCGGGCGCGGGGGGCGGGGGCGCACACTCGGAGCGCCCGGGACCCGGATCACGCCGCGGAGGACTTCGTATGGACAGCTCTGTCGCGCTCACCCCGTTCTTCCCCGGCCCGCAGCACCTCGTGCACAAGCCGGACAGCCCCGAGTCGTACCTGCTGGGGACGGCGGCGCCCGCCCGGCAGCGGTTCGCGTTCGCCACGGAGCTGCCCGAGGCGCACCCGGTGTACGACGGGGGCCCGCTGCCCTTCCACGACCTGCTGTTCCCGATGGAGGCGCTGCGCAGGGCCGCCGTGTTCGCCGCACGCCAGTACTTCCGGGTGCCGGAGAAGCGGATCACGGCCGTCGCCACCGCCGGCACCGAGATCACCGACGTGGACGGCTGGCGGCACACCGGCGGGCCCGCCCGGATCTCGCTGGATCTGGCGCTGACCCCGGCGGACGTCGTCACCGGCGTCCCCAGGGGCCTGAGCTGCGAGGCGGACGTCGCCATCGACGGGCGGCACTGCGGTACGGCGGGCGCCCGCCTGGTGTTCCTGAGCCCCGGCGTGCACCGCGCCCACCGCGTCGCCGGGCGGCTGGAGAGCGAGCGCGCGCCGCTCGCCCGCCCCGCCGGGACCGTCGGCGCCCCGGAGCCGGAGCGGGTGGGGCAGCGTGCGGCGCGGCACGTGTTCGTGGGGCTGCCCGCGCAGGGCGAGGACGGCACGCTGGTGCTGCCCGTGGACACGGCCGCCGCGGCCGCCGTACTCGCCGACGGCTCCGACGAGGTGCCGGCCGCCCTGTATCTGGAGGCGTCCCGGCAGGCCGCGCTGCTCGCCGCCGCGGAGCTGCACGGTTTCCTGCCCGCGCACACGCTGCTGACCCGCTGGCGCGCCGCGTTCCGCGGCTACGCCGAACCGGAGCTGGCCCTGGACTGCACGGTGCGGGCCAAGGGCGGCACGGTCAGGGACGCGGCGGGCCGGCCCTCGGCGCGGCTGCATCTGTCGTTCCTCCAGGGCGAGCGCGAGGTCGCGCAGGTGTCCGCGACCGTGCTCCAGGACTGCTAGGCCCGGCATGCGCTTCCGTGTCCTCGGGCCGATCCGGATGTCCCCGGCCACGCCGTCCGCGGCGAAGCCGAGGGCCGTCCTCGCCACCCTGCTGATCCAGGCGAACAGCGTCGTGTCCACGCACACGCTGATCGACGAGCTGTGGGGCACCGAGCCGCCGCGCACCGCGACGACGACCCTCCAGGTGTACGTCTCCCAGCTGCGCAAGGCACTCGTGGAGGGCACCCCCGACGGCTCCCAGCCCCTGCTGACCCGCCCGCCCGGCTACCTCCTCCAGGTCGGCGCCGACGACCTGGACCTGCTGGCCTTCGAGGCGCTGCGCGAACAGGGCCGCGCCGCCCACCACCGCAAGGAGTACGGGGAGGCGTCCCGCCTGCTGGGCCGCGCCCTGGACCTGTGGACCGGGCCCGCGCTGTCGGGCATCCCGCACGGGCCGACGCTGGAGTCCTCCGCGATCAGGCTCGACGAGCTGCGCGCCGAGGTCGTCGAACAGCGCATCGCCGCCGACCTGCGCCTCGGCCGCCACCAGGAGCTGATCGGGGAGCTGCGCTCGCTCGTCCACGACCATCCGCTGCGCGAGACCGTGCACTGCCATCTGATGGTGGCGCTGTACCGCTCGGGCCGGCAGTCGGACGCCCTGGACGTGTACCACCGGGCGCGCCGCGCGCTCGTCACGGAGCTGGGCGTCGAGCCCGGCCCGGTCATGAGCCGCCTGCAAGAACGCATCCTCGCCGGCGACCCCCGACTGGCGTGGCAGGGCGACGCGCCGGACGCCCCTGAACCCCGTACGGCGGTCGCGGCCGTGGCGGCGGGGCCGGTGGTGCGGCTGCCCGCGCCCGTCAGCGACTTCACGGGGCGGACCGCGCAGCTCGCGCTCGGGCGCCGCTTCCTCGCCGGGGCCGGGCCCGCGACCGGGCGGGTGCTCGCCGTGTCGGGGCGGGCGGGGGTCGGCAAGACGGCGCTGGTGGCGCGGCTCGCGCACGAGGCGGGCGGCCACTTCCCCGACGGGCGGGTGCTGCTCCTGCTGCGCGACGCGGGCGGCCGGGCGCTGGAGCCGGCGGCGGTGCTGTCGGCGCTCGTGCGGCGGCTCGGCGAGACACCGGGCGCGGTCCGCGAGGACCCGGCGGCGGGAGCGGCCGGCGACACCGACGAACTGCTGTACGCGCGGACACGGGGCCGGCGCGTCCTGGTCGTCCTCGACGACGTGGTGTCGGAGGCGCAGGTGCGGCCCGTGCTGGCCGCCGCCCCGGACCTCACCGTGCTGCTGACCAGCCGGCAGGCGCTCGGCGCGCTGGAGGAGGCGCGGCATCTGGTCCTGGACGTGTTCAGCGAGCAGGAGTCCCTGGAGCTGCTGACGCGGTGCGGCGGCGAGGCGATGCGGGCCGCGCCCCGGGACGCGGCGCGGATAGCGGCCCTGTGCGGGAACCTGCCGCTGGCCCTGCGGGTCGCCGCCGCCGGCCTCGCCGCGCGCCCGCACTGGAGCGCCGCCGATCTCGTCGCCCGCCTCACCGACGAACGGACCCGGCTCGCCGCGCTCGCCCTCGGCGACCTAGACGTACGGGGAAGCCTGCTGGCCGCGTACCGGCAGGCGGGGGTGCAGGAGCGGCTGGCGTTCCGGCTGCTCGGGCTCGCGCCGCTGCCCGACTTCCCGCTGTGGAGCGCGGCGGCGCTGCTGGCGTGCCCGCCGCCGGAGGCGGACCGGCACGTGGAGGAGCTGGTGCGCAGCCGGCTCCTGGAGGCGCGCCCGGCGCCGGGCCGGCTGACGCAGGTGCGGTACGGGTTCCATCCGCTGCTGCGGTCGCTGTCGCTGGAGCTGCTGGGCGCCGGATCGCCGGCGGCGACGGACCGGCTGTGCCGGGCGTTCCTGGCGCTGGCCCGTTACGCCGACGAACGCCTCGCCCCCGGCCGGGACCGGCTGGCGCGGCCCGTGCGGGCCCCCGCGGGCATCGATCCGGCCGAACTCATCGGGGAGGCGGCGCTCGCTTGGTTCCAGGAGGAGTCGGCGGGGCTGCTGGAGGCGGTGCGGCAGGCGCACGCGGGCGGCCTGTGGCCGCTGTGCTTCGGCCTCGCGTCGGCGAGCGCCGGGTACTACGAGGCGGCGGCCGTCTGGGACGACTGGGAGCTGAGCCACGGGCTCGGGCTCGACGCGGCCCGGCAGGCGGGCGACCCCCAGGCGGAGGCGGTGCTGCTGCGCTCGCTGGCCGACCTGGACTGGCAGCGGCACCTGTCGACGGCGGCCCTCGACCGCTACCGGCTGGCCTGGCACCTGTTCACGCAGTGCGGCGACCGGATCTCGGCGGCGCGCTGCCTGTCGGGCGAGGCGGACGTCCTGCTCGGGCAGGGCCGGGTCGCGCGGGCCGAACGCGGTTACGTACGGGCCCTGTCCGGCGCCCGGACGGCCGGGGACGCGCGGGGCGCGGCCCACGCGCTGCGCGGACTCGCGCTGGTCGCGCTGCGCGAGGGCCGGGCACCGGAGGCGCTGGCACGGCTCGCGGAGTGCGCCCGCTGGGCGGACCGCACCGGGGACCGCCGCTGGCAGGAGTACGCGCTGCGCACGACGCGGGCGGTGAGCGCGGGCGCAGGCGGCGGGGGCGGTACGGGGGTGCCGCTCGAAGTGCGCCCGGGCATGTGGCTGCTGTCGGCGGCGCCGACCGGCTGAGCCTGCCAGCCTGCCAGTGCGCACAAGTCCCGTGTGTACTGCGGGCGTTGGCGTGGGTACCGCGCGGGCGGGCCCGTCGGGCCGGGGGGATGGTCGGCGGCCGACGGGCCCGCTCTCACGGGGGGCGCCGACGTCCTGCGGCGCTGAACCCACCCTGACACCGCCTCCTAAAGCCCGCCTTGACGCGCTCCGGACCGCCAACTCCCGTACGTACGAACAGATTTGGCCACACTTTAGGCGTCAACCGCATGCTGACCACGTCGGCCGGGATCCGTCCCGGGGCCCTGCCGGCGCCCTCCCGGACGGTGGGGCGCCCCGCCCGCGCGCACCACACGGCGCGGGCCGGGCACCCGCCGTCCGTTCGGCCGCCGCACCGGCCCCGGGACGGATCCCGCCGGCGCACCCACGCTGGAATGACCCCGAGGCGGAGCGAGATGACCCGATACCTGTCCCGGAGCGGCATCGACGAGAGCACGCACGAGGACGTACGGCTGTTCTGCTTCCCGTACGCGGGCGGCGGCGCGTCGGCGTACGGGCGCTGGCAGCGGACCCTGGACGCGCACGGCGCGGGGGTGCGGGTGCTGCCCATCCAGTTGCCCGGCCGCGAAGGGCGCATCGACGAACCCCGGTTCACCGACCTGCGGGCGCTCATCGACGACATGGACGCCGAACTGGACGCCGAACTGGAGCGCCCGCACCTCTTCTACGGGCACAGCATGGGCGCCCTCATCGCCTACTCCCTCGCCGCCCGCCGCCAGCGGCGCGGGGCGCCGCTGCCGCTCGCCGTCGTGCTCAGCGCCTACCGCGCCCCGCATCTGCCGGCGCCGCAGATCGCCCGGCCCGAGGCCAGCGACGAGGAGCTGATCGACTCCCTCGCCGCGCTCGGCGGCATCCCCCAAGTCCTCCTGAAACACCCGGACTTCCTCTCCGCGCTGCTTCCCGTGGCCCGCGACGACCTGCTGCTGTGCACGGGGCAGGGTGCTTCGGCCTCCGCCGAGCCGTTGCGGGTGCCGCTGCACTTGTTCGCGGGGCGGCGGGACCGGTTGGTGTCGGTGCCGGAGGTCGTCTCGTGGCGGCGGCACGCGGGGCGGGGGTGTGAGGTCCGTACGATGCCGGGCGGGCACTTCTTCGTGCGGGCGCACGAGGACACGTTCTTGCGTGAACTGGCCGCGCTGGCCCGCCAGTACGCCGCCCGCGTCCCGATCGCCGCCTGACCCAGTTCTCCGGCAGAGGCCCCCTGAAGTGACCGCTTTGCGCAGTTCCCCGCGCCCCTAGGGAGTTCTCCGGCGGAGGCCGCTTGCAGTGACCGTCTTGCGCAGTTCCCCGCGCCCCTAGGTGGGTGGGTGGCTCCGGCCGGCGGGCTTCCTCGACTTTCGTCGTGGTTGCTCGCGCAGTTCCCCGCGCCCCTGTCGGGGCGACTGCGTCGCCACCTCCATCGGGGGCGAAGCCCCGCTTCCCCCAGGGGAAGCTGCACGAAGTGCATGCTTCAGGGGCGCGGGGAACTGCGCGACCAGCCACCCACCGGCCGGTGGTCGAGATACGACCCGGTGGCGCACCCCCAGGTGTAACGCCCCTGAGCCGGCCAACTCCCCAGGGGCGCGGGGAACTGCGCAATACGGTCACTTCAGGGGGCCTGAAACCGGGAAACCAGGGTGCCGGAGGCGCAGGGGGCTTCAGGACGCGCCGCCCCCCACCGCTCCCGCCACCCGAAGGACCGCCGCATCCGCATGCCGCGCCCCCACCACCTGCAACCCCACCGGCAACCCATCCGCCCCCCGCCCCACCGGCACGGTCGCCGCAGGCTGCTGCGTGAGGTTGAACGGATACGTGAACGGCGTCCACCCGGTCCACCGCCGAAGCCCCGACCCCGCCGGCACCTCCACCCCCGCCCCGAACGCGGTGATCGGCAGCGTAGGCGTGACCAGCACGTCGTACGTGGAGTGGAAGACCCCCATCCGCCGCCCCAGCTCCATCCGCACATCGACCGCCGCCAGATAGTCCAGCGCGCTGTACCGGGCGCCCCGCTCACAGATCTCCCGCAGCCCGGGATCCAGCAACTCCCGCTGAGAAGCAGGCAGTTGCTGAACGACCCGCGCCGCCCCGCTGAACCACAGCGTGTGGAACGCCTCCACGGGATCGGTGAAGTCGGGGTCCACCTCCTCCACGTACGCCCCCAGCTCGGCGAGCCGCGTCACCCCGGCCCGTACCGCCGCCGCCACGTCCCCCCGCACCGCGACCTGCCCGCCGAACGACGGCGAGTACGCGACGCGCAGCCCCCGCACCCCGTCGTGCAGCCCGTCCCGGAAGCTGCCCGGCGCCGGCGCGAGCCCGGACCAGTCGCGCGGGTCGGCGCCGCTGATGACGTCCAGCATCAGCGCCGCGTCCGCCGCGTCCCGCGCCATCGGCCCGACATGCGCGAGCGTGCCGAACGCCGACGCCGGATACAGCGGCACCCGCCCGTACGTGGGCTTCAGCCCGAAGATCCCGCAGAACGCCGCCGGGATCCGCACCGACCCGCCCCCGTCCGTACCCAGCGACAGCGGCCCCGCCCCCGCCGCGACGGCCGCCGCGCTGCCCCCGCTGGATCCGCCGGCGGTGCGGGACGTGTCGTACGGATTGCGCGTGACGCCCGACAGCGGCGAGTCCGTGACGCCCTTCCAGCCGAACTCGGGCGTCGTCGTCTTGCCCACGAACACCGCGCCGTGCTCCCGCAGCCGCGCCACCGACGGCGCGTCCTCGTCCCAGCGCCCCTGCTCCCGCGTCGTACGCGACCCCTTGAACGTGGGCGCCCCGCGCTGCAACAGGATGTCCTTCACCGTCACCGGCACCCCGTCGAGCAGCCCCTGCGGCTCGCCGCGCCGCCACCGCTCCTCGCTCGCGCGGGCCGCCTCCAGCGCGCCGTCGCCGTCGACGCGCACGAACGCGTTCAGCTCGGGCTGGACGGCCTCGATCCGGGCGAGGACCGCCCGCGTCGCCTCCAGCGGGCTGAACTCGCCCTTGCGGTACCCGTCGAGAAGTTCCCGCGCGGTCAGTCCCGTGAGCTCGGTCGTCATCCGCCCTCCAGCGCGAAGCGTCGGTCACAGTGGCTCAGCGATCGGTGAGATCAGTGAGGCCCACCCGTCGGATCAGTGCCCTCAGTGCCCTCAGTGCCCTCAGTGCGATCCGTTCCCCGGGACATACCCACGTTCCTTGTCGACTACATTCACCAGCGGGCGCCCGGACTCCCACAGGTCGTACAACGCGAGGAACTGCTTTCCGAGTTCGTCGCGCCAGCCCACCGTGTCGCCGCTCATGTGCGGGGAGACGATCATGCCCGGCGCCGTCCACAGCGGATGGTCCGGCGCCAGCGGCTCGGCTGCGAACACATCGAGGGCCGCGCCCGCGATCCGCCCATCCTCCAGCGCCGCCAGCAGGTCCGCCTCCACGACGAGCGGGCCGCGCCCCACGTTCACGAACCGCGCCGAGGGCCGCATCAGCGCGAACCGCCGCTTGTCGAACATGCCGCGCGTCTGCTCGGTCAGCGGCGCCGCGCACACCACCCAGTCCGCCTCCGCGAGCAGGGTGTCCAGCTCCTCGGGCCCGCGCACCCCGGCCGCCGCCCGCCGCCCGACCAGCACCGTGCTGATGCCGAGCGCTTCGAGCAGGCCCGCGACGGCCCGCCCGATGGGCCCCGAGCCGACGACGCACGCGCGCGTCCCGGCGATCCGCCGCGTCTCCCGGTGCCGCCACTCGCGGTGCCCCTGGAGCGCGAGCGTGCGCGGCAGATCCTTGCCCATGGCGAGGACGAGCGCGGCCACGTACTCGGCGATGGGCCCGTCGAAGACGCCCCGCGCGTTCGTCAACACCGCGTCGGAGCCGATGAGTTCGGGGAACATCAGACGGTCCACGCCCGCGCTCGCCGTATGCACCCAGCGCGGCCGCGCACCCGGCCCGGCCGCAGGCCACGCCTCCCGTACGGCGTCGGAGAGGAAGTCCCACACCAGCAGCACGTCGGCGCGCGGCAGCAGCGCGGCCAGATCCGCCGCCCCCGACGCGTGCAGCACCTCGGCCCGTCCGGCGAGCGGTTCGAGCCGGGGCGGGGGCGCCGGGGGAGCGGCGTCGAGGACGAGCACGGTGGGCTTCCGGCCCTCGGGCACATGATCGTTACGCAACGAAACTCCGCTTTCTTGGGGGTTTCTTGGGACGAACGGCTTTCCCGGGGACCGTGTGCGTCCCGTCTGACTTGGGCGGATTGACCACGCTGGCACCTGAACCTACCTTCGTCAACAAGGGGGTGTACCGCGCGCGGAAGCCCTCCGTCCTCGCTGTCCCGACGTCCCGGCGGTTCGCCGGTCTCAGCACCACCCGGGCACATCCCGGCAACCCAACACATCCGCTGAAACGTGGGGCCTGCTCATGGACGTCTCTTTTCTGGGGGGACCGCAGCCGCAGCGCGGAGTCGGCGTCGTCGCACCCTTCGACTTCGCCCTCGACCGTGAACTGTGGCGCTGGGTGCCCGACGAGGTCTCCCTGCACCTGACCCGTACGCCGTTCGTGCCCGTCGAGGTCAGCCTCGACCTCGCGCGCCTCGTCAGCGAGCACGAGACGCTCGGCGAGGCGGTCCGCGCGCTCGGCGCCGCCGAACCCGAAGTCCTCGCCTACGCCTGCACCTCCGGCAGTTTCGTCGGCGGCATCGCCGGTGAGCGCGCGATGTGCGAGGCGATGCGCCGGGCCGGCGAGCTGCCCGCGCTCACCACGTCCGGCGCCCTGCTCGAAGCCCTCGCGGAACTCGGCGCGCGCCGCATCGCCCTCGTCACCCCCTACACCCGCTCGGTCACCGAGTCGCTTGAGGAGTACCTCGCCGAGGCCGGCACGACGGTCGTGGGCCGCGCCTACCTGGGCCTGACCCGGCACATCTGGAAGGTGCCGTACCGGGACGTGGCCGACATGGCGCGGGCGGCGGCGGCCGACGGTGCCGACGCGCTGTTCATCAGCTGTACGAACCTGCCGACGTACGACGTCATCCCCCAACTGGAGGCGGAACTGCGAATACCGGTGATCTCGGCCAATCAGGTCACGATGTGGGCAGCCCTCGCCCGAGTGGGTACCCGGGCCGTGGGGCCGTACCAGGCGCTCCTGGACCCGCAGGCGCGCCGCCAGTGGCCCCTGCCGGACCAGGGCCAAGCGCTTCCGGGGTTCCCGGAGGGACGACTTCCGGAACTTCCGGAGGGACAGGAAGGGTGGGCATAGGCATGACCGCGCTCGGATTTCTCTACCCCGGCCACTCCGCCGAGGACGACTACCCGCGCATCGAGATGCTGATCGACAGCGACGTACGGCTGACGGTCGTGCACACCGACATCGGCGAGGACGCGCACCGCGTCGACGCGCTGCTGCGGATGGGCGCGGCGGAGCGGCTGGCCGCCGGGGTCGAGGAGGTGCGGCTGTCCGGCGCGGAGGCGGTCGTGTGGGCGTGCACCTCAGGGAGCTTCGTCTTCGGCTGGGACGGCGCGCACGAACAGGTCCGCTCCCTCGCCGTGGCGGCCGGGCTTCCCGCGTCCAGTACGTCCTTCGCGTTCGCGCACGCCGCCGCGGAACTCGGGGTGCGGCGCGTCGCCGTCGCCGCGACCTATCCCGAGGACGTCGCCGGGCACTTCGCCGCGTTTCTGAAGGCGGCGGGGGTGGAGGTGCTGTCCGTGCGGGGGAGCGGGATCATCACCGCGGCGGAAGTCGGTACGTGGGGGTGGGACGAGGTGCTGGCGATGGCCCGGGCAGGGGATCATCCGGAGGCGGAGGCGGTGTTGTTGCCGGATACGGCGTTGCATACGGCGGCGTTCGTGCGGGACCTGGAGAAGGAGCTCGGCAAGCCCGTTCTCACGGCGAATCAGGTCACCGTCTGGGAGGCGCTTCGCCTCGCCGGCCGCCGAGTGAACGCCCCCGCCCTAGGCACCCTCTTCACCAAAACCCCGGTGATCCAGTCCCCCTGACAGGCCCTGCCCCCTGAGGCGGATGACCATCTTCCGGCCGGTGGGTGGCTGGCCGCGCAGTTCCCCGCGCCCCTGTCGGGGCGACTGCGTCGCCACCTCCCCCAGGGGAAGCTGCACGAAGTGCATGCTTCAGGGGCGCGGGGAACTGCGCGGCCAGCCACGACGCGAGTCGAGGTGACCCACCGGCCGGAGCCACCCGCGTTCAGGGCAGCGGGCCGAGCCCCGGATCACCCGGGGAATAAAACGGAGGTGGACTCCGCTAAAGCCAGGGCACCCGTACAGGCACACGCCAGTTGGAGGACCCGTGCCGCCCACCCCCCGTACCCCCCTCTCCGTCCTGGACCTGGTCACCGTAGGTGCCGGCCGCACCGCCACCCAGGCCCTGCGCACAGCCGCGGACCTCGTCCGGCTGGCGGAGCGCCGCGGCTACCACCGCTACTGGGTCGCGGAGCACCACTCGATGCCGGGCGTCGCCTCCTCGTCCCCGGCGGTGATCCTCGCCCACCTCGCCGCCCACACCACCCGCATCCGCCTCGGCTCCGGCGGAGTCATGCTCCCCAACCACGCCCCCCTGGCCATCGCGGAGCAGTTCGGCACGCTGGAGGCGATGGCCCCCGGCCGTATCGACCTGGGCCTCGGCCGCGCCCCCGGCACCGACGGCGCCACCGCCGCCGCCCTGCGCCGCAGCGACCGCCTGAACGAGGGCGCCGACGACTTCCCGCAGCAGCTCGCGGAGCTGATCAGGTTCCTGGACGACGACTTCCCCGACGGCCACCCCTACTCCCGTATCCACGCGGTCCCGGGCCCGGTCCAGGCGACCTCGCCCGGCGGCGTCCAGGACCCGCACCGCCCGCCGGTCTGGCTGCTCGGCTCGTCCGGGTTCAGCGCCCGCCTCGCCGGAGCGCTCGGCCTGCCCTTCGCGTTCGCCCACCACTTCTCCGCGCAGAACACGATCCCGGCGCTCGACCTGTACCGCGAGTCGTTCCAGCCCTCGCAGGTCCTCGCCGAGCCGTACGCGATGATCGGCGTCTCCGCGCTCGCCACCGACGACGACGGCACCGAGGCCCGCCGCCAGGTGATGGCCGCCGCGCTCAACATGGTCCGCCTGCGCACCGGCCGCCCCGGGCTCGTCCCCACCCCGGAGGAGGCGGAGGCCCACGTGTTCAGCGAGATGGAGCGGGACTTCGTGCGCTCCTGGAACGCGAACGTCATCCACGGCACCCCCGACGAGGTCCGCTCCGGCCTCGACGACCTCGCCAAGCGCACCGGCGCCGACGAGCTGATGCTGACGGCGAACGCGCACAGCGGGGAGATCCGCGTGCGCTCGTACGACCTGATCGCCGACGCCTACGGCATGCCCACCGCCTGAGACGCCCGGCCGGGCCGCGCGGGGCTTTCGACCGTCCCCTACGCGGCCCGGCCGCGCTCCAGCAGCGCCGAGATCCGCTCGGGGGTGACCGCCCGCGAGTACAGCCAGCCCTGACCGACGTCGCAGCCGATGCGGCGCAGCCGGTCCGCCTGCCCGGCCGTCTCCACGCACTCCGCGGTCACGCTCAGCCCGAGCCGGTGCGCGAGCTGCACCATCGCCTCGACGATCACCGCGTCCGCCGGGTCCGCGAGCGTGCCGTCACGGTCCTGGAAGCCGCGTACGAACGAGCCGTCGAGCTTCAGCACCGACACCGGGAGCCGGCTCAGGTACGCGAGGTTCGAGTACCCCGTGCCGAAGTCGTCGATGGCGATGCTCACGCCCATGTCGCTGAGCGCCTGCAACGCCTGCAACGGCCGCCCCGCCGACCCCATGACGGCCGACTCGGTCAGCTCCAGTTGCAGCAGCTCAGGCGCGAGTCCGGTCTCGCGCAGGATGCGGGCGACGTCCGCGACGAGGTCGGAGTCCCAGACCTGACGCACCGCCACGTTCACACTGACGGTGAGCGGCTCGGCGTCCGGGTGCGCGAGCTGCCAGGCCCGCGCCTGCCGGCACGCCTCGCGCAGCACCCACCGCCCGAGCTGCACGATCGAGCCGTCCTCCTCGGCCAGCGGGACGAACCGATTCGGCGTGAGCAGCCCGAACTGCGGGTGCCGCCAGCGCACCAGCGCCTCCACGCCGATCGTCCCGCCGTCCGTCATCCGCACCAGCGGCTGGTACTCCAGGACGAACTCGCCGCGCTCCACGGCCTGCCGCAGCCCCGACGCGAGGGCCTGCCGGGTCATCCGGTGCGCGTTGCGCTCGGGGTCGAACAGGGTCCAGCGGGCCTTCCCGTCGGCCTTCGCCCAGTACAGCGTCGTGTCGGCGGCCTGCATGAGCCCCGTGGACGAGGTGCCGGTGACATGCCGCTCGACCACCCCGACCGACGCCGACACCGCGAGCCGCTGCCCCGCCAGGTCGAACGGCTCCTGCAACGCCCCGAGCACCGCCTCCGCGAGGTCGGTGAGCTGCCGCGTACCCGTGGAGTCCTCCACGAGCAGCGCGAACTCGTCGCCCCCGAGCCGGGCCACCAGCGGCGCGCCCGAGGTGCGCCGGGCGCGCTCGGCGACCCGCGTCAGCCGCTCGCCGACCGCCGTCAGGAGGCGGTCGCCGACGTGGTGGCCGAGCGTGTCGTTGACGGCCTTGAACCCGTCGAGGTCCAGGTAGCACAGGCCGACCCGCCCGGTCGTGCCCGTCCCCTCGTACGCCCCCGCCTCCAGGGCGCCCGTCAGCCGCTCGAAGAACAGCGCGCGGTTGGCGAGCCGGGTCACCGGGTCGTGCATCCGGTGGTGGCGAAGGCGTGCCTTCAGTTCGCGGTGGGCGCTGACGTCGGTGAGCGAGGCCAGCAGCAGTTCGCTCCCGGGCACCGGCGCGACCTCCACTCGTACCCACACCGCGCGGCCCGCCGCGTGCCCCAGCCGCCGCGTCCGGCTCAGCCGTGCCTCGCGCCCGCGCAGCACCTCCTGGTACGTGTGCCAGGTGCGCGGGTCCGACGCGAGGTCGAGCACGTCGGCGGCGACGCGGCCGGTGAGCGGCCGGCCGCCCGCCTCGCCTGTCTCGCCCGCGTCGCCGAGCAGGAGGGAGCGGGCCGCGTCGTTGGCGGCGGCGATCTGGCCGCGGCGGTCCACCAGCAGCAGGGCCAGCGGCGCCGCGCACAGCGCGGGCCAGGCCGCCGCCCGTACCGCCGGGTCCGTGGCCGGACGCCGGTCGCCACGCTCCGTGAGGGCGTCGCGGCGCGGACCGGGCGGGGGCGCCTGTGCCGCGGTCGTGGGGCCTTCAGGCTGTGCGCTCACCGCTCGCTCCCGCAGTGCGTCGAATGGTTGCGTGGTCTGGGGCAGCCGGGTCCCGGCAGAAAGTGTGCCGATCATAGAGGCAGGTCGGACGGCCCTTCCAGCCTTGTCCACGGGCCGCGCGCCGCTCCTCGGCGCGCCCGGCGACCCGTCGGACCGTTTATGCCCACTTCCGTACGGGCTTCTTTCCGGCGTCGTCCAATTGTGACGTTCGGTGACCGTACGAGGGTCCACGAGGGATGACGCCCTCACTCGTCCGGGCCAGATAAACAGGGCGTAACGGGAGCAAAGCCAACAGTCTGGGTGGGGTGTCCCGCTTTCCCCTCCCGGAGGTCGACTTGCCGCGTCCGCAGCCACTCGGGGGAGTGGACAGGGCCCGCCTGCGCGCGACCACGGCGGCGCTGACCGCTCTCGTCGCCCTCGCCGCCACCGGCCTGGTCGCGGGACCCGCCGTCGCCGCCTCCGCCGCGGGCCCCTGCGCGCTGGAACGCACCGCCGACCACCACTCCGAGGGCGTCGACACCTGGAACCCCGCCTACCCGCGCCCGCGCGGCCGGCTCGACGCCCTCCTCGTCTTCCTCTCCTTCCCCGACTCCGTCCCCGAGGTGAGCCCCGACCAGCTCACCGCCGACTACTTCCCCGCCACCAGCCGCTTCTTCGAGCGGGCCTCCTACGGCACGTTCTCCCTGGTCCCGCACCCGCAGCGGCAGTGGACGCGGATGCCGCGCCCCTCCACCGCGTACGCCATAAAGCGGGACTGGGACGCGGGTCACCGCGGCGCCTATCTGCGGGACGCCCTGGCGGCCGCCGACCCGCACACCGACTTCGGCAAGTACGACGTCGTGTACTTCGTCGCCGACCCGGACGCGCCCGGTGTCGACTCCGACGCCACGAAGGTCGTCAACCTCGACCGGCCGCTGCGCGCCGACGGCACCGAGCTGCGGCGCGTCGTCACCGTCTTCGAACACCATCCGCCCGACCGCAACGTCCTCGCCCACGAGACCGGCCACGTCTTCGACCTGCCCGACCTCTACCACCGGCCCGCCGACGGCAAGGGGGACTGGGACACGTACGTGGGGGACTGGGACGTCATGGGCAGCCAGTTCGGGCTCGCGCCGGACTTCTTCGGCTGGCACAAGTGGAAGCTCGGCTGGCTCGATCCCCGGCAGGTGGCGTGCGTGACGCGGACCGGCGAGACCCGGCTGACGCTGGAGCCGCTCAGCGCCGGCCCCCGGACGGGCGGGCCGTTCGGCGCGGGGCGCGGGACGAAGCTGGCGGTCGTGCGGACGGGGGCGGCGGGTGCGGTCGCCCTTGAGGTGCGGGGCGGGGGCGGGAACGATGTCGCCGGGTGCCGGCGGGGGGTGCTCGTGTACCGGGTGCGCAGTGATTCCCCGTCCGGGGGTGGGCCCGTTCAGGTGCTGGACGCGCATCCCCGGACCGGGGCGTGTGCGGGGGGTTCGGTGTATCCGGCGCTGGCGGACGCGCCGGTCGGGCCCGGCGAGAGCTTCTCCGTCCCGGGTACGCGCATCAAGGTCACGGTCCCCGGAACGACCCCCTCCGGCAACTGGACAGTCACGGTGACAGTGGGCGCGCCCTGAGGCCCTGATCCCGGGTGCGGGTTGCGCCGTGGCTGAGCGCGCAGTTCCCCGCGCCCCTGACGGGGCTGACCTCAGCGCCGGTAATTCAAGCCCCTCCGGCGATTGAGGAGCGGGGTCCGGGGCGGAGCCCCAGGCGTCGTCGCCGGGTGCGGGTTCGTCGTGGCTGGCCGCGCAGTTCCCCGCGCCCCTTACGGGGCTTCAGTGCCGTCCACCTCAAGCCCCTCCGGCGATTGAGGAGCGGGGTCTGGGGCGGAGCCCCAGGGCTTGTCGCCGGGTGCGGGTTTCGTCGTGGCTGAGCGCGCAGTTCCCCGCGCCCCTTACGGGGCTGGAATGGGCGTAGGCATAGCAAAAAGCCCCCCGTTGTGCACGGAGGGCCTTGCTGTCTGTGCGCCGCCAGGGACTCGAACCCCGGACCCGCTGATTAAGAGTCAGCTGCTCTAACCAACTGAGCTAGCGGCGCCTGCTGACGTCGTAGACATTAGCACCCTGATCCCCACCAGGAAAAATCGATACCCGCACAGCCGCCTGCGCCCCCGCCCGAACCGCCCGCACACAAGCCCAGAGCATGACCTCGGGCCCCGGCAGCCACGGCCGCCGCGTATCGGGCGCGACCACCCACCGCGAGTCGAGGTGCGGGTCGAGCACGGGCGCCGCCCCCGCGACCGGCGCCGGCACGGTCACCGCGTCCCCCCGCCCATGACACAGCAGCGGCGGCACGGCCGGCCCCCACTCCTCCCACTCCAGCAGCGACGGCAGCCGCTGAGCCGTACCTGGCGCGCAGAAGAGGAGCATGCGTCCCCGGTACGCCGCGACCGGCCCGGACCCGGGACCCTCGTCCCAGAGTCGGTCTAACATCCGCCGCCCGAAGATCGACGGCACGTTCACCACGTCGAAGGCGGACCCGCACGGCAGCACCACGGGCGCCGTCGGCCGGGACTCCCAGTGCGCGAGCGTGGAGCGCGGATACGTTCCTGCGGAGGCGAGCCACGCGGCTCCCTCGGGCGTGACGCCCTGCACGTCGAAACGGTCCTGCAAACCACCGGTGGTGAGGGGCGAGGCGGGCATGAAGTGGGGGTGCACGGTGCTCATGCCACCTACATCTACAGGGTGTGAGGGTCCTGCTCCAAAGGGTTGCGGGAAATCGGGACAGGAGGGGGCGGGGTGGAGTATCTTGCCCCTCTGGCATATGCCAAACGATCTTTACGGGGGTGCCTCAGCGGGCCTGATCCTCGGCCCCGCGCAGCAGTTCGCGCCCGAACTCGACCATCTTCTTCGCGTAGTCCTCCGTCCACTCCGCGCGCTCGGCGATGTCCGCCGTGGTCAGCCGGTCGAACCGGCGCGGGTCGGCGAGCTGGGCCGCGGCGATCGCCTGGAACTCCACGGAGCGGTCCGCGGCGGCGCGGAACGCGTGCGTGAGTTCCGTGGAGCGGGCCAGCAGTTCGCGGGGGTCCTCGATGGACTCCAGGTCGAAGAAGTGCTCGGGGTCCGCGGTGGCCTCCGCCGGTTCGAAGATCAGGGGGGCGGGGCGCAGGCGGGGTTGTGGGGTACGGGGCCGGTCGGGCTCCGCCATGGTGTTCCTCCTCGTGCAGGGGCACGGCCCGTCACGTCGAACCGGACCACTCCCATTCTCCGCCGCCCCGCAACCCCGCCGATCCCAGCCCCGTAAGGGGCACCCGAAAGTCACCGCTGAGGTCAGCCCCGCCAGGGGCGCGGGGAACTGCGCGCTCAGCCACGATGAACCCCGCACCCGGCGACGACGCCCGGGGCTCCGCCCCAGACCCCGCTCCTCAATCGCCGGAGGGGCTTGAGGTGGACGGCACTGAAGCCCCGCAGGGTGCGCGATCAGCCCCGACGAACCCCGCGCCCGACGACGAACCCGCCCCCGGCGACGGACCCCGCCCCCCAAGACACCCGATGCCGCCGCAACCGTTCAAGCACGGAGTGATTCGCCTCCCAGCCGTCAGGGAACTTCACCGTCACCCCGAGCTGCACCGGCTCCGCCGACGGATGCGCGTCGAGCAGGTCCGCCACCCCCTCCCGGCACACCACGACACACGCATGCCGATGCCGGGAGGCAAGCACGCACAGTCGCCCCGTCTCCAAGTGGAACGCCGTCGCGTCGGGCCGCCCCGACAGGGGATGCAGCACGACGGTGACGTCGTACTCCCGCCCCTGCAACCGGTTCGCCGTGTCCACGGTCACCCCCGTGACGCCCAGCTCCGCGAGCCGCGCCCGCACGGCCGCCGCCTGATCCCGGTGCGCGGTGCCGACACACACCCGGTCGGCGGTGAGCGGCGCCCGCCCTGGCTCCCGTTCCGACGTCGTCACCCCGTCCCGCTCCAGCAGCCGCCGCACGACGAGCGCCACCGCCGCCACCGCCTCCGGATCGGTTCGCGGCGTGTGCGCGCGAGGCAGTTCCAGCAGCCCCCAGCCCGCCGCCGCGGCCTCGTCGAGCACCCGGTCCACGCCCGACCCGTCCGACGCCCCGCGGAACTCCAGCCCCCGCTCACCCTCCTCCGTACCGCTGCGGAACGGCGTGAACGGGTAGAACGCGTCCGACACCAGCCCCGCCGCCGACGCCGGCAGCCGCCACGACACCGGCAGCCGGTGCTGCGGAAGCTGCGGATTGTGCGCGAGCAGCGTCGACACGGCCGACGCCGACGGGTCGTAGGACAGGCCCGCCCACTGCTCCGCGCCCACGATCGAGAACGGGTCGAGCTGCCCCGGGTCGCCCACGAACAGCGCCCGCTCGAACAGCCCCGCCACCGCGAGCAGCGCGTCCGACCGCATCTGGTACGCCTCGTCCACGATCGCGTGCGCCCACGGCTCGACGTCCTTGACGTGCGCCCACTTCGCCGCCGTCGAGATCACCACCGGCAGCGGCGCGAGATCCCCCGCCTTCGTCGACGTCCGCACCCCGGGCAGGTCGTCGAGGGCCTTGTCGTACGCGTCCGGGTCGCTGCTGTGCAGGCGCCCCACCGGCAGCTCGGGGTTCTTCTCGTGGAGCCGCAGGACGAGGTCGTCCACCTGCGCGTTCGTCTGGGCGACGATCATCAGGGGGCGGCCCGCCGCCGCCAGTTCGAGCGCGGCGCGCACCACGAGCGTCGACTTGCCGGCGCCCGGCGGCGAGTCCACGACGACCCCGCGCGCGTCGCCGTGCAGCGTGTCGCGCAGGATCGCGTCGGTGGCGAGCGCGGCGGCCGCGCCCGGGTCGAGGGCGCCCTCGGCCTCAGCGCGGGGTTCGGTGGCGGTGGCGGTCGGCAGGGTCACGACACGTCCGGTCGGCAGGGTCACAGCACGTCCTCACTCGTCACGGCGTCCGGCGCCTCCGGGCCCGCCCCGGGCGGACCCCCGTGCGTCCACGGTGTCTCCTCCGGCTCCGGCAGCTTCGGCCCGCCCCGCTGCTCGTGCTCGAACAGCGTCCAGCACACCCGGTCGCCCTTGACCGGCACACTGCCCTCGTCGGGCTCCTTGCCCCGGCCCATCTTGTCGAGCAGCCGCAGCACGACCGCGTCGCCCTCGGCCTCGTACCCGACGAACTCGGCGCTCTGCGGCTTGCCGTCCAGCGAGCGGTACACCTTGACGCGCTCCCCGAGGTGCGGCCGGTCGTCGGTGCGCACGGTGACCAGCGGGCGCGGGCGCTTCTTGTCGTTGTACGCGGCGACGACCTCCGTCACCTCGCCCGCGAACGCTTCCCCGGCCAGCCGGCGGCCCGCCATCACCAGCGGATCGTCCAGCGCCTCCTGCGCGTCGAGGCGGGCCTGCTCGCGCTCGCGCGTCGCCAGCTTGTTCGCCGCGGTCACCGCGTCGTCGCGGCGCGGCTGCGGCGGCTCGCCGGCCGCCACCCGGTCGCGGTGCATGGTGAACGACCAGCGGTCCCGCGTCCACCGCTCCTCGACCCGGCTGCCTTCCGGCAGCTTGCACAGCACGTCGAGCCCGCGCCACACCGCGTCCCATGTGGGCCGCGTCCGCGACTCGACCAGCGCGTGGATCTCCCGCTCGGCCGCCGTCAGCTCCGCGAGCCTGCCGTCGGCCTCCACCGCGTCCTCGGCCGCCGCGAGCCGCGTACGGGCCCGGTCGTAGCGCTCGATGGCGGGCGCCAGCAGCTTGTTGTCGAACGCCGGGTCCGTCGCCGGGCCCGCCGGCGGGCACCGCAACTGCCCGGCCGCGTCCCGCTCCAGCTCCGCCCGGCGCGCCGCCTCCGCGCCCGACGTCCCCGGCCGCGCGTCGATCCAGGCGAGCAGCGCGCCCAGGTGCTGGTCCTCCAGGCTCGACTGGCCCGTCGCCCAGTGCCGGGACAGCAGGTCGGTCATCGCCAGCAGCAGCGACGAGCCCGGCACCCGCGCCCGCTCCCCGAAGTGCGTCAGCCAGCGGCCCAGCAGCGGCACGTGCGGCGGTGCCGGGAACGGCGTGTCCGGGTCCTGCTCCGCCGTACGCCGGAACCGCATCGAGCGGCCCAGCAGCCGGACGAACTCGATGCCCGCCCGCCCCGGCACGACGATCTGCGGGGCGTCCGCGCACAGCTCGACCTCGACCTTGACCTTCTTGCCGGTCGCCGGGTCGGTCTCGCCGCGCTCGGCGGCCTCCACGTCACCCGCGTACGCGTCCAGGTACGGCAGGACCGTCGCGGCCAGCTCCGCGAGGAACGCGAACCGCAGGTCACGGTCGCGCGGCTGCGGCACGACGAGCAGCCGGGGCGAAGTCCGCTCGGTGCCGACCAGCGCGCCCAGCGGCGCGCCCGTCTCACCGGACGTCGTCAGCGGCACGAACACCAGCGGGCGCTGCGACAGATGCCGGTGCCGGACCGTGGCCAGGGGCTGGGCGCGGCCGGTGCTCGTCGCTTCGAGCCGCGCCAGATGGGTGATCAGGCTCAACGCTGTGCTTCCTCACGGTGGCGGGACGCACGGCACGCGCGCGATGCGCGGCGGCCGTCCGTGCGGGGACCTCGGACGTCGTCTCGCGGGCGCCTCATCCGGCCGCCTCCCACGCCCCGGCGCCCTCCCGCAGGGCCTCCGCGCGCAGGGCCGCCGCCCGGCGCAGCGCCGCCACCGCCGGATCCTCCGGGTCGCCGCTCTCGCCGCGCGCCGCCGCCAGCACCGCGCCCACCGTGGTCAGGCCGCCCAGCTCGGCGCGGAGCGAACGGCCCAGCGCCGTCACCGCGCCCGCGCCGCGCGCCCGCTCACGGCAGTGGAACGCCAGCTCGCACGCGGCCAGGCACTCCGGCGCGTACGTCGCGGGCACCGCCTCGACCGCCGCCGTCAGCTCCTCGGCGGGCAGCTCCGGGTCGAACGCGGTGCCCGGCGGGAGCAGCGCCGCGATCTCCTCGATCCGCGTGAGCCGCCGCAACTGGCGCCGCGTCACCGACAACTGCTTGCGCACGTCCACCGAGGACGCCGCCGGCAGGTTCGAGAAGTCCTTCGGGCAGACCAGCACCACCCGGTCCCGTACGGCCGCGCCCGTCTCCGGGAGCCGCGCCGCGACCTCCTCCAGCGCCAGCACGTACACCGCCGCCTGCCGGGCCGCCGCACCCACCTTCGCCGCGTCCGCCGCCCCGTCGATCATCGGGAACGACTTGATCTCCACGACCGTCCAGCTCCCGTCCGGGTGCACCACCACCGCGTCCGGCTCCAGGAACGCGGGGCTGCCCGCCACGTCCAGCGCCAGCATCGGATGGTCGAGGAACGTCCACGCCCCCGACTCGGCCGCCTCCCGCGCCGCCTCGCGCAGCGCCAGCGCGGTCCGCGCCGTGCGCCCCTGCGGGCCGGTCGCCGCGAGGTCAGGCGCCCGTACGAGATCGGGGACCGGCTCCGCGCCCGTGCCGGGCACGCGCGCGTGGACCAGCGCCAGCAACTGCGCGCCGCCGTCCGCCTTCACGCGGGCCTCGAACACATTGCCCCGGGCCAGCGCGAACTGCGACTGGCCGAACGCCGACGGCGCGCCCAGCGCGTCCGCGAGCCGCGCCTTGTCGACGCCCGCGCCGTCCAGGAGCGCGCGCCGGTCACACCCCGGGTTCGCCGCGAGGGCGGCCAGGGCGCGCGCGTCCAGCGGACGCGGGGGCAGGTCGGGGCCGCGCAGCTCAGCGAGCCGCCGCGGCAGCCCCGTCACCCGTGTCAGGGGCCGGGGCGGCCTTGCGCTGTCGGGGAATTCGCTCACCCGGGGAAGTCTGGCACTCCCCACTGACAATCGGGGCCCCTGAGGCGCGAGGGGCGGCGCCGACCGGCTCCGCGAACAGTCCGATCCGCGCCCGCAGCCGCGCCGCGAGCCGCATGACGGGCCTGGTCAGCGCCAGCCCCACGCCCATCACGGCGGCCCCGGCGAGCGCGTCGAAGAAGTAGTGGTTGGCCGTGCCCATGACGACGATCGTGGTGATCAGCGGATAGGCGACGCCCGCGGCCTTCGCGTACGGGGAACGCCCGTGCCGCCACAGCATCACCCCGCACCACAGCGCCCACCCGACGTGCAGGCTGGGCATGGCCGCGTACTGGTTCGTCATCCCGCCGAGCCCCTTGGGCGCGCTCGCCGCCCCGCCCCACCAGCCGTACGAGCTGTACTGCGCCATGGTGTCGACGAAGCCCTGGCTCGCCGCGAGCAGCCGGGGCGGGCACGTCGGCAGGAGCGTGAAGCCGATCAGACCGATCAGCGTGGACGTCATCAGCCAGGTGCGGGCCGCGCGGTACAGATGCGCGCGGCGGCGGAACAGCCAGATCAGGACGGCCGGCGTGACGATGTAGTGCAGGGAGGCGTACCAGAAGTCGGCGGGGACACCGATCCACGCCTCGCGGGTGAACAGCCGGTTCAGCGGGTGTTCCAGGTTGAGGTGGACGGCCTTCTCGGCCCGGAGTATCGCAAGACCGTGGTCGACGGCCGTGGACACGTCCCCGCGCGCGAGGAGCCGGCCCGCCGAGTACGCGCCGTACACGAGGACGATGAGCGGCAGCTCGGTCCACCAGCGCAGCCCGGCGCCGGATATCGCCTCCGTGACTGGTGCGTCGTCGGTCTGCTGCGCCATGCGGGCCGCGCCCCCTCTTCCCTCGTTCGGCGGCCACCGGCCACGTGCTCACCCTAAGGTCTTCCGCTGTTCCACAGGGGGCCGCCCGGACGATCCCCGCCCCTCGTAGACGTCGATCGCCGGGCCCTGGTTGCCCGGCGCGGGTCCGCCGTCCGGTTTGCGCGATGATGGACGAGGTGTCGCACCTCGTACGACCCCTGTTCACCGCGTACCCCCCGATCCCCCTGGAAGGTCCCGCTCATGGCACCGCGCATCCTGTTGGCCCGGCACGGGCAGACGGAATGGTCCCGACTCGGCCGCCACACCGGCCGTACGGACATCCCGCTCCTGGAGGAGGGCCGGCGCGGCGCGAAGCTGCTCGGCGAGCGGTTGCTTCGGGAGCCGTTCGACGGGCTGCCCGAGGCCGAGGTGCGGACCTCGCCGCTGGTGCGGGCCAGTGAGACGTGCGCGCTCGCCGGGTTCGGGGAGCGGGCGCGGGAGTGGGACGCGCTCATGGAGTGGGACTACGGCGACTACGAGGGGCTCACGCCGGCGCAGATCCAGGAGCTGCGGCCCGGGTGGCTCATCTGGCGCGACGGGGTTCCCGGCGGGGAGTCGCCGGCGGAGGTCACGGCTCGGGCGGACGAGGTCGTGGCGTGGGCGCGGGGCGCTGACCGCGATGTGCTGGTGTTCGCGCACGGGCACATTCTCCGGTCCATCGGGGCGCGGTGGCTCGGGTTGCCGCTCGATTTCGCCGCGCGGGTGCGGCTCAGTCCTACGTCGTTGTCTGTGCTGGGGTGGGCGTATGGGGAGCCGGTGATCGAGTCGTGGAACGAAACGGCCCACTTGCTCTGACCGCCAACTCACCCACGGGGGCCCCCGCACCCCCTGGGTGGGTGGGGCTGCCCGCAGTTCGTCGTCTACCGGCCGGTGGGGCTTCTCGCGCAGTTCCCCGCGCCCCTGAAGCATGCACTTCGTGCAGCTTCCCCTGAGGGAAGCGGGGCTTCGCCCCAGCTCCCCAGGGGAGGAGGGTGCGACGCAGTCGCCCCTCCAGGGGCGCGGGGAACTGCGCGATCAGCCACGACGAATGTTGAGGAAACCCGCCGGGCGGGACCGCCCACTCACCTAGGGGCGCGGGGAACTGCGCGATCAGCCACGACGAAAGTCGAGGAAGCCCACCGGCAGAGCCACCCACTGGAGAATTTTCGTTACGCCCGTTGGGTCAGGAACGTGGAGACCGGGGCTGAACGCTGGTGCGGAAGCAATACCCGCGCTGTCGCCGACAGCATGTTCTGGATGCGGGAGGAGCGGACCTCCCGTAGGAGCGCGACCGCCCGCACCCCCGCCGCCGCAGCCTCATCCGGCACCCCCGCCCGCGCGAGGTCATCCGCCAACTCCGCCGTGTACAAAGCCCGGTTCCGCGTGAAGTGCGGGTCCTGGAGGGCGACAGCCCGCCGCGCATGCCGCGCCGCCCGCCCCCACTCGCCGAGCGCCGACCAGCACTGCGCCTCAAGCCCCTCCAGCTCCCCCTCCCCGTAGAACGTCATCCACTCCGGATCCGCGTCACACGCGCCCCGCGCGAACAACGCCTGCGCCCGCGCCAGCGCCCGCTCGCACGCCCGCCGGTCACCGAGCCCCGCCCACCCGCCGGCCTCCCGCAGCGCCAGCAGCGACAGCAGCCGCGCCGAGCCGAGCGACGCGGCGACCCGGGACGCGGCCTGCGCCGCCCGTACCGCCTCCCGGGGGCGGCCCGCGTCGCGCGCGAGGAACGCCGTGTTGCAGAAGGCGTGCGCCTCAAGCGCCGCGTCCCCCGCCACCCGCGCCGTCGCCAGCGCCTCCGCGTAGTGTGAGCGGGCGTCCTCGAAACGTCCGGAGTCGTGCGCCAGCCAGCCCACCGAGATGGCCAGTTCCCCGGCGCCCGCCTGGAGCCGCGCGGTGTCGGAGCGGGCGGCGCCCCCCGCGTCGAGGAGTTCGAACGCCGACCGCAGCGGCCCCGCCGCCCGCCGGTACAGGCCGTCGGCGCCGTGCCGGTCGTCGAGGACGCGGATGCGCCGGATCGCCTCCTCGACCGCGCCGATCCCGGCCCGCGCCGGATGGCGGTCGAGCCCGGGGGCGGCGGCGCCGGGCACGCCGAAGGGGGTCAGGGTGGCGACGGCCACCGTGGCCGTCGAACCGGTCACGCCGGTCATGAACGCGCGACGCCGCACGTCGCTCTCCTCGTGGTGCGTGTACTCGTGGTGCGGGTACTCACTGGCAGGTACGGGTGGGGCGGGGCTCGGGCGCCCGCCCCGGCCGCGCACGGCGGACCGGGGCGTGAACCCGAGGTCGGTCAGGGTCCGGCCGGGGAACATGTGCAGGAACACGCGCTCGTACGCGTAGTTGGGGCAGCGGATCTCGCCGGCCTCGACCCGCCCGACGTAGCGCGCGTCGCAGCTCACGCGCTCGCCGATGTCCCGCGCGGCCCGCCGCACCAGCGCGGCGAACTCGCTCGGTGAGCGCGCCCCGCGCAGCGCGCGGAACGCGGTGTTGGGGCGCGCGGCGGGCTGACCCGCCGGGGCGCCCGGATGGTACGGAGACGACGTCATACGAGGGGCCTCCCGTGCGAACCGTGCCGCGGGCAGGGGCGGTTCGGCTCCGGCGCTCGCGGCGAGGCTCGAACGTACCGGCTGTGACGAGCCCGACACGCAGTGTTTGGCTACAAACCGGATATCTCACCCACGATCTGCCATGAACTGCCATCCTTTGCGGCGGCGTGCCGCCGTTGCCGTTGACGCCGCCGGGCGTTGAACCGTATGGCGAAACCCCATACGCGAGGAGGGGCCGACGTGAGGGACCCGGCACAGCCCATGGCGTCGACGGAGCGGCAGCGCCCGGCGCCGGAGCCCGGCGCCTGCGATCTGGTGACCGTGCCCGCCCGGCAGGGCCTGGAGGCGGTCGACATCCTGCGCCGGGGCCGCGCCGAGCCCGTCGGCCCGGTGCTGCACGACGGCGGCGCCACCCTCGGCTTCCTCGTCCCGCCCGGCACCGCCGACGGCTGGGACGTCCCCGGCAGCGCCTGTACGCACACGCGGACCGGCCGGGGCCCCTCCCCGGCACCGCCCGGCGAGGGCACCGGCTGGCTGCTGCCGCCCGACCCGGCGGGCGGCAGGGGTGCGGGCGGCCCGGTCACCGACCCGGTGGTGCTGCGGGCCGCGCTCGACGAGGCCGCGCGGCTCATCGCCGCCGCCGACAGCTGCCGCTGAGCCGTCCGGGTCCGCGGGCCCGATAATGGGCGAATGGCGAGGTCACGCGGGAGTCAGGGGCGCAAGGGCGGCGGCGCGGGGCGGGGGGCGCGGGAGCCGGTCGTCGAGAGCGTCGACGGGGGGCTCGCCGAGCTGATACCCGACCGGGAGCGGCCCGCGGGCTGGACGTTGCTCATCGACGGCGCCCCGCAGTCGTACGTCGACCTCGACGACCCCGCGCGGCTGGCCTTCGAGTACCAGCGCCGCATCGGGCACGTCCTCGACCTCGCCGCCGAACCCGGGCGGCCGGTGCACGCCGTGCACCTCGGCGGGGGCGCGTTCACCCTCGCGCGGTACGTCGCCGCCACCCGGCCGCGCTCCACCCAGCAGGTCGTCGAGAGGGACGGGGCGCTGGTCCAACTGGTGCGGCGGGAGCTTCCCCTGGACCCCGGGGCGCGGATCCGGGTGCGGACCGGGGACGCGCGGGAGACGCTGGCGAAGATGCCGGACGACTGGGCGGACGTCGTCGTCGCGGACGTGTTCAGCGGGGCGCGGACGCCGGCGCATCTGACCAGTACGGAGTTCTTGGGCGAGGTGCGGCGGGTGTTGCGGGCGGGCGGCACGTATGTCGCCAACCTCGCGGACGGGCCTCCGCTGGCCTATCTGCGGGGGCAGATCGCCACCGCGGGGGTCGTCTTTCCCGAGCTTGCGCTTGTGGCTGACGCGGCGGTTCTTCGGGGGAAGCGGTTCGGGAACGCGGTGCTTGTCGCTTCCGCGGGGGTGTTGGCTGTGCCGGAGTTGACGCGGCGGGCCGCCAGTGATCCTCATCCGGGGCGGGTGGAGCACGGGCGGGCCCTACGGGACTTCACAGCGGGCGCGCCCCCCACAACGGACCCCACGTCCAAACCCTCCCCACCCCCACCCCCTTCGGTCTTCCATTGACCCAACTCCCCTTACGGGGATGTCAGCGCCGGGTGCGTGATCGTTGTGCTTCGGGTGCAGCCCCGGTGGGGCTTCTCGCGCAGTTCCCCGCGCCCCTGACGGGGCTGATCTCAGCGCCCACTTCCGGCCTCCGGCCATGGGCGTTGGCCTCAGCCCCAAATTCCCAGCCCCTCCGGCGATTGAGGAGCGGGGCCTGGGGCAGCGCCCCAGAGTGCCGGGTGCGTCGTGGCTGAGCGCGCAGTTCCCCGCGCCCCCTCGCGGCGAGCTAGTAGCTGCCTACTTCTACCAGTGGGGGATGGTCGTGCCAGGAGCAGAAGACTGAGACCTTGTCCGCGCCGGAGGTGAACTCCACCCGGATCCAGGACGCCTGCTTCCACACCTGCACCGACCACCCCGCCTCCGGAGTGGCGGACACCAGCGTCGCTGAAGACGTCCCGATGTCGAACACCGCCTGCCCGCCCCGCGTGGAGTAGCTCTTGACCGACCCGGACCCGGACCCGGCCCCGGACCCGGCCCCGGACCCCGAAGAGGGACCCCGCGCCGAAGACCCCGGCGTGCTCGAAGGGGACCGGGAAGGCGGTGCCGTAGAGGCGGGCGGCGCCGGAGCGGAACGTACGGCCCGGGGCGGAGCCGACGACGCCGAGGGCGACGGCGACGGTT
This sequence comes from Streptomyces sp. NPDC107550, assembly GCF_055639095.1. Classification (NCBI taxonomy): domain Bacteria; kingdom Bacillati; phylum Actinomycetota; class Actinomycetes; order Kitasatosporales; family Streptomycetaceae; genus Streptomyces; species Streptomyces sp. NPDC107550. The sequence goes on from NZ_JBVKBC010000007.1 coordinate 288,498, forward strand.
CGGGCCGGTGCGTGGAGGAGGCCTGCGGCGCCACGGCCTCGGCCCGCTCCCCGGTCACGGGCAACGCCTGCGGAGGGTCGTACGCCGTACCGGTCATCACCGTATGGACGCCCCACCAGGACAGCGTCACGGACGCCCCCGTCGCCAGCAGCCACGCCACCGCGTGCACGACACCGCGCCGCACGGGACGCACGGGGCGCGCGGGGGGCTGGGGTGACGACGGTGACGTAGGAGGCATCGCGGGCCATACTGCACCACGAGGCTCGCTGTTGTCCCACGGGACCAACGTCACCCGGCGAGGGGACCGGCTTCGCCCGGATGGCGTACGGTGCCGCCCATGGCAAGTGTGCTCGTGGTCGAGGACGACCAGTTCGTGCGCTCCGCCCTCATCCGGCACCTGACCGACGCGGCCCACACGGTCCGCAGCGTCGGCACGGCACTGGAGGCGTTGCGCGAGGTCGCCCATTTCCGGTTCGACGTAGTGATCCTGGACCTCGGTCTGCCCGATCTGGACGGGGCGGAGGCGCTCAAGATGCTGCGGGGCATCACCGATGTCCCCGTGATCATCGCGACGGCGCGGGACGACGAGTCGGAGATCGTACGGCTGCTGAACGACGGCGCCGACGACTACCTCACCAAGCCGTTCTCGCCCGAGCACCTGTCGGCCCGGATGGCGGCCGTGCTGCGCCGCTCGCGCGGCAGCGTCGCCGCCGAACCGCCCTCGCGCGTCATCCGCGTCGGCGGCCTGTCCGTGGACCCGCTGCGCCGCCAGGCCGAACTCGACGGCAGGCGCCTGGACCTGACGCGCCGCGAGTTCGACCTGCTCGCGTTCCTCGCCGGGCGGCCCGGCGTCGTCGTCGCCCGCAAGGAGCTGCTCGCCGAGGTGTGGCAGCAGTCGTACGGCGACGACCAGACCATCGACGTGCATCTGTCGTGGCTGCGCCGCAAGCTGGGCGAGACCGCCGCCCGCCCGCGCTATCTGCACACCCTGCGCGGCGTCGGCGTGAAGCTGGAGCCGCCCGTCGCCGAGACCCCGCAGGGCCCGCCGCGTCCGGAGGCCGCGCCGTGAGATGGGCGCTCGTGCGGGTGTGCCTGGCCGTGACGACGATGGTCGTGGTCGCCTTCGCCGTCCCGCTCGGGCTGGTCATCAAGGAGATGGCCCGCGACCGCGCGTTCTCCAACGCCGAGCGGACCGCCGCCGCGATCGGGCCGACCCTGTCCATCACCAGCGACCGCGACCAGTTGGCCCGCGCCCTCGCCACCGCCCAGCCCGGCGGCGAGGACCGGCTCTCCGTCCGCGTCCCGGCCGCCGGCGGCAACCCGGAGATCCGGCTCGGGCGGCAGCGCGTCGACGACGAGGACCTGCGCATCTCGCGGGCCACGGTCGTGGACGTGCCCGGCGGTTCCGTCTGGCTCCAGCCGATCGCGGTGAGCAGCGGCAAGATCGCCGTCGTCGAGGTGTACGTGCCCCAGGCCGAGGTCACCAACGGCGTGCGGACCGCCTGGCTGGTCCTCGCGGGCGTCGGCATCGCCCTCGTCATCGGCTCGGTGGCGGTCGCGGACCGGCTCGGCGTACGGATGGTGCAGCCCGCCCAGCGCCTGGTCGGCGCCGCCCACGAGCTGGGGGAGGGGCGGCTCGGGGCGCGGGTGCCCGAGGACGGGCCGACCGAACTGCGGCTCGCGGCCATCGCGTTCAACTCCATGGCCGACCAGGTCGTCCAGCTCCTCGCCAACGAGCGGGAGCTGGCCGCCGACCTCTCGCACCGGCTGCGCACCCCGCTGACCGTGCTGCGCCTGAACGCGGCCTCGCTCGGCGAGGGTCCCGCCGCCGAGCAGACCCGGGCGGCCGTCGCCCAGTTGGAGCGCGAGGTCGACACCATCATCAGGACCGCCCGCGAGGCCAAGCCGCAGACGGCGGCGGCCGGGCCCGGCACCGGCTGCGACGCCGCCGAGGTGATCCGCGAGCGCATGGACTTCTGGTCGGCGCTGGCCGAGGACGAGGGCCGCAAGGTGCGCGTCGCCGGGGTCGACAGGCCCGTACGGATTCCCGTGGCGCGCGGCGATCTCGTCGCCGCGCTCGACGCGCTCCTCGGCAACGTCTTCCGGCACACCTCCGAGGGCACGGCGTTCGCGGTGGACGTGCACAGCGCCGAGGACGCGGTGATCGTGCTGGTGTCCGACGCGGGCCCCGGCATCCGCGACCCCGAGGCGGCGATGGCGCGCGGCCGGGGCTCGGGCAGCGACGGTTCGACGGGCCTCGGCCTGGACATCGTGCGCCGCCTCGCCGAGTCGACGGGCGGTGACGTACGCATCGGGTCGTCCGTGCTGGGCGGCACCGAGGTGCGGATCTGGATCCAGCTCGACGGCCGTTCGGCGGCGCGCACCCGGCACGGACGCGGCCACCGGGGCAGGGACCGCAGATCACTGCTGCGCCCCCTGAACCGCACCCGTTCCTGAGAGCGGACCCGGCCCTTAATCGCTCCCGATGCCTTCCTTAAGCGCGTCCTAAGATCCTCAACGCCCTTCCGGCTTGCCCGAATTGACGGCCCTGTCCCCGCTAGCGTCTGCGTCGCCCCTCGGACCTGACCCCCCCGAGGGGCAACTCGCCCTTTCCCCCCAGGCAGACGTAAGGCAGGCACGCGATGAGCAGGACGCACCGGCGCAGGATCAGCGGCAGGAACAAGGCGATCGGCGCGGTCCTCGCGGCGGCCGTCGTGGGTGGCGGCGCGGTCCTGTTCGCGTCCAACGCGTCGGCGGCCTCGGTCGGCGCCGCCTACACCCGTACGAGCGGGTGGTCCGGCGGGTACACCGGCCAGTACGTCGTCACCAACTCCACCGGTACGGACCGCGCCGGCTGGAAGCTGGAGTTCGACCTGCCCGCCGGGAGCAGCCTCGGCTCGCTGTGGAACGCCGAGTCGAAGGTGTCCGGCTCGCACGTCACCGTCACGCCCGCCGCGTGGGACAAGGGCGGTCTGGCGGCGGGCCGTTCGGTCACCGTCGGCTTCGTCGTCACCGGCGCGGGTGACCCCACGGGCTGCCGCATCGACGGCGCCGCCTGCTCCGTGGACGCGGGCGCGACCCCGACGCCCTCGGGCCGCCCCAGCCGGACGGCGACCCCGGCGCCGAAGCCCACGGCGACGGCGACCGCCACGGCCAAGCCGACGGCGACCGCGAAGCCCTCGGCGACCGCGACCCCCACCGCCGCGCCGGGCACCGGGACGGCGGCGGGCGCCCGCTTCTCCCCGTACGTGGACACGTCCCTGTACCCGAAGTTCGACCTGGTCGCCGCCGCGAAGGCGACCGGCGTCAAGGAGTACACCCTCGCGTTCGTCACCTCCGGCGGGTCCTGCACGCCGAAGTGGGGCGGTGTCACGGACCTCGGCAGCGATGAAGTCGCCGCGCAGATCGGCGCGTTGCGGGCGGCGGGCGGTGATGTGCGGGTCTCCTTCGGCGGCGCGTCCGGCACGGAACTCGCGCAGTCCTGCTCCTCGGCGGCGTCGCTGGCGGCCGCGTACCAGAAGGCCGTCGACGCGTTCAAGCTGACGAAGGTCGACTTCGACGTCGAGGGCGGGGCGCTGCCCGACACCGCCGCCAACACCCGGCGGGCGCAGGCCATCGCCGTGCTGCGCAAGGACAACCCGAAGCTGAACGTGTCGTTCACGCTGCCCGTCATGCCCGAGGGGCTGACCTCGGACGGCGTCAACTTCCTCAAGAACGCCAAGGCCAACGGTGTCACCGCCGACCTCGTCAACATCATGGCGATGGACTACGGCGCGTCCTACGGCGGTGACATGGGCGACTACGCCGAGCAGGCGGCCACCGCGACGCAGGCCCAGTTGAAGGCGGCGCTGGGGCTGTCCGACGCGGCGGCGTGGAAGGCGGTGGGCATCACGCCGATGATCGGGGTCAACGACGTGTCCACGGAGACGTTCTCGGTGGCCGATGCGGCGCAGCTCGTGTCTTTTGCCAAGGCCAAGGGGGTCGGCGGGTTGTCGATGTGGTCGGCGAGCCGTGACCGGGCGTGCCCTGGGGGTGCGGGGGGCTCCGCGCAGCCGACGTGCAGCTCAGTCGCCCAGGCGCCGGCTGCCTTCCAAAAGGCGTTCGCCACGCTCAACTGACCGGACCATTTCCTGCGGGGGCTGGGGGCTGCGGGAGTTGGCCTCGCCGCCAACTCCCGGCCCCTCCGGCGGCCTCCGGCCCTGGGGCCCTGGGGGCTGGCCTCAGCCCCAACTCCCAGCCCCTCCGGCGATTGAGGAGCGGGGCCTGGGGCAGCGCCCCAGAGTGCCGGGTTCGTCGTGGCCGCTCGCGCAGTTCCCCGCGCCCCTTACGGGGCTGATCTCAGCGTCCCTTCTCAGCGGCAGCGTGCCCGCGCCCCTCAGGGAGTTGGCCTCAGCGCATACTCCCAGCCCCTCCGGCGATTGAGGAGCGGGGGGAGTTGGACTCAGGGTGTTTCAGGACTTGGCGGTGCGCCATTCTTCGGCGTAGTCGTTGAAGATGGCTCGGAGGTGGTGGCCGATCTTCAGGTAGTCGAGGTCGTCGAGGTTGGCGAGGGAGACCCGGACCGACCACTGAGGCCCCTCGAAACCCCCGCCGTTGAGCAGCACGACCCCCGTCTGCCGGGCAAGCCGGAACAGCGGGTCGATGGGCTCGTAGTTCTTCTCCAGGAACGCCGCGAACTCGTCCCCGTGCTCCAACTGCGCCTGCGCCATCAGATCCAGCTCGATGTAGTACGCGGCCCGCCGAGGATCATCCGCGATCTTCATCTGGGCGCCCTCAAGCAGCAGTTCGAGGCGCTGCCGCACGATCGCGCGGATGCGACGCTTGTACTCCTGGCCCTCCTCCAGCATGTCGAAGAGGGAGAACAGGGCGAGCATGACCTGCTGCGGCAGCGAGAGCCCGGCCGTGTGGTTGAGGGCGACCTGCCGCGAGTCGGCGACCATCCGGTCGATGAAGCGGATCTTCTCCGGCTCCAGCGTCAGCGTCCCGTACCGCTTGTTGAGCCGTTCCGTCTCGGCGGCCGGCAGCTTGGCGATCATCTCGTCGATGACGTTGTCGTCGTGCAGCCCGATCACGCCGAGCCGCCAGCCCGTGCAGCCGTAGTGCTTGGAGTACGAGTACACGAGCAGCGTGTTGCGGGGCAGGTCGGCGGCGATGGAGCGGAAGCCCTCGACGAACGTGCCGTACACGTCGTCGGTGACGACGATCAGGTTCGGGTTCTTCGTGGCCACGATGTCCTTGATCTGGTTCGTGACCCGCTGACTGAGCGCGAGGGAGGGCGGGTTGGAGGGGTTGACCAGGCAGACGAGCTTGATCTCGGGGTCCGCGAGCTTGGCCACCTCCTCCTCCGGGTAGCGCCACTCGCGCACGCCCGCCTCGGCGAACATGTTGGCCTCGACGTACGTGACGTCGAACTCGTACGTGTCCAGCTCGGGGATCTCGATGTACGGCGTGAACACCGGGACCATGAGGGCGATCTTGTCGCCCTTGTGCAGGATGCCGTTCTTCATCAGCGAGTCGAAGATGTAGCACATCGCGGCGGTGCCGCCCTCGGTGGCGAAGTACGAGAAGTCGCCGGCGGGCGCGTTCCCGGCGAACATCTCGTCGGCGATGTAGCCGCGCACGATCTCCTGCGTGTGGTGCAGGATGCGGTCCGGCATCGGGTAGTTGTCGCCGATCGAGCTGTCGGTCAGTTCGTGGACGAACGCGTCCTTGTCGAACCCGAACCGCTGGATGCCCTTCTGTACGCACTGCGCGAGCAGCTCGACGCCGGGCAGGTCCGGGTGGCGGCGCACGAACGTGTCGAAGCGCTCGTAGGCGCCCTTCACCTCGGGCATCCCGCCGAGGTTGTCGGCGGTCCACACGCGGCCCGACTCCTCGAGGGCGAAGTAGCCGAGCGCGTAGAACGCCTCGCGCGGGCCGGTCGCCACCCAGTTCGGGTTGCCGCGGCCCGCGTTGAGCATCTGGACGCTCGACTTCTCCTTCTGGCCGGGCTGGTCGGCCTGCGCCTCCTCGGCGAGCTTGATGAAGACGTTCTTCAGCTCGAACGGGGAGAGCTGGGCGTACTGCTTGATCTCTTCGCGGGACAGCGTGGACTTCGGCATGCTTCTTCCTTACGTACGGGCGGGGTTGCTCAGTGGTGGAGGAGGACGATCACGGCGCCCCAGATGGTCAGCAGCACGTTCCCGACGGCGTAGGGGATGGTGTAGCCGAGCGTGGGCACCTGGGAGCGGGACGACTCGTTGATCGCGCCGATGGCGGCCGTGGTGGTCTGGCCGCCCGCGAGGACGCCCATCAGGATCGGGAAGCGGATCTTCTGGATGTGGTGGCCGACGAGGAAGCCGACGATCAGCGGGATCACGGTGGCGACCGCGCCGAACACGAGCAGCCCCCAGCCGGCCGTGGACAGGCCCGAGGTGAAGCTCGGCCCGGCGTTGATGCCGACGACCGCGACGAACAGGCACAGCCCGAGGGTGTCCATGAACCACTGGGCGCCGGGCGGCACGTTCCCGTACGTCGGGTGCTTGCCGCGGATCCAGCCGAAGACCAGGCCCATGATCAGCGCGCCGCCCGACGTGGACAGCGAGATCGGCACACCGCCCGCGGTGAGCGCCGGGATGCCGATGCAGCCGCCGAGGAAGATGCCGAGCCCGACCCAGATCATGTCCGTGGCGAACGAGGTCGGCACCGGCTTGCCGAGCGCGGCGCCCGCCGGGTCCACGAGCCGCTTGGGCCCGGCGAGGACGAGGGTGTCGCCGCGCTCGACCTTGGTGGAGAGCCGGTAGGGGAACTCCGAGCCGGAGCGGTACACCTTGTCGACGTACACGCCGACCATGAACGGCTCGCGCCGCAGCTCGGAGATGGTCTGCCCCAGGTGGGCCTTCTCGGAGACGACGACGTGCAGCGTCTCGTTCTCGTACGCGAGCAGTTCCACGTCGTCGGACTCGGGGCCGATGTGGGCGCGGGCGTCGTAGTCGACGAGGGAGCCGCGCAGCGCGCTGACGGCGACCGTGTCGCCCTCGCGCAGCACGGTCTGCTGGTCGTGGTCGAGGATCTGCCCGTCGCGCCGCACCCGCGTGATGTAGATGCGGTTGCCGATCTCCTTCTGCTGGTTCTCGAAGTCGTCGATCGTGCGGCCGACGAGGTCGGGCCGCTGGATCGTGTAGGCCCGCAGCACGATCTCGTAGTAGGCGTCGCGCAGGTCGGGGTTGTCCTCGGGGGCGTCCAGCTCCTTGGCGAGCGCGGCGGACTCGGCGGCGAGGTCCTTGCGGTAGAGCTTGGGCAGGATGTTGGCGAGCAGCATCGCGCACAGGATCGTGCCGAGCGGATACGTGACCGCGTAGCCGATCGCCACGAGGTTGCCCTCGCTCTTGACCTGCGCCGAGGACAGGCCGGGCAGGTTGCCGATGGCGTCCTGCGCGACACCGATGACGGCGGACTGGGTGAGCGCCCCGCCCAGCAGCCCCGCCGACAGGCCGGGCCCGTAACCGAGCAGCGCGGCGAAGCCCCAGCACACGAGCAGGCCGGTGACGCAGACGACGATGGCGTTGACGACCTGCGGCAGCCCGTCCTTCTTCAGTCCGCGGAAGAACTGCGGGCCGACCTTGTAGCCGAGGGCGAAGAGGAACATCGTGAAGAAGAGGTTCTTCACGGTCCCGTCGATGGTGACCTTGAACTGCGCGCCGAGCAGCAGCCCCGCGACCAGGCAGCCGGTGACCGCGCCGAGCGCGATGGCCTTGTAGCGCAGCTTCCCGAAGAGGAAGCCGAGCGCCACGGTGATGAAGACCAGCAGCTCGGGGTGGGGCTGGAAGATGTTCCGGTTGAGGAAGTCGATCACGGCTGTCCTCTCAGTGTCCGAGCACGCCTACGAGCACCGGGCCCGTCAGCGGCAGCAGGAAATTCGACAGGGCGTACGTGATCGTGTAACCCAGCATCGGTACGGAGGACTGGGCCACCTGGGTGACGGCGGTGATCGCCGGCGTCGAACACTGCTGTCCCGCGATGGCGCCGATGAGCAGCGGCGGCTCGATCTTCAGCAGCCTGCGGCCGATCAGGAGCGAGATCGTCGCGGGGATCAGCACCATGGCGATCCCGGCGAACGGCAGCAGGGCCCCGTACTGCTTGAGCAGCGGCCACGCCTGCGGGCCCGAGATCAGGCCGGTGCAGGCGATGAAGACCGCGAGGCCCATGTCCTTGATGGTGTTCGCGGCCTGCGGCGGGAACGCGCCGAAGGTCTGTGACCGGGAGCGGAACCAGCCGAACAGCAGGCCCGAGATCAGGCAGCCGCCGCCGGTGCCCAGCGACATCGGCACGTCCCCGAACTTGACGACGACCTGCCCGAGCAGCGAGCCGGCGGCGATGCCGAGGCCCAGGTAGATGAAGTCGGTGGCGTCGTTCTTGACGGTCGAGCCGAGCTTGGCGACGAGCCGGTTCAGGCCCGCGCGGGCGCCGACCAGGGTCAGGACGTCACCGCGGTGCACGACCGTGTCACCGCTCGCGGGGAGGTCCTGGTCCGCGCGGGTGACGTCGGTGACGTAGACCCCGTCGGTCAGGAACTCGGGGTTCTCCCGCTGGATCTGGTCGATGGTCTTGCCGTCGTTGGCCCGGTCGGTGACGGCGACCTGGCGGGTGGCGAGCGGCGAGTCCATGCCCGGCACCCCGGCCGTCTCCGGGCCGATGAGACGGCCCGCGGTGATGGTCTCGGCCCGGCGCCCCACGACGAGCACGAGGTCGGAGAGGGTCAGCCGCAGGTCGGGCGCGGGGGTGAGGAATTTGCTGCCCCGCTTGACCGACTCGATCGTCACCCGTTCGCCCAGCTCCTGCTCCAGGTCGCCGACCGTGCGTCCGTCGGCCGTGGTCACGAGGTAGGTGCGGCCGACCATGGGGGGCAGCGAGGGCAGCTCGTCGGACTCCAGGCTGCCGCTGCTGCGCGTGCGCTCCCACAGGGCGCGGGCGGAGTCGCGCAGATTGATCCGCATCATCATCGGCATGATCTGGCTCGTGTAGAGCACGATCGTGATCAGGCCGAAGAGATAGCAGACGGTGTACGCGGTGGCCACGTTGCCCTGGTACTCGCTGATCTGGTGCGAGGTCAGACCGCTCAGCTTGCCGATGGACTCGGTGGCGGTGCCGACGACGGCGGACTCGGTGGCGGCCCCGGCGAGGATGCCGGAGGCGGTGCCGACGTCCAGGTCGAACCACTTGGCGAGGCCGAAGGCGATCCCCAGCACACACACCAGTTCGATGCCGCACAGGACGAAGAAGCGCAGCGACTTCTTGTTGAGGTTGCGGAAGAACTGCGGCCCGGCCATGTAGCCGAGCGCGAAGATGAACAGGGCGAAGAACACCGTCTTCACGTCCCCGTCGATCTCGGCCTTCGTCCAGGCGCCGAGCAGCAGGGAGACGATCAGGGTGCCGCAGATTCCGCCCAGGGTCAGCGGTCCCACGCGCAGCTTCCCGACGAGGTAGCCGAGCGCGAGACTGGCGAACAGGACGAGTTCGGGGTGGTCCTTGAGTACGCCCATGGCGGCTCAGTCGGTCTCAACAAAAGGCAATTCAGGCATATGCGCAAAATAAGGGCCGATGCGTCACCCCGCCAGACGAACGCACCGACCCCCGGACACCCCCCGGGCAGGCCTCCCCCGGCCCCGCCTACTCCTCGGCGGCCGGCAGCGCGCCCGCGCGGGCCACGCCCGCGTACCAGGACGCGCTGGTCTTCGGGATACGGGCCTGCGTCTCGTAGTCCACGTACACCGCGCCGAACCGCTTGCCGTACCCGTAGGACCACTCGAAGTTGTCCAGCAGCGACCACAGGAAATAGCCGCGCACGTCCGCGCCCCGGCGGATCGCCTCCTGCACGGCCGCCAGGTGCGCGTGCAGATAGCGCACCCGCTCCGGGTCGTGGACGCGGCCCTGCTCGTCGACCGTGTCCTCGTACGCGGCGCCGTTCTCCGTGACGTACAGCGGCACGCCCGGCGCCTGGGCCGTGTAGTCGAGCAGCAGGTCGGTCAGGCCCGTCGGGTCCACCGGCCAGTTCATCGCCGTCAGCTCGCCGGGCGCGTGGTGGAAGACGACGTCGTCGGAGCCCGGCCAGGGGGAGTGGTCGCTCGCGCCGTGCCCGTCCAGGCGCGGGCCCTCGCTGCCCGGGCGGGCGGCGGAGACGACGGCGGGCGTGTAGTAGTTCATGCCGAGGAAGTCCAGCGGCTGGTGCGCGGTCGCCGTGTCGCCGTCCTCGACGAACGCCCAGTCCGTCACCCCGGCCGTGTCCGCCAACAGGTCCTTCGGATATGCCCCCTTGAGCAGCGGGCCCGTGAACACCCGGTTGGCCAGCGCGTCGATACGGCGCCGGGCGTCCTGGTCGGCGGGGTCGTCGGTGAGCGCGCGGACCACGCTCGGGTTCAGGCTGATCCCGATCCGGGCGCGGGCCGGGAGCACCCCGCGCAGCGCCTGCGTGGCGAGACCGTGGCCCAGGTTCAGATGGTGGGCGGCGCGCAGCGCGGCGGCCGGGTCGGTGCGGCCGGGGGCGTGCACGCCGGAGCCGTACCCGAGGAAAGCGCTGCACCAGGGCTCGTTGAGCGTCACCCAGTTCTCCACCCGGTCGCCGAGCGCCTCGCCGACCAGGCCCGCGTACTCCGCGAACCGGTACGAGGTGTCACGGGCCGGCCAGCCGCCCGCGTTCTCCAGCTCCTGCGGCAGGTCCCAGTGATACAGCGTCACCATCGGCTCGATGCCCTGGGCGAGCAGCTCGTCGACCAGGCCCCGGTAGAAGTCCAGGCCGCGCTGGACGGCGGGGCCGCGCCCGGTGGGCTGCACGCGCGGCCAGGCCACGGAGAAGCGGTACGCGGTCAGGCCCAGGTCGGCCATGAGGCGGACGTCGTCGCGCCAGCGGTGGTAGTGGTCCACGGCGACGTCGCCGGTGTCGCCGTGGGCGACCTTGCCGGGGGTGTGGCTGAACGTGTCCCAGATCGAGGGCGTGCGGCCGTCCTCGCGGGCCGCGCCCTCGATCTGGTACGCGGCGGTCGCGGCGCCCCACAAAAACCCTCCGGGGAACGGGGGCCCAGGGTGGCCGGGGTGGGGGCGGGTGTTGTTCTCTACGGTGGTCATAGGAGCGCTCCCATTTTCGGTGCGGGTTGGGGGGTGGGGGTCGGGGTGGTGTGCCGGGTGCGGGTTCGTCGTGGCTGATCGCGCAGTTCCCCGCGCCCCTGGAGGCGGGGCTTCGCCCCTGCCTCCCCCGATAGAGGTGGCGCACGTAGTGCGCTCCGAAGGGGCGCGGGGAACTGCGCGGCCAGCCACCCACCGGGCGGTCAGCCGGAAGACAGGGACGGACGCGGGCCAGGCAGGGCAGAGAGGGTCAGCCCTTGACGGCGCCCTGCATGATGCCGCCCACGATCTGCTTCCCGAACAGCAAGAACGCCACAAGCAGCGGCAGCGTCCCCAGCAACGCCCCCGCCATGATCACGGAGTCGTCCGGGATGTACCCCGTGCCGAGCTGGTTGAGGGCGACCTGAACCGTCGGGTTCTCCCCGTTCAGCGCGATGATCGGCCACAGGAAGTCGTTCCAGGACATGACGAACGTCAGCAGCCCGAGCACCGCCATCGCCGGCCGCGCCGCGGGGAAGACGACATGCCACACGACCCGCAGACTGCTCGCGCCGTCCACCCGGGCCGCCTCGATGAGTTCGGAGGGCAACGCCTGCACCAGGTACTGCCGCATGAAGAACGTACCGAAGGCGCTCACCAGCGTCGGCAGGATCACGGTCTGGAGGTGGTTGGCCCAGCCCAGGTCCGTCATCCACAAGTAAAGCGGCACGACGGCCAGTTGGGGCGGCACCATCATCGTGCCGATGGTCAGCAGGAGCAGCGCCGACGAGAAGCGGAACTTCAGCTTGGCGAAAGCGAACCCGGCCAGCGTCGAGAACAGCACCGTGCCCACGGTGACCGTCCCGGCGACGAGGATCGTGTTCCACATGGCCGTGCCCATGCCGGCCTGCTCCCACGCCGTACGCAGGTTCTTGAAGAGGTTGCCGCCGAACCAGAACGGCGGCGGGGTCTGCGCGAGCCGCTGGTTGGTGCGGGAGGCGGCGATGGCGGTCCAGGCCAGCGGCGCCAGCGAGATCACGGCGAACAGCACGAGGACCGCGTACGTCACGGGACCCGCGTGCAGTTGCTTGCCCGCGCCCGTGATCCGCCGGCGTCCGCGCGGGCGCACTTCGCTCATGGTGGTCATCGGGACTTCCTCAGCCGTCGGGTGATCAGCAGGTTCGCCGCGGCGATCACGAGCAGGATCAGGAACATCGACCAGGCGATGGCGGACGCCTTGCCGAGATTGCCGACGATCCAGCCCTGGTCGTACATGTACAGGCCGAGCGTCTGGTACTGGTGCTCGGAGCCGCCCTTGGTGCCGCTGACCCCGCCGAACAGCAGCGGCTCACCGAAGAGCTGGGTCGCGCCGATGGTCGAGACGACGACCGTGAACAGGATCGTGGGCCGCAGCATCGGGATCGTCACATGCCGGAACTGCTGCCAGCGGTTCGCGCCGTCCAGCGCCGCCGACTCGTACAGGTCACCGGGGATGGCCTGCATCGCGGCGAGGTAGATCAGCGCGTTGTACCCGGTCCACCGCCAGATCACGATGGAGGAGACGGCGAGCTGTGAACCCCAGTTCGACTCCCGCCAGTTGACCGGGTCCGCGCCGAACAGGTGCAGCACCCAGTTGACCATGCCGTTGTCCGGCGAGAACAGCAGCACGAAGACGAGGGTCGCCGCCGCCACCGAGGTCGCGTACGGGGTGAGGACGACGACCCGCCACACGGTCGAGCCGCGCAGCCGGTAGTTGAGCATGTGCGCGAGCCAGAGCGCGGCCAGCAACTGCGGCACGGTCGACAGGACACCGATGCTGAACGTGTTCTTGAGCGCGTTCCAGAAGAAGTCCGACTGGAAGAGGTTCGTGTAGTTGTCGAGCCCCGCCCAGGTCTGCGTGTTGAGCGAGGACAACTGCACATGGTGCAGCGAGTACCACGCGGTGTAGAGCAGCGGCACCAGCGAGAAGGCGCCGAAGACGAGGAAGAACGGGGCGATGAACGCGTACGGCGACGCCTTCATGTCCCAGCGGTACAGGCGGCTGCGCCAGGAGCCGGAGCCCTGGGACGCCGTACCGCGACCGTGAGCGCCCCGGGCCGCGCCCGGCTCCTTCGAGCCGGGCGCGGCGTCGGCGCTCGACGCGGCGCGCGCGAGAGCCTGGTCGGAGCCGGTCACTGGCCGAGCACGTCCTTGACTTCCTTGGTGGCCGCGTCCCAGCCCTGCGCCGGGGACTTGCCCTTCTGCTCGACCTGGAGGATGCCGGTGTCGGTGATCGCCGTGTTGATCGGCTGGTCCTTGATGCCGAAGATCTGCACGGGGATCGTCTTGGCCGAGTCGGAGAAGATCTGCGTGATCGGCGCGTTCGAGAAGTAGGCGAGCGTGTCCGGCTTCGGCTTCAGCGACGCGTACGCGGACGGCGTCGAGGGGAAGCTCGCCTGCTTGGCGAAGACCTTCGCCTGCTGCTCGGGCGCGGTCAGCCACTTGGCGAGCGCGATGGCCTCCTTCTGGTGCTTGCCCGCCTTCGGTACGCCGATGAAGGAGCCGCCCCAGTTGGCCGCGGTCGGGGCCGCAGCCACGTCCCACTTGCCCTTGCCGGCGTCGCCGGACTTCTCCTGGATGTAGCCGATCATCCAGGCGGGGCAGGCGACGGTGGCGAAGGTGGCGTTGGCGTAGCCCTGGTCCCAGGGCTTGTCGAACTGCTTGAGCTTCGCCGACATGTCACTGGTCGCCACGGTCATCGCCGCGTCCCAGGCTTCCTTGACGCCCTTGGACTTGTCCCAGACGACGTTGCCGCCGTCGTCGTAGTAGCGCTCCTTGGCGCCGCCGAGCGCCGCGTTGTAGACGGAGGACGCGGAGTCGACGAACTTGGTGCCGCCCGGCGCCTTCTTCATGTAGTCCTTGCCGACGTCCACGTACTTGGCCCAACTGCCCTTCCACATCTGGGCGAGCTTCGTGCGGTCCGTGGGCAGGCCGGCCTTCTGGAAGAGGTCCTTGCGGTAGCAGATCGCCATCGGGCCGATGTCGGTGCCGAGCGCGATCGTGCGGCCGTCCTTGGTCGTGGCCTGGGCGGTCTTCCAGTCCAGCCACTGCGACTTGTCGACCTCCTTGCCGAGGTCCACGAACTTGTCGGCCTGCGTCTGCACGGCCTCCGTGATGTTGCCGATCTCGATGGCCTGCACGTCGTCGGTGCCCGAACCGGCCTGGAGCCGGGTCAGCGTCTTGGGCCAGTAGACGTCGGTGCGGGTGGTGACGTTCTCCTTGATCTTGATGTCCGGGTGCAGCTTCATGTAGTCGTCGTAGAGCCCGGCCTGCTTGTAGCCGAAGGTGCCGAACGTGCCGACCGTCAGCGTCGTGCCGCCCTTGCCCGCGCCGCCCCCGCCCGAGGAGCCGTCGGCGCTGTTGTCCTTGTCATCGCTGGCACACCCGGCGAGCAGCCCTGTGGCCAGGGCGGCGACGACCCCGAGGGTCATCACGCGTCGGGACGTACGAACAGTCGTGCGCATTTGCGTCCTCCAAGTGCTCAAGTGCTCTACGTGCCGATCCCGGCCAACTGCTGCACAGGGGCCCGTGCGTGGTACTGCGGCTCCGGCGGGGAACGTGCGGCTTCTTTAAGCGTCCACGAGGGTGGGAGCGCTCCCACCGGTGATGTGTTGAAGAGTCGCGGCTCGGCCCATGGGTGTCAAGAGAGTCGGCAGCGGCAACTTGCCGCGGTTATCGGGCTGTTAGATTCCGCCGTGAGACTTGGGAGGTAGCAGTCATGGCGGCTCGCGGCACGCACGGCAGGCGTCCGACCCTGGAAGAGGTCGCGGCCCGGGCGGGGGTGGGCCGCGGCACGGTCTCCCGGGTGATCAACGGCTCGCCCAGGGTCAGCGAGCGCACCCGCGCCGCCGTCGAGGAGGCCGTCGCCGAACTCGGGTACGTGCCCAACACCGCGGCCCGCGCCCTCGCCGCCAACCGCACGGACTCCATCGCCGTCATCGTGCCCGAGGCCGAGTCCCGGTTCTTCTCCGAGCCGTACTTCTCCGGCATGGTCGGCGGCGTCGGACTCGCCCTCGCCGAGACCAACCTCCAGCTCCTGCTCACCTTCGCCCGGGGCGAGCGCGAGCAGGACCGGCTCGCCTCCTACCTCGCCGCGCACCGGGTGGACGGCGTGCTCCTCGTCTCCGTGCACGCCGACGACCCGCTCGCGGACCGGCTCCTCCAGATGGACATCCCGACCGTGATCAGCGGCCCGCGCTCCGCCGACGAGCCGCTGCCCTCCGTCGACACGGACAACTACGCCGGGGCGCGCAGCGCCGTCGCCCACCTGCTGACGCGGGGCCGCCGCGCCGTCTCGATCATCACCGGCCCGATGGACGTGTACGGCGCGCGATGCCGCCTGTCGGGGTACGAGGACGAACTCGCCGCGCACGGCATGGCGTACGACGAGAAGCTGGTCTCGTACGGCGACTTCACCGAGGAGGCCGGCCGGCGCTGCATGACGGAACTCCTTGAGCGCCGCCCCGGCCTCGACGCGGTCTTCGCCTGCTCGGACCTGATGGCGTCCGGCGCGCGGCAGGTGCTGCGCGAGGCGGGGCGGCGCATCCCGGACGACGTGGCGCTCGTCGGCTTCGACGACTCGGTCATCGCGCGGCACATGGAGCCGGGGCTGACGAGTGTGCGGCAGCCGACGCGGGACATGGGGCGCGCCATGACGGAACTCCTCCTGGACGAGATCGCCCTCGCCGCCGAGGGCAAACGCTCCTCACCGCGCCGCCGCACGGAACGCCATTTGGTCCTCCCGACGGAACTGATCATCAGGGCGTCGTCCTAGGCGGCGGCCCCGGCGGGCTTTCCTGCGGCGCCGGGGCAGGGGTGCCGGGGCGGGGTGAGTGACGGGACTTGAACCCGCGGTCGGTCGGGGCGGAGCAGGGTGAGTGACGGGACGTGAACCCGCGGTCGGTCGGGGCGGAGCAGGGTGAGTGACGGGACTTGAACCCGCGGTCGGTCGGGGCGGGGTGAGTGACGGGACCTGAACCCGCGGTCGGGTGGGCGGAGCCGGGTGAGTGACGGGACGTGAACCCGCGGGCGGGCGGCGGGTCAGGGGTGGGGGTCGCCGAAGCCGGCCGGGGCGCGGTCCAGGGTGGTCTGGCGGTGCGGGCGGGGGACCGGGCACGTCTTGTGCAGGAGCACGGAGGCGCCGGGGCCGGAGGCGGCGAATACGGGGAGCAGTTCGGTGGCGTCCCCGGTACGGATCGCTTCGTCGCAGCGGGCGCAGACGCGGGCGCTCTCGTACGTCACGACGCTTCGCCCTCGCTTCCGCCCTCACCGGTGTCGTAGGCGTCGAGGATGTGCACGTGCCGGGCCAGTTCGGTCAGGGTGACGCACGCGGAGAGCGCCGAGGGGCTGAGCCCCGCCGCGAGGGCGCTCCGCGCGTCGCCGGCCGCCTTGTCCCGGGAGTACCAGGCGCGGGTGCCCTTGTCGAGGCGGGCGGTTCGTTCCTGTACGCGGGGGAGGAGCCGGCGCAGTTCGGTGCGCAGCCGGTGGTCCAACTCCGTACGCCGCTCGGCCGAGGGCCGCGTCCAGGGCGCCGCGCCCGCTTCGTCGAGCAGCTCCCGCAGGGCGTCCGGCCCCTCGTCCTCGGGCGCGGGGAATGTCGAAACGCAGGGCATGGCGCCTCCGGGCGGGGTGGGGGCCGCCCCCTTGCCGGGGCGGGATGGTTGCCGCTGGCAGGGAAGCTAGGCCGGGGGGTGGGCGCGGAGACCAGCGCTGTGCAGGACTGTGCAGGAACTGCGCTTGAGCCAGCAGTTTGGCGGAACTGCGGTCTTGACCGGACTGCCCTGCTACGCGACTGTGTTGCACACAACTGCACCCGAGTGCTGGGGAGTTCGTCATGGCATTACGGTTCATCGGGATCGATCCGAACACCGGGGAAAAACAAAGCCCGACGGTCTGGGTCGACGAGCGCAAGCAGGAGCTTGTGTTCCAGGGGTGGGTTCCGGGCCCCGAGCTGGAGGCGGAGTGCGCGGCGTTCGAGCTGCCGGGCCACGCGAAGGGAATCCCGGCGGGCGAGGCCGTGGTCCGCATCCCCGCCCGGATGATCGACATGGTGAGGGAGGCATGCAGTGCCCTTGAGCGCCCCGACGTTCGATGACCTGATGGCTCGCTGCCGTACGGCGGTGCATCTGGAGATGCGTGACAGCTACGCGGTCGACTACGAGGAAGGGCCCTTCGCCGACTGGCGGGCCGGATTCCGCCACGACCCGGACGACCGGGAGTCGTGGTGGCGGCCGTGGCTCGACCTGATCCAGGAGAACGTGCGGCGCGGCGCGGTCATCCGCCGCGCGCGGATCGTCTCGGAGCCTGTCAGCGAGTACACGCGGTTCCTGTACGACGGCACGTTCACGAACGTCGCCGCGGGCGAGCTGGTGCGCTGGCTGCCACGGCGCCGCGCCTCCGACCTCGCCCTGCCGGGGAACGACTTCTGGCTGTTCGACGACGAGTGGGTTCACTGGAACCACTTCGCCGGCGACGGGTCATGGACCGGAGAGGAGATGACGGACGATCCCGCCGCGGCGAAACTGTGCGCCGACGCGTTCGATGCCGTGTGGGAACGCGGCATACCCCACGGCCAGTACGAGATCCGCTGAACGCTCCTGGTAGACCAGTCCCATGCCCAAGTCACCGTCCTCGTCCGCGCAGGCCGCCCGCGAGGCGGTCGCGCTCAAGTTGCGCGAGCTGCGCCTGAGCGCCGGACTCACCGTGCAGGGACTGGCCTCCAGATGCGGATGGCACCACGCGAAGACGTCCCGGATCGAGAACGCCCGGACCGCCCCTTCCGTCCGGGACATCCGGGCGTGGACCGAGGCGTGCGGGGCGGCGGACCAGGCCGACGGACTCATCGCGCAGTCACTCCAGGCGGAAGCCATGTACCGGGAGTGGCGGCTGCAGGTCCGCTCGGGGATGAAGCATCTGCAGGACAGCGTCGTCGACTTCTTCCGGGCCACGAAGCTGTTCCGCGTGTACTCGTCCACGCTCGTCCCCGGCCTCTTGCAGACGGAGGGGTACGCATCGGCGCTGCTGACGAACATCGCGGACTTCCGGCAGGTTCCCGTGAACGACGGGCCCGAGGCCGCCGCGGCACGCGTGGAGCGCTCGCGCGTGATCCTCGAACCGGGGCACAGGTTCCTCCTGCTCGTGGAGGAGAGCGTGCTCCGGTTCCAGATCGGCGACGAGCAGGCGATGGCGGCGCAGCTCGGCTACCTGCTGACGGCGGGCGCGCTTCCTCAGGTGTCCCTCGGCGTCATCCCCGCGAGCACCCGGGACCGTGCCCACTGGCCGATCGAGACGTTCCACGTGTACGACGACCGACTGGTGTCGGTGGAGCTGACTTCAGCCGAGGTCAACATCACGGAGCCCGCCGAGATCGCGCTGTACCTGAAGGCGTTCGAACAGCTCCGCAG
Source organism: Streptomyces sp. NPDC107550 (assembly GCF_055639095.1). Lineage (NCBI taxonomy): Bacteria > Bacillati > Actinomycetota > Actinomycetes > Kitasatosporales > Streptomycetaceae > Streptomyces > Streptomyces sp. NPDC107550. Next base: position 307,016 of record NZ_JBVKBC010000007.1, read on the forward strand.
TATGGCCGTGTACGGGGCCGACGCGCGGGCGCTGATCACCAGGGCGATAGCGGCCCTGGACCGACCGCAGAACTGAGCGCCGCCGCCGGAACCGCGTGGCGGCGCAGACCACGAGGGAGGACCGCGATGCAGTCGAGCACGCCGCCGTTTCCTGAGTTCCTCGCCCAAGCGGAGCGTTCCGCCGTGCATCTGGAGATGCGGGACGCCTACGGGGTCGAGACCGAGGCCGAGGACTTCGCCCGCTGGCGGGCGACCGGAGAGGCGGACACCGATCCGCAGTCGGCGTACTGGGCCCCATGGACGGCCCTCATCGGAGCCACGGTCGCCCGGGGCGTGACCGTACGCCGGGCCCGCATCGTCTCCGAGCCGGTCAGCGACTACATCCGGTACGAACACGAGGGCACCGTCGTGAACGTCGCCGCCGGCGAACAGGTCCGCTGGTTGCCGCGGCGCCGCGCCGGCGACCTCGCCCTCCCGGGGAACGACTTCTGGCTGCTCGACGGACGTCTGATCCGCTGGAACCACTTCACGGGCGCCGGCGCCTCCGCCGGCCAGGAGGACAGCACGGACCCGGCCGCCGCCAAACTCTGCGCGGACGCCTTCGAGGCCGTATGGCAGCGGGCGGTACCGCATGAGACGTACGAGATCCGCTGACCCAAGCGATACGCGGTCCGCCGTCGGCGTCAGCGCAGTCAGCGAATGGTGATGGCCACGATCGAGAAGACAGGATCGCTGCTGACAGCACTAATTCTTCTCACCCCGCTGAACGCCATTGCGATGGAGGTGCCGACTCCGGAGATGCCCGGGCGCGCTCGCCGGGGCTGCGCAAGGTGAGACCGGAGCTACGGAGGCTAGGCAGTGCGCCTACCTGGCTCGGATGGAGGATGCCACCCGCTGCACGAGCAAGCACACGAAGGACTGCATCGACTACCGGGCGCCCGGCGACCACGACGGCCTCGACAGGGGGACGGCCCCGCCCGGCCCCCCCCAGGCGGGGCCGCCTGCCGCGGACTGAGCCGCTACCCCTGCTGGGCGACGTCGGTGATCTTCACTTTCACCTTCGTACTCGCGGACGCCGTGCTGATCAGCGTCGGCGTGTAGTTGAGGCTTGTCTGGTCCGACAGTTCGGCCGTCTCGATCACCGGCCCCGACGCGTCCCCGGAAACCTCGTACGTGATCTCGTAGACCGCTTCGGCGTCCAAGGCGTCGGTGAGCCCGTTGTATGTCAGGCGCGGCTCGACAGTCACGTTGCAGCCGGCCGAGCCGAAGCACTGCCGCTTCGTGGTCTTCAGCGTCATCGTGAAGTCGTCGGTCGTCGGCGCCTCGAACGTCGGCTCGTCGGTCATTTCTTTGCCGTCGTCGGCAGCCGCGGCCTTCGGGGTTGGGGTGGTGGACGCGGCGGCGGCGGGCTTGCTGGCGTCCTTGGACTGCACGACGTAGATGCCGGTGCCTACGATGGCGGCGGCTACCACTGCTGCTGCGCCGATGATGACTGCGTTGCTGGCGCGCTTCGTGGCAGGCGGCGTGGGCGGTGTGGTCGGCGGGAAATCGGGCTGCGGCGGTGTGGTGCTCATGGGTCCCCCCTGCGGTTGTGCTGTGTCTGCGCATGATGCGGCGCCATGTGGTCGCGGCGAAGGCGAAGTAGTCGATTCGTGACCCACGCGGAAGCCCCGCCACGGGTTGCCACAGATGCGACCGGCGGTCGGGTGCTCGCTGATGAGGCGAGCGGCGCGGCGCTGGCGTGTCAGCCGGGCGCAGGGGCTACGAGGTCGTGTCGGCGGGCTCCCAGGCTCCGGCGCCCGCCTCGCATCCGGCGGACTTGGTAGGTCGCGGAGCCGTCATTCTTCTCGCGCCTCCTGATGCTCGCGGAGGCCGAGCAGACGCGGTTTTGGGGGGTGGTGTGGCCACGGTTTGGCCATGGTTCCCGCACATGACGAAGGGCTGACCTGTTTTCACAGGTCAGCCCTTGATCATTCTAGGGTGAGTGACGGGACTTGAACCCGCGGCCACCTGGACCACAACCAGGTGCTCTACCAACTGAGCTACACCCACCATGTCCGGTCGTTTGTCGTTCTTCCGACCGGCCGAGAAAAAGTGTACAGGGTCCGAAGGGGTGCTCGCGCACACCTTTTCCGGGCCCCGTACACAGGGGGCGTGCGAGGGGGCGTACGGATGGCTAGTGGGGAGGTTCCGCAGGCAGGACGTGGCGCGCGGCGATCACCTTGGCCGTGTCGGAGTCCGGTCCTGGCTGCGGGACGAAGATCGCCTCGCGGTAGTAGCGCAGCTCGGCGATGGACTCGCGGATGTCGGCGAGCGCCCGGTGGTTGCCGTTCTTGTCCGGACTGTTGAAGTACGCCCTCGGGTACCAGCGGCGCGCCAGCTCCTTGACCGAGGACACATCGACGATCCGGTAGTGGAGGTAGTCCTCCAGCGTGGGCATGTCACGGAGCAGGAAGCCGCGGTCGGTGCCGACCGAGTTCCCGCACAGCGGGGCCTTGCCCGCGTCCTTGACGTGTTCACGTACGTAGGAGAGGACCTGCTCCTCGGCGTCGGCGAGGGTCGTGCCCCCGGCCAGTTCGTCGAGGAGCCCCGAGGCCGTGTGCATCGCGCGCACCACCTCGGGCATCTGCTCCAGGGCCTCGTCCGGCGGGCGGATCACGATGTCCACACCGTCGCCGAGTACGTTCAGCTCCGAATCGGTGACCAGGGCGGCCACCTCGATGAGCGCGTCGTTCGCCAGCGAGAGTCCGGTCATCTCGCAGTCGATCCACACCATGCGATCGTTCATGCGGACAACCCTACGGGCACGGCCCGCGCACCGGCAGACGCCGGACCCCGGCTCCGGCGCGCTGCCGGGCCGGGGCCGGGTGGATCTACGACGCCGAACGCGGCCCGGGCAGGCTCGCCCGGCCCTGCGCGTACGCCTCGGCGGGGCCGCGCCCGCCCTCCGCGTGGCCCGTCGGACCGGCCGGCGCGGACGCCGTCGCCGTACCGAGGGCGCTCGCGGCGGCCGTGCGCCGGGACTGTGAGGGCACCGGGCCGGGCCCGCCGGCCTGCTCCGCGGCGGCCGGCGCCATGGACTCGACGGGTCTCTCGGCCTTCAGGCCGCCGCCCCCGCCGCCGTGCGCCCCTGGCCCCTCGCCCGACTGCGGCCGGCGCGCCCGGTAGGCGGCCCGGTACGCGGCTGGGGACGAGCCGAGCTGGCGGCGGAAGTGCCCGCGCAGCGCGACGGGGGAGCGGAAGCCGCAGCGGCCCGCGACCTCGTCCACGGAGTAGTCGGACGTCTCCAGGAGCCGCTGCGCCTGGAGGACCCGCTGGGTGATCAGCCACTGGAGCGGCGCCGACCCGGTCAGCGAGCGGAAGCGCCGGTCGAACGTGCGGCGGCTCATATAGGCGCGGGCGGCCAGCGTCTCCACGTCGAACTGCTCGTGGAGGTGCTCAAGGGCCCAGGCGACGACCTCGGCCAGCGGGTCCGCGCCGATCTCCTCAGGTAAAGACCTGTCGAGATAGCGCTCCTGGCCGCCGCTGCGGCGCGGCGGGACCACCAGGCGCCGGGCGAGCGCGCCCGCCGCCTCGTTGCCGTGGTCCGTGCGCACGATGTGCAGGCACAGATCGATACCGGCCGCGGTGCCCGCGCTGGTGAGCACGTCGCCGTCGTCGACGAACAGCTCGCGCGGATCGACGTGGACCGACGGGTAGCGCTTGGCGAGCGTCGGCGCGTACATCCAGTGCGTGGTCGCGGGCCTGCCGTCCAGCAGACCGGCCGCCGCCAGCACGAACGCGCCCGTGCACAGCCCGACGATGCGGGCGCCCTCCTCGTGCGCGCGCCGGATCGCGTCGAGGGCCTCCTCCGGTGGCGGCGAGGTGATCGACCGCCAGGCCGGCACGACGACCGTGCCCGCCCGCGAGATCGCCTCAAGCCCGTGCGGGGCGCTGAGTTCGAGGCCGCCGGTGGTTCGCAGCGGCCCCTCTTCGCCCGCGCACACGAGCAACCGGTACCGCGGAACTCCCGCGTCCTGGCGGTCGATCCCGAACACGGAGAGCGGTATGGAACTTTCGAAGATGGGTCCGCCGCTGAACAGCAGCACGGCGACGATCTCTCGGCGCCTGCGCCCCGACAGCTTGCGAGCCGCCGCCTCCGGAGCAGTGGTGGAGTCGTGGCTCATCCTGCTAAGCCCCCCTCGGTGATCGCGGCTCCCTCAATACTTTGACGGGCTGTTCGCTCCTGCACGTTTCCCCTCGGTCCTGCACGAAGTCCCCCGCCGCCTACAGATCAGACAGTCATGATCGAATCTACTGTGTCGTGTGGTGCCGTCGTGACCAGTTAAAGACCTGGCAGATTGTCGACATGGCAACTTGGCGTGAAGCATTCGATCACGAAGCGTTGCACTCGCGGGCGTTGCTGGGAAGTACGCCTCAACTCCATGGCCGGTCCCCGTAGGGTGCACGCGGCATTTACGGTCCTTTCAGCCCTGGTGGGAGGGGGGTTGGAAGCCCCTTTCGGCAAGGAAAGGACCCCCGGCCGAAGTTGGCTGAAAATCTACGGGGTGGCGCATGGAATCCGGTCAGTCGACCGGCGCACTCCGGTCCGCCCCGCGTCCGCCCCCACGCGCCCCCCGGGCCCCTGGCCCGCCCGGTCCGCGCCGCCCGCCGCCCTGCCTCTCGGACAGTTCACTGTGCAACTGTGCGGCCTCCTGCGAATGTACGGGCCCCTGCGGCCGTACGGCACCACGCGCGCGTGCCGTTCCGTACGCGGGGGAGGGCGGCCGGCGTTCCGCGCGGCGCAGCAGGATGCGGCACGCCGCCGTCACGGCCGTCAGTCCGAGCGCCGCGCCCGTCGCGCCGGCCGCGGAGGTCCCGTACCCGACGAGCGCCAGCGGTACGAGGACGCCGCCGAACGCCGCCCAGCGCGCCACGACGCCCGCGCCCGCGCCTTCGCCCTCGCCCGGTCCGCCCGGTCCGGCCGACGCGGGTCCGGGTGGCGCGTCGTCGGCGTGAGCGGTCGGGCGGGTGTGCGACTGGGGCGCGCGGACGGGCGCCGGTACGCGCCGGCGCTGATCCCCGGCGCGCCGTGCGGCGCGGTACGCGGTGCTCGGTCCGGGCACGGACAGCTCCCTGGGGTCACTCGGGGCGACGGTTCAGGAGTTCAACGCGGCGCACCGGCGGCGGTCACTGGAGCGGCCCCGTTCAGGGCCCACACGGGTGCCGTAACCGCCTGTACGGGGCAGCAACCATTGCCAGACGGGCGGGGGCTCGTGCATGCTCCCCTGAACGCTGCGGAGCGGACCTGGTCGCGGCCTCGGATGGGGGCCGGAGTCTGGGCAGAGGAGGAGTGTCGCCGTACCCTTGGGGGTATGGGGTTGGGAAGATGATTCCCGGACACGGCTCCGCCGATCAGTTGTCGTCCCCTCCAACGAGGCCCACGAGGTACACGCCGAGACACTCATGGCCGGTCACGAACTCCCCGAACCCGAAGGCCGCAAGCGGCAGGTCGCCGACCCCGCGGCCGACTCCGCGGCCGTCCCGCAGGCGGCCGAGGAACTCCGTCACGCCTGTGATCCCGCGTTCAAGCACGGGGTCGTCGTCGGATTCGACGGCTCGACCTCCAGCGAGCGGGCCCTCGCCTACGCGATCGGCATGGCGCACCGGGCCGACTCCGGTCTGATCATCGTGCATGTCGCCAATCGGCTGCCGACGACTGTGTGGGCCGGGTGTGAGCCGCCCGTCTTCGTCGATGTGCCGGATCATCGGACCGAGGTGCTCGGGCTCGAACTGGCCTGTGCGGATTATCTCTCCGAGGTGCCGTGGATCTTGGTGGAGCGGGGTGGGGACATCTGCCATGAGTTGGAGGAGGTGGGGCGGGAGTATGCCGCCGACGCGATTGTCGTGGGTTCTACCCACGGTCTCGTCGGGCGGATCTTCGGCTCCGTCGCCGGGCGGCTCGCGCGCCGGGCCCGCCGCCCCGTCATCGTCATCCCCTGACGCGGGGGCCTCCGGCGCGGGCCCTTACCGGCCACCGTCCTGCGCAGTTCCCCGCGCCCCTATCGGGGCACTACGCGCGCGTGGTCTTCTGCGGGCCGGTGGGGCTTCTCGCGCAGTTCCCCGCGCCCCTGAGGAAGCGGGGCTTCGCCCCAGCTTCCCCAGGGGGGAGGTGGCGACGCAGTCGCCCCGACAGGGGCGCGGGGAACTGCGCGATCAGCCACGACGAAAGTCGAGGAAACCCACCGGCCGAAGCCACCCACTCACCCAGGGGCGCGGGGAACTGCGCGGCCAGCCACGGCGAGAGTCGAGGAATCCCACCGGCAGGGCGACCCACTCACCCAGGGGCGCGGGGAACTGCGCGGCCAGCCACGGCGAGAGTCGAGGAAACCCACCGGCCGTAGGGCCCCGGGCCTGAGACCCCGCCCCCCGAGGGCTACTCGACCGTTACGGACTTGGCCAGGTTGCGGGGCTTGTCGATGTCCCGGCCGAGGGCCAACGCCGTGTGGTAGGCCAGGAGTTGAAGGGGGATGCCCATCAGAATGGGGTCGAGTTCGTTCTCGTTCTTAGGGACGACGATCGTACGGTCCGCCTTCTCCTGCTCCTGATGCGCAACCGCCAGAATCCGCCCGGCCCGCGCCTTGATCTCCTCCATCGCGGCGCGGTTCTTCTCCAGCAGGTCATCGTCCGGCACGATCGCCACCGTGGGAAGCGCCGGCTCGATCAGCGCCAGCGGCCCGTGCTTCAGCTCGGACGCCGGGTACGCCTCGGCGTGGATGTACGAGACCTCCTTGAGCTTCAGGGACGCCTCACGGGCCACGGGGTAACCCCGTACACGCCCGACGAACATCATCGAGCGGGCGTCCGCGTACTCCTCGGCGATCTTCTTGATCTCCGCTTCCTGGTCGAGGATCTCCTGGATCTGCGCGGGCAGCTTGCGCAGGCCCTCGATGATCCGCTTGCCGTCCGCGACGGACAGGTCACGGATGCGGCCCAGATGCAGCGCGAGCAGCGCGAACGCGACCGTCGTGTTGGTGAAGCACTTCGTGGAGACGACACAGACCTCGGGGCCGGCGTGGACGTAGACGCCCGCGTCGGACTCCCGGGCGATGGCCGAGCCGACGACGTTGACGACGCCGAAGACGCGGGCGCCCTTGCGCTTGAGCTCCTGGACGGCGGCGAGCACGTCGTACGTCTCGCCGGACTGCGAGACCGCGATGTACAGGGTGTCGGGGTCGACGACCGGGTCGCGGTAGCGGAACTCGGAGGCGGGCTCGGCGTCCGCGGGGATGCGGGCCAGCTCCTCGATCATCTGCGCGCCGATGAGACCGGCGTGGTACGACGTGCCGCAGCCGAGGATCTTCACGCGGCGCACGGTGCGGGCCTCACGGGCGTCCAGGTTCAGGCCGCCCAGGTGGACGGTGGAGAACCGGTCGTCGATCCGGCCGCGCAGCACCCGGTCCACGGCGTCGGGCTGCTCGCAGATCTCCTTGTGCATGTACGTGTCGTGGCCGCCCATGTCGTAGGAGGCGGCCTCCCACTCGACGGTGGTGGGGGAAGCGGTGGTGCGGGTGCCCTCGGTCGTGTACGTACGGAAGTCGTCCGCCTTGAGGGTCGCCATCTCGCCGTCGTCGAGGGTGACGATCTGGCGGGTGTGGGAGACGAGCGCGGCGATGTCGGAGGCGACGAACATCTCCTTGTCGCCGATGCCGAGGACGACCGGCGAGCCGTTGCGGGCGACGACGATGCGGTCCGGGAAGTCGGCGTGCAGCACGGCGATCCCGTATGTGCCCTCGACCAGGCGCAGCGCCTCGCGGACCTTGTCCTCCAGGTCACCGGCCGCGGAGCGGGCGATGAGGTGGGTGAGGACCTCGGTGTCGGTCTCGGAGAGGAACGTGACGCCCTCGGCGGCCAGCTTCGCGCGCAGCTCGGAGGCGTTGTCGATGATGCCGTTGTGGACGACTGCGACCTTGTCGTCGCCGGACATGTGCGGGTGCGCGTTCTCGTCGGAGGGGGCGCCGTGCGTGGCCCAGCGGGTGTGGGCGATGCCGGTGGTGCCCTTGAAGCGGGCCGGGACCTTGGCCTCCAGGTCGCGCACGCGGCCCTTGGCCTTGACCATCTTCAGGCCCGTGGACTTCGGGCTGGTGATCACGACGCCCGCGGAGTCGTAGCCGCGGTACTCCAGACGCTGCAGCCCCTCCAGGAGGAGCGGGGCGACGTCACGCTTGCCGATGTAGCCGACAATTCCGCACATATGTGGTGGTAATCCCCTCTGATGGTGAGCCGGGCCGGGGCCCTCGGTCAGCCGTAGACGATCCGGCGCAACTGCCGGAGCGACAGTTCGGGCGGTGCGACCGCCCGGTACCGCAGCTCCGCCGTGATCTGTTCGAAGATCGCCGCGTTCACCAGGCCCTGACCCTGGAGCTCGCGGTGGCGGCGGCGGACGAAGTCCTCCGCCGGCTCGTCGAACCAGGCGAGCACGTCCTGGATCACCCGCAGCGCCTCGCCCCGGTTCAGGGGCGTGCTGCGCGTCAGATGATCGACCAGTTCCTCGTGCACCCGGTAGATCCTGGGGGACGCCACGGGGTTTCGCAAGAAATCTGCCCGATATCGGGCAAGGATCACGGGGTGGGGCCGGATTCCGCCCGTCTTGAGGAGGGGGAGGAGAAGGTTTGGGGTGTGCCATGCCGCTTGTTCGGTCCGCGTTCACCCCTCGTACCCGGCGCGGACGGTCGCCCCCGGCAACTTTCGCGCCATGGACATTCCTCGCATGGGCGTGCCCGACGCCCTCGCCGGCCGGAGCCTCGCCGAGCAGCACGAGTACCTGCGCAGCACCTTCTCCCGCCGCACCATGATCCGCGGCGGCGCCGTCACCCTCGGCGCGGTCGCGGGCGGCGTCTTCGTCTCCGGCGCCACCGCCTCCGCCGCCCCCGCCGGGCACCGCGCCCCGGCCGGCGGCGCCGCCGAGCACGTGGACGGCGCCCTCGTCGCCCCCTTCGGCCGGCACCTCTCGTACGGCGACGACGCGCGCACCGAGATGACCGTGTCCTGGCAGGTCCCGGTCGCCGTGAAGGACCCGTTCATCCGCGTCGGCGCGCACCCGGGCGAGCTGTCGCGGAAGATACCGGCCGAGATCCGCGCCCTGTACACCCCGGCCGGCGTCGGCACCAGCGCCGACCACACCCAGTACTACGTGCACGCCAAGCTGACCCGCCTCAGGCCCGGCCGCACCTACTACTACGGCGTCGGCCACCAGGGCTTCGACCCGGCCGCCCCGCGCTTCGCCGGCACGATCGGCACCTTCACCACCGCCCCGGCCCGCTCGGAGCCGTTCACCTTCACGGCCTTCGGCGACCAGGGCGTCAGCTATCACGCCCTCGCCAACGACAGCCTGATCCTCGCCCAGGGCCCCTCCTTCCATCTGCACGCGGGCGACATCGCCTACGCCGACCCGTCCGGGCAGGGGCAGACCAAGGACACCTTCGACGCGCGCACCTGGGACCAGTTCCTCGCCCAGACCGAGTCCGTCGCCAAGTCCGTTCCGTGGATGGTCAGTTACGGCAACCACGACATGGAAGCCTGGTACTCGCCCAACGGCTACGGCAGCCAGCAGGCCCGCTTCGCGCCGCCCGCCAACGGGCCCGACGCGAAGAACCTGCCCGGCGTCTACACCTTCGTCCACGGCAACACCGCGGTCATCTCGCTCGACGCGAACGACATCTCGTACGAGATCCCCGCGAACCTCGGGATCTCCGGCGGGACGCAGACCACGTGGTTCGAGAGCCAGTTGAAGAAGTTCCGCGCGCCGGGCTCCGGGATCGACTTCGTCGTCGTCTTCTTCCACCACTGCGCCTACTGCACCGCGACCGCGCACGCCTCCGAGGGCGGGGTGCGCGAGGAGTGGGTGCCGCTGTTCGAGAAGTACACCGTGGACCTCGTCATCAACGGCCACAACCACGTCTACGAGCGCTCCGACGTGCTCAAGGGCGACAAGGTCGCCAAGGAGCTGCCCATCGGCGGCACCGCCTACCCGGAGAGCGACGGCGTCGTCTACGTCACGGCCGGCGCGGCGGGCAAGAGCCTGTACGCGTTCCCCGTCGCCGACAGCTACCAGGGCCACGAGAAGGACATCGACCCGTTCGCCTCGTACGTCGTCGAGCAGGGCGGCGCCAAGCGCGCGGTCACCGTCGACTGGTCGCGGGTGCGGTACACCAACTACTCGTTCCTGCGCGTGGACGTGGAACCGGCGCCGGTGGGCCGCACCGCCACGCTGACCGTGCGCGGGCTCGCCGAGACGGGCGAGGAGATCGACAAGTTCGTCGTGGCCCGCAAGGTCAGGCGCTGACCCGCCGCCTCACATCCGGCTGAGGACGGCCTGCTTGGCGGCGGCGAACTCCTCGTCGGTCAGCACGCCCGTCCGGTGCAGCTCGCCCAGCTCCCGAAGCCGCCGCAGCAGCGCGTCATGGTCGTCCCCGCCTGCCGCCGCCCCGGGCGCCGGGGCGGCGGGCTCAGGGGCGGGCGCGGGCACGGCCACCGCGGGCTGACCGCCGGGGCCGGAGCCGGGACCGGGGCCGAGCGCGGGCGCCGGGGCGGGGCGGGCCGCCGGGTGCGGCAGGCGGGCCTGCACCGCGGCGGCGACCAGCGCCATCAGCGGGTCCTTCTTGAACCCCCACAGCTCGACCGAGTTCCGGTCGTACTTCGCCGGGGCCTCGGTGGGGCCGGAGCGCACGGTGAAGCGCAGCGCCCCGTTCTCCAGGCCGGCCGCGGGCTGCCAGCGCACCGCCGTGATGTCGGCGAGGTCGAGGACGCACGGCCCGGACGCCGCCTTCGCTTCGTCCGTCTTCCAGTTCCACTCCAGACGCACCCGCTCCCCGTCGAAGCTCACCGTGCCGTCGCCCGCCGCCACGGTCAGCGGCAGCGCGGGCCCCGCCAGCAGAAACTCCGTACAAGCGGTGGCCGGGACCTGGGCGAGCAGCAGCGCGTCGCGCACCTCGTCCACGAGGTACTCGGCCACACCGAAGCGGTCCGGCTCGACGGTCAGCCGGTACGGGTCCGAGGCGTCCGCCAGTTGACCGCCCGCCGCCAGCAGCAGCGGATCGGCGCCGTCCCGCAGCCGCAGTCGCAGCCGCCCGGTCCTGCGGCCCTGCTCGAAGGAGATCCCGGCGAGCGCGGCCAGCGGCACGACCCGCTCACCCAGCGCCCGGCGCAGCACTCCGACGGACTTGTCCCGCCCCGGCACCAGCCGCAGCGATTCCCCGTCGAAGGTCCATGTCCCGTCCCGCTGGATGATTTCCGCCATGCCGCAATTCTGGCCTACGCGATCGGGTTCTCCAGTTCGCCGACCAGTTGGAGGGCGCCCGAGGGGTCGGCGAGGTCCACCATCTGCTGGTTGTCGCGCAATTGGAGCCGGTTCAGGGCCGACAGCGCGAAGGCGGGCGCGAACATGTCGTAGCGGGCGAACTTGTCGGCCAGGTGCGGCACCGACTCCTGGTACTCCCGTACGCACGTGGCGACCGCCGCCCAGAACGTGTCCTCGTCCAGCACGCCGTCCTCGACGAGGTTCGCCGCGAGGAAGCGGAAGAAGCAGTCGAAGACGTCCGTGAAGATCGACAGCAGCTTCATGTCCTCGGGCACGTCCGCGCGCACCCGCTCCACCTTCGGCGGCAGCACCGCGTCCGGGTCCATGACGGCGATCTCCTCGGCGAGGTCCTTGAAGATCGCCCGCCGCACCACGCCCCGCTCGTCGAGCACGAGGATCGTGTTCTCGCCATGCGGCATGAACACGAGGTCGTACGCGTAGAAGCAGTGCAGCAGCGGCGTCAGATACGCCCGCAGATACGGCTTCAGCCACGCGCTCGGCGTGAGCCCCGAGCCCTCGATGAGCGCCCCGGCGAACGAGCGTCCCGCGCGGTCCGTGTGCAGCAGCGAAGCCATCGTGGCGAGCCGCTCACCCTCCCCGAGCAGGGGCAGCGGCGACTCGCGCCACAGCGCGGCGAGCATCTTGCGGTAGGGGGAGTAGCGGTCGGTGGCGGCCTCGTACTCCAGGTGCCGGTAGCCGACGGCGGCGCGCTCGCGGATCAGCGTCAGACCGGTCGCCTTCAGCGTCTCGTCACCGTCGACGATCCCGGCGAGCCAGTCGTTGATCGCGGGCGTCGCCTCCATGTACGCGGCCGAGAGTCCGCGCATGAAGCCCATGTTGACGACCGACAGGGCCGTCTTGACGTAGTGCTTCTCGGGGGACGTCGTGTTGAAGAACGTACGGATCGACTGCTGCGCCAGATACTCGTCGTCGCCCTCGCCGAGGCAGACCAGGCGCTGCTGCGCGACCTCGGCGGCGAAGGTGACGGACAGCTTGTTGAACCACTGCCAGGGGTGGACCGGGATGAGCAGGTAGTCGTCGGGGTCGAGGCCCCGCTCGCGCAGCGTCGCCGCGAACCGGGCGAGGGTCGCCTCGCCCAGCTCCGCGCGGTACAGCGACTCGTGGTCGAGGCCGGCGCCGCAGGTGAACGCGGCCCGCTCGCGCGTCGCCGCAAGCCAGATCAGCCGTACGGGGTGCGCGGCCTCCGGGGCGTACGCGTGGTACTCGCGGATGCCGAAGCCGAGCCGCCCGTTGTTGGCGACGAAGCAGGGGTGGCCCTCGGTCATGCCCGTCTCGATGTCCTGGAAGGACCCGGATGCGGCCAGCTCGGCGGCGCTCACGTCGGGCTTGGTCAGCTTGTGGCAGATACTGGCGAGCGTCGAGGAGATCTCCTCCAGGTACACCGGCAGGATCGCGTCGGAGAGCCCCAGGGAGTCCTTCATCTCCACGAAGAACTGGAGGGCGTCCAGGGGCAGTTCGGTGCCGTCGCGGTGGCGGGTGATCGTGTCGGCCCGCACCTGCCAGTGGTCCAGGCGCAGACGGCGGGCGCGGAAGCGGTAGCGGGTGAGGCCGTCGTCGCTGCGTACGAGGTAGTGGTCCCCGGCGCCCGGCACGTCCCCATCGCCCGGCGCGTCCCCGGGGCCGGCCGGGACGGGCTCCGGGGTCAGCAGGCGCTCGTGGGCGAACTCGGCGAGCGCCTTGCGGATCAGCAGCCGGGCCGCCTGCGCCCAGTGCTCGGGGGTGAGGTGGGCGACGGGGGCGGCGGGACCGGCCGGGGCGGTGGTCGTGGGGGCGGTGGTGTTCGTGGGGTCGGGGGTGGTCGCGGGGCTGCTCATGCCTGGGCGTCCCTTCCGGTGGCGCGGGTGAACCGCTCGCGGGTGCAGAAGCTGAGCAGGGCGCGCTTCTCCGGCTTGTCGATCTCGCGGGCGGGGACGAAGCCGACCGCCTCGTTCAGCGCGTGCACGGCCTTGTTGCGGACGTCGGGCTCGACGACGACGCGGCGCACGGCCGGGTCGGTGAACAGGAACTCCATGACGGCGGTGATGACCGCGCGGGTGAAGCCGGGGACGCGTATGTCGGAGGGCGCGGTGAGGAAGTGCATGCCGATGTCGCCGGGCTCGGGCTCGTACAGGCCGACGAGTTCGACGTGGCGCGGGTCGTAGCGCTCCATGAGGAACGCGGGCTCGCCGTCGTGCAGACCGAGGAACGCGTCATGGTGTGCGTGCGCCGCTATCGCCTCGTACTCGCGCCGCACGTCCTCCCGCGAGGCGTCCTGCATCAGCCAGAACGCGGCCTTCGGGTCGGTGACCCAGCGGTGCAGCAGCTCGGCGTCGGCGGCCGGGTCGAGCGGGCGCAGGGTGAGGGAGCCGAGAGGGGCGGTGCCTGCGGTGCCTGTGGTGCTCATACGGAGAACTCCTGGAACGCGATGGTCTTCTCGACGGGGTAGTACTCGGTGCCGAGCAGCTCGCCGATGATGTAGCTGTTGCGGTAGGGGCCCATGCCCAGGTCGGGGCTGGTGATGCTGTGGGTGTGCACACCGGCGTTCTGGAGGAAGATCCCGCGGCCGGTGACGTCGACGGCGTAGTTGCGGGCCACGTCGAAGCGGCCTCTGCTGTCGAAGCGCAGCCGGTCGCGGATCGGCTCCAGGAAGGAGGGCGGCTCGTAGCGGTAACCGGTGGCGAGGATCAGGGCCTCGCTGCGCAGCTCGTACGTCTTGTCCTGCTCCTCCTGGTGCAGCCCGAGCGTGTACGCGCCGTCCTCGTGACGGGCGCTGGTGAGCGCGGAGTTGGTGAGCAGCCGCGTCGGCACGGGCCCGTCCAGGTTCTTCTGGTACAGCAGGTCGAAGATGGCGTTGACGAGGTCGCCGTCGATGCCCTTGAACAGGCCCTTCTGGCGCTCCTCCAGGGAGTAGCGGGTGGCCTCGGGCAGCGCGTGGAAGTAGTCGATGTAGTCCGGGGACGTCATCTCCAGCGTCAGCTTGGTGTACTCCAGCGGGAAGAAGCGCGGGGAGCGGGTGACCCAGTTGAGCCGGTAGCCGTGGACGTCGATCTCGCTGAGCAGGTCGTAGTAGATCTCCGCGGCGGACTGCCCGCTGCCGACGAGCGTGATGGACTCGCGGCTCTGGAGCTCCTTCTTGTGCTGCACGTAACGGGAGTTGTGGATGACGCCGTCGCCGCCGAGCCCGCGTACCGCCTCGGGCACATGCGGGGTGGTGCCGGTGCCGAGGACGAGATGGGGGGCGCGGTAGGTCTCGCCGGTGTCGGTGCGGGCCGTGTACAGGCCGGTCCCCTCGTCGTACGTGACGTCGGTGACCGTCGTCGAGAAGCGCACGGAGGTCAGGCGGGCGGCGGCCCAGCGGCAGTAGTCGTTGTACTCGACGCGCAGCGGATAGAAGTTCTCGCGGATGTAGAACGAGTACAACCGCCCTGATTCCTTCAGGTAGTTGAGGAAGGAGTAGGGCGAGGTCGGGTCGGCGAGGGTGACGAGGTCCGACATGAACGGGGTCTGGAGGTGGGCGCCGTCGAGGAACATGCCCGCGTGCCACTCGAAGTCGGGCTTGGACTCCAGGAAGACGCCGTTCAGTTCGGCGATCGGTTCGGTCAGGCAGGCGAGCCCGAGGTTGAACGGGCCGAGGCCGATACCGATGAAATCAACTGGCGCGGTCAAGGGTGTCTCCCAGGTACTGCTCGGCGTGGCCGGCGATGAGGTCGAGGACGGCCGCGATGTCGGCGAGGGTCGTCTCGGGGTTGAGGAGGGTGAACTTCAGGTACTGGCGCTCGCCGACCTTGGTGCCCGCGACGACCGCGTCCCCGGAGGCGAACAGGGCTTTGCGGGCATGGAGGTTGGCGCGGTCCACGGCGGCCGGGTCGGTGGTTGCGGCCGGGACGTAGCGGTAGACGAGGGTGGACAGGCTCGGCTCGACGACGACCTCGAAGCGCGGGTCGGCGGCGAGCAGTTCCCAGCCCTGGCGGGCGAGGTCGCAGACGTCGTCGAAGAGGGAGCCGATGCCGTCGGCGCCCATCACGCGCAGCGTCATCCACAGCTTGAGCGCGTCGAAGCGACGGGTGGTCTGGAGGGACTTGTCGACCTGGTTGGGGATGCGTTCGGCCACCGTACGGCGGGGATTGAGGTACTCGGCGTGGTACGTGGCGTGCCGCAGCGTCGCCGCGTCGCGGACCAGGACGGCGCTCGAACTGACCGGCTGGAAGAAGGACTTGTGGTAGTCGACGGTCACCGAGTCGGCGCGTTCGATGCCGGTGATGCGGTCGCGGTGGCGCGGTGAGGCGAGCAGCCCGCAGCCGTAGGCCGCGTCCACGTGCATCCATGTGCCGTACTGGGCGCAGAGTTCGGCGATCTCGGGGAGCGGGTCGATGGAGCCGAAGTCGGTGGTGCCGGCGGTGGCGACGACGGCCATGGGGACGAGCCCTTCGGCGCGGCAGCGCTCCAGCTCGGCGGCGAGCGCGAGGGTCCGCATCCGCCGGTCCTTGTCGACGGGGACGCTGACGGCGGCCGCTTCCCCGAGGCCGAGCAGGGACGCGGACTTCTTGATGCTGAAGTGGCTCGCCTCGGAGGTGAAGACGCGCAGTTTCTCCAGCGCGTCGGTCTTGGCCTCCTGGCGGGCGAGGAGCAGCGCCTGGAGGTTGGACTGGGAGCCGCCGGAGGTGAACACGCCGTCGGCGGCGGCCCCGAGACCGATGCGGGCGGCGGTCCAGTCGATGAGCTTGCGCTCGATGAGGGTGCCGCCGGCGGACTGGTCCCAGGTGTCGAGCGAGGAGTTGACGGCGGACAGGACGGCCTCGCCGATCAACGCCGGGATGACGACAGGGCAGTTGAGGTGGGCGAGATAGCGGGGGTGGTGGAAGTAGACGGCGTCGCGCAGGTACAGCTCCTCCAGCTCGTCGAGCGCGGCGACGGGGTCGTGCAGCGGCGCGTCGAGATCGACGGCGTCGATGGCGGGGGCGAGGGCGTCGGGGCTGACGCCCGTGAACGGCCGTGTGGTGGTGGCGAGTCTGGCCGCCACCCGCTCGACTCCCTCGGTCACGGAGCTGCGGTACAGCTCCGCGGTCGTGTCATTGAGCAGGTGCGAGCGCATGAACGGTTCCTCCGGGTGGGGGGTGCGGGTGTTCGCGGGTGTTCCCGGGCGGGGCAGGAAAAGGCGAGGTCGCGGACCTGGGCTTAGGTTAGCCTAACCTAAGTTAAGTCCGCGACCTCGCCTCGGGGTTATGGCCGGATCACGTATATGTGACTGAAATGCGGGGATGGCGGGACGTGCGGGGAGGGTGGGGCATCTGCGCACGCCGGAGATGCGCGTACCGGACATGCGCGTACCCGGCATACGCGTACGGCGGGCCCGAGGGGGCCCGCCGTATGTCTCGCGTCAGCAGTCGGCCGGCTGGGCGCGCAGCGCGTCCTCGCTGAGCCCGCGCCGCCAGTACCCGACGAACGTCACCGCCCGCTTGTCCCAGCCGCGTTCGCGCACGAGGTGCCGGCGCAGTTCCTTCACGCTGCCGGACTCGCCGGCCAGCCAGGCGTACGGGCGTTCCGCGTCGGGCAGTTGGGCCGCGCGCACGGCGTCCACGGCGCGCGGGGCGCCCTCGTCCCGTACGAGCCAGGTCACCGTGACGTCGGCGACGGTGACGAGGGGCTGGATGTCGGCGCGGTGCGGCACCTCCAGCCAGACGTGCCCGGGGGTGCCGGCGGGCAGCCAGGCCAGCACGCCGAGCGTGGCCGGCAACGCGGTCTCGTCGCCCCACAGCAGGACGTGGTCGAAGTCGTCGTGCGGGCGGCAGCGCACCGCCGCGTTGTCGGCGACGGCCGGGCCGAGCACCGCGACGCGGTCACCGGGGCGGGCGGAGCGGGCCCAGCGGCAGGCGGGCCCGCTGGTCGCCGGGTCGTCGTCGTGCAGGACGAAGTCGATGTCGATCTCGTCGACGCCCTCGACCGCGTACCGGCGCTGCCCGCTGAGCGTGTACGAGCGCATCACCGCGCGCACGTCGTCGGGCAGGGCGCGGTAGGCGGCGTGCCAGGCGCGGCCGTCGTCGCCGGGGGTCGCGGGCGGCAGGACGGGGGCGTCCTGGCCGGGGTGCGGCAGGAACAGGGAGAGCGACTGGTCCCGGCCGCCGCCGTGGAAGGCGTGCAGTTCGGGGCCGGTGAACGTGACCCGGAGCAGCGACGGGCCGAGCCGCCGCGTGCGGGCCACTTGCAGATCGAAGAATCGGAAGGGGGCTACAGCGGGGGCTTCGGCCGTCGTCGTCATGGGGTCAGGACACCTTCTTCGCTGTCTCGATGGCCTTGGCGAGGTTCTCCAGGAGCGGCGCGCACTTGTCGTACGAGAGGATCGGCTCGGGGGAGCGGGCGATGACCTGGCCGGCCTTCACGGCGGGCAGCTTCTTCCAGGTCGGCTTGGCGATGTCGGCCGGCTGCATGGCCTGGGCGCGGTCGTCCATCATGATGATGTCGGCCTTGTACTTGTCGACGTTCTCCCAGCTCAGGTTCTCGAACCAGCCGCCGGACGCCTTCTTCGCGGCCTCGGAGGGCTCGATGAAGTTCACGCCGAGGGACTTGAAGTACTCCAGGTCGATGGAGAGGTTCGTGCCCGACACGTAGAAGATGTCGGGGCTCGCGGAACCGGCGAGGACCTTGATGTCGGGGTGGGCCTTCGCGGCCTTGCGCAGCCGGGCGGCGGCCGTCTCGAACCGCTTCTTCGCCTCGACGACCTTGTCGGCCTTCAGGTCGGCGCCGAGCGAGCCGGCCAGGGCGTACATCCGCTCCAGCGGCTGGGTCAGCTTGCGGTCGTAGACGGAGACGCCGACGCTCGGGGCGAGCTTGGCGATCTTCTTCGCGGACTCCTCCGGGACGTACCAGAGGGTGCCGGCGGCGTCGAACATCGTGCTGATCAGCACGTCGGGGGCGAGGCCCGCGTACTTCTCGATGTTGAACTGGCCCCACTCGTTGCCGATGACCGTCAGCTTCGAGACGTCCATGTCGCCGGCCTGCACGTCGGGCTTGCCGCCCTTGGTGGTGGTCGGGCCGAAGACGCCCTTGACCTGGACGCCGTAGTCGTAGAGGGCGGCGCCCACGCCGGTGAACGCGACGATGTTCGCCGGGGCCTTGTCCAGCTTCACGGTCGTGCCGCGGTCGTCCTTGAACGACCAGGGGCCGGACTTCGCCTTCGTGCCGGCGCCCGAGCCGCTGTCTTTCGCGCCTCCGTCACCGCCGCCGCAGGCGACGAGCGCGGCGCCGAGGCCGAGGGCGCCGGTTGCGGCGAGGATGCCGCGGCGGGTGGGGAGGGTGAGGGGGGCGTTGGGCATCACGGGCTGCTTTCGGACGTGCCGGAACCGAGTCCGGGCCGGGCTCGAACAACTGAGGGTAGGTTAACCTAACTTCCCTCACTGTCCAGAGGGGGCCGCCGTCCGGCGCGGGGAGGGGGCGGTGCCCCTGGTCGCGGTTCTTCGTCTTTCGCCGGGTGGGCGGCTGGTCGCGCAGTTCCCCGCGCCCCTGACGGGGCGCTGCCCCTTGGGGTGCGTGGTCATCTTTCGCCCGGTGGGTGGCTGGTCGCGCAGTTCCCCGCGCCCCTTCGGTGCGCACTGCGTGCGCTACCTCTATCGGGGGAGGCTGGGGCGAAGCCCCGCCTCCAGGGGCGCGGGGAACTGCGCG
>NZ_JBVKBC010000008.1:0-39730 GCF_055639095.1 Streptomyces sp. NPDC107550
GTGCAGATCGTCGTCCTCGACGTGAATCGCCTTGTCCGCGCCCATCGACAACGCCTTGCGCAACGCGTCCTTCGCGTCCTCCGGACCCACCGTCAACACGGTGACCTCCACGTCGTCATCCGAGTTCTCCGAGATCTGCAGCGCCTGCTCCACCGCGTACTCATCCAGCTCCGACAACAGACCGTCCACGTCCTCACGATCCACGGTCAGGTCATCAGCGAAACGCCGGTCACCCGTCGCGTCCGGCACGTACTTCACGGTGACAACGATCCTCAAGCTCACGCCGGCTCTCCTTGCTCAGAGCGTCCTCGGATGTTCCTCGACGTCAAGGTATGGCACTCAGTTCCCTCTGTAAAGGTACCTAGTGCCAAAAGTGTCGGTGCGGTGTTACGTTCCCCGCATGAGCGAGGCACGTGAGGTCACCGGTACCCCGAAGAAGGCACCCATGCGCGAGGTGCTGGCCGAGGCGGCGTTCCAGCTGTACCTGGAGCGCGGTTTCGAGCGGACGACCGTGGACGACATCGTGGCCCGCGCGGGCGTCGGCCGGCGGTCCTTCTTCCGCTACTTCCCGTCGAAGGAGGACGCGGTCTTCCCCGACCACGAGAGCTGCCTCGCCGACATGACGGCCTTCCTGGACGCCGCCGACCCGGCGCGCGACGCGGTCGCCGTGGTGTGCGACGCGGCCCGGCTCGTGCTCCGGATGTACGCGGCGAACCCCGAATTCTCCGTCCAGCGCTACCGGTTGACCCGCGAGGTCCCGGGCCTGCGCACCTACGAACTGTCCGTCGTACGCCGCTACGAACGCACCCTCGCCGGCTATCTGCGCATGCGCTGGCAGGGCGAGCAGGACGGTGCGCTGCGCGCCGAGGTGGTCGCCGCCGCCGTCGTCGCCGCGCACAACAACGCGCTGCGCTCCTGGCTGCGTTCGGGTGGCGAAGGGGACGCCGAGGAGGCCGTCGACCACGCCCTCGGCCTCGTACGCCGGACCTGGGGCGGGGCGGCCGGGGACGCCGGGGCCGCCGCGCCGCAGGAAGACGTCGTGGTGATGGTCGCGCCCAAGGGGGCACCCATATGGCGCGTCATCCAGCAAGTCGAATCCGCGCTGCGCGACGACTGAACGCCGTCGCGGCCAGGGCCTCCCCCCGGCGCTGACCTGCGTGAACGCAGGAAAGGGTACTCGGTGTCTTTACCGCGCGGCACTGAGTGTCATACGCTGATCCGGCGCCGGAGCCGCAGCCCCGGCGCGCACCGGGCGAGTGCGGGGAGGCAGTGGCATGACAGTGACCTCGGAGATGACCGGCGGCGCGATCGGCGTCGCGGCGCCGGCGGAGAGCGACACCGGCTTCGCCTACAAGCGCTGCCGCTGGTGCGGCACGGCGTCGTTCCGCCGTCTGCTCTGCCCGGTCTGCGCCTCCAGCGATCTGGAGACCCGCTACAGCGAGGGGCCCGGCATCGTCGTACAGTCCCGAGTCGTGCACCGGGGCACCGGTGTGGCGCGCAACGAGTCGATGGTGCGTTTCCCCGAGGACTTCGTCGTCCCCTGCCGCATCATCGGCACCGCCCCGCACCTCGTCTGGATCGGCGCCGCCGTGCGCCCCGCGAGCGGTGCCCGCACCGACGCGGGCGAGGTCGTCTTCGAACTCCGCGAACCGCTGGAGGAGTACGACCGGCTGCGCTGAGCCGACGGCTTGCGTTGTGCCGACGGTCCGCGCTGAGCGGCGGTCGGCAGCGCTGAGCGCGACGCCCGCGCCGGGCGCCACGCTCCCTCAACAGCCTTACGGGAAGGGCCCGTTCAGTCCTTGTCCGTCTCGCCCGCCTCGATCGCCTCGCGCGCGATCTGGTCGAACTGCGCGCCCATCCGCTCGGCCAGCGCCTGCGCCCCCGACAGCGGGCGCACCATCACCATGAAGTCGTCGATGAGGCCGTCCTCGTCGACGTGCAGGAAGTCGCAGCCGGTGAGCGTGCGATCGCCGACCCGGGCCTCGAAGACGAGCGCGTGGTCCCGGCCGCCCGGCTCGCCGATCTCCCGTACGTAGTGGAAGTCCTCGAAGACGCGCGTCACCCCGCGCAGGATCGCGGCCGTGATCGCCTTGCCCCGGTACGGCTTGAACACCACCGGGCTCGTGAACACCACATCGTCCGCAAGCAGCGCCTCCGCCGCCGTCATGTCGCCCTTCTCCACCGCCGCGCGGAACGCGTGCATGCCGCCGCCACCTCGCCCTCTCCATAGACAACAAGTTGAATAGGTGCGGATGACAGTAATCGCATCGTTGTAAGGTGTCCATATGTCGCTCAAGTACGCGGTCCTCGCCGCTCTTCTGGAGGGCGAGGCCTCCGGCTACGACCTGGCGAAGATCTTCGACGTCTCCGTGTCCAACTTCTGGGCCGCGACCCCGCAGCAGCTCTACCGCGAGCTGGACCGGCTCGCCGTGGACGGGCTCGTCGACGCCCGCGTCGTACCTCAGGAACGCCGCCCCGCCAAGCGGATGTTCACGCTGTCCCCGGCCGGCCGCGCCGACCTCGCCGCGTTCACCGCGCGGCAGCCGAAGCCCACGGCGATGCGCGACGAACTGATGGTGAAGGTGCAGGCCGTCGACGTCGGCGACCGGGGCGCCGTCCGCGCGCACATCCAGGAGCGCATGGCGTGGGCGCACGGCAAACTCGCCCGCTACGAGCGGGTGCGCCGGCATCTCCTCGGCGAGTGGGATGAGGCCGAGTTCCTGGCGCGGGCCGAGCGTGTCGGACCGTACCTCACCCTCATGGCCGGGATCGCCTTCGAGGAGGAGAACCTGCGCTGGGGCCGGCGCGTCCTCGACGTCCTCGACCGGCGCGCCGCCACCCGCGCCCGCGCCGACCGGGCCGAATCCCGTACGGGCGAGGGTGGCTGACGTACCGTCACGGCAGTGCGCGGTTGGTCAGTCGGCCGCTGGGGAGGCGCGCGGCGAGTCCAGCTCGGTGAGGAAGCCGAGCAGCGCCGCGTTCACCTCCTCGGCGCGCTCCTGCTGGATCCAGTGCCCCGCGCCGTCCAGGACGACCCGCCCGCGCAGATCCGTGAGCACCCGCTCCATCTTGTCGTCGGGCATGAAGTGCCGTACGGGGTCGGCTGATCCGGTGACGAACAGCGACGGGCAGTCGATCGTGCGGCCCGCCAGCGGCTCGGTCAGCTCCCAGGTGCGGTCCATGTTCCGGTAGTAGTTGAGCCCGCCCGTGAAGCCCGTCGCCTCGAACGCCTCGACGTAGTACGCGAGTTCTTCCTCGGTCAGCCAGGGAGGCGGCGGGAATCCCTCGTCCGGGCGCCCGGCCCACTCCCGCGACCAGATCTCCCGCGTCAGCAGGGTCCGGCGCACGTTCCGGCCGAGGGCGCGGTCCGCTTCCCCCGGCTCCTGGAACCACACGATGTAGAACTCCTCGCCCAGCCGCTCCCGCAGCACCGGCACCGGAGGCACCGCCGACCGGGGCGTCGCCGGGACGCTCATGCCGACGACCGCCCGCACCCGCTCCGGGTGCGCCACGGCGAGCTGCCACACGATCATCGAGCCCCAGTCGTGCCCGACGAAGACCGCGTCGTCCGCGCCCGCCTCGTCCAGCAGCGCGACCAGGTCCCCGCACACCGACAGCGCGTCGTACGCCTCGACGGCCTCCGGACGCGAACTGCCCCCGAAACCACGCAGATCCGGCACGAGCACCCGGTACCCGGCCCGCCCGAGCGCGAGGGCCTGATGCCGCCACGAGAACGCCAGCTCCGGAAAGCCGTGGCAGAGGACGACCAGCGGCGCGCCCGGCTCCTCGGGCCCGCAGGAGAAGACCCGCAGCGTCACGTCACCGGCGTCCACCTCCCGCACGGTCATCCGCTTCCACGCCTCGATCACCGGCTCGGCCGTCATCCGCGTACTCCTCTGATCGGCCGGGCGCGGCGGAGCCGGAGGCCCGGCGGGCAGGTGGGTCCGCCGGCATTCTCCCGCACGCGCCCCAGGCCGGGCGGAGTCGTCGGACGGGAGGGTTTCCGGGGGTGGTCCTGAGGGTGAAGGGTGCGCAAGGATGGGGGCATGACCGCGGCCCAGCGCGCCATGACCGAACTATAGGGGCGCGGGGAACTGCGCGCTCAGCCACGACGAGACCGTCAGACGAACCGCTCACGGCCCCGCCCGGTTTGGCCCGCCCCGATCCGGCTACCCGCCGACAAGACGTACGTACGGACAGACGGACGGACGGAAAGGAGCCGGCCCGGTGATCCCCCTGACCGACCGCGAACCGCCCAAGGACGACCTGGTCCGCTTCCTGGAGGACCGCTTCGCCTGCGCCCAGTCCTGCACCGACTGCGCCCGCACCGCCGCCACCCTCGTCAGCTCCACCGACCTCGCCGCGCTCGCACCCCCCGCACACGGCCCCACCGGCCCCTTGCCGGTAGGGGAGGAGGACCACCGACCCGCACCGCACGGCCTGCGCCGCGCCCTGCTGCTGTGCGTGGAGGTGTGCGACGCGACGTGCCGTCTGCTGTCCGAGGAGTCCCACCAGGACGAGTACGGGCTGCGCCTCCAGGTCGAGTGGTGCCGCGCGGTGGCCCTGGAGTGCGCCCAGGCGTGCGACACGACCCCCGGCGCCGCCGACTGCGCCGACCGCTGCCGGGCCTGCGCCCGCGCCTGCGCCGACTTCCTCACGACGCTCGGCTGAACGCGCCTCGGACTGAACCCACCTCAGCCCGACCCCGCCTCAGCCGGACCCCGCCTCGGGCTGAACACCCCTCTCCTCGCCCTCCCCATTCCCTATTTCTGGAACGAGTTCTACTGTGTGCGCCGTCCCGCGCGCCCGGCCGCGCGCGAACGTCGCCCAGTCGACCGCCAGGAGGGGCCGTGCACCTCGCATACACGCCCGAGCAGCAGCAGTTGCGTACCGAACTGCGCGCGTACTTCGCCGACCTCGTGCCCGACCACGCGCACACCCGCTACGAGGAGCCCGCCGCCCAGAAGCGCTTCTACCGGCAGACCGTGCGCCGCCTCGGCGCGGACGGCTGGCTCGGGGTGGGGTGGCCCGAGGAGTTCGGCGGGCGGGGTCTGACGCCGATGGAACAGTTCATCTTCTTCGACGAGGCCGCCCAGGCGGGCGTCCCGCTCCCGCTGATGGCGCTGAACACGGTCGGCCCCACGATCATGCGGTTCGGCACCGACGAGCAGAAGGCGTACTTCCTGCCGAGGATCCTCTCCGGGGAGATCGACTTCGCCATCGGCTACAGCGAACCCGACGCGGGCACCGACCTCGCCGCGCTGAAGACGCGCGCCGTGCGGGACGGCGACACGTACGTCGTGAACGGGCAGAAGATCTGGACGACGAACGGCGACACCGCCGACTGGGTCTGGCTCGCGGTGCGCACCGACCCCGACGCGCCCGCCCACAAGGGCATCACCATGCTCCTCGTCCCGACCTCCGACCCCGGCTACACCTGCACCCTCATCAACACCCTCGCCTCCCACGACACCACCGCGAGCTACTACGAGAACATCCGCGTCCCCGTCTCCCGCCGCGTCGGCGACGAGAACAAGGGCTGGCGGCTGATCACCAACCAGCTCAACCACGAACGCGTCACCCTCGCCGCCCACGGCACCATGGCGATCCGTGCCCTGCACGACGTGCAGCGCTGGGCGATGGAGACCAAGCTCGCCGACGGGCGCCGCGTCATCGACCTCGGCTGGGTCCGGCAGCGGCTCGCCCGCACCCACCTCCGCCTCGACGCGATGAAGCTCCTCAACTGGCAGATGGTCAACGCCGTCCAGGAAGGCACCCTCACCCCCCAGGACGCCTCCGCCGTCAAGGTCTACGGCTCCGAGGCCCGCCGTGACGCCTTCGCCTGGCTCATCGAGATCACCGCCGCGGCCGGCGCCCTGAAGGAGGGCAGCGCGGGCGCGGTCCTGCACGGCGAACTCGAACGCGGCTACCGCTCCGCCGTCATCTTCACCTTCGGCGGCGGCAACAACGAGATCCAGCGCGAGATCATCTCCTGGATCGGCCTCGGCATGCCCCGCGTACGCCGCTGACCCCGAGGTACGTTGGGGGAACAGGGGCGGGTGGTGGTCCTGGTGACTCCCGGGCGGAGGTGGCGGAAGTGGCGGACGTGGCTGGTGTGAGCGGGGCGGGCGGCCGGGGTGATCCCGGGCTGTTCGGGCCCGGGTCCGTGGCGTGGCAGGTGCACGCCGATCCGATGATGTGGGTCGCCGGAGTGCGGGCGCTGTACCTCCAGGCGCTGCATCCCCGGGCCGTGCGCGGCGTCATGGAGAACTCCGACTTCCGGCGCGACGCGTGGGGGCGCCTGATGCGGACCGCCGGGTTCGTCGGCACCACCACGTACGGGACGACCGAGGCGGCGGAGCGGGCAGGCGCGCGCGTCCGCAAGATCCACGGCAAGCTCGGCGCCACCGACCCCGACACCGACGAACGGTACGGCGTGGACGAGCCCGCGCTGCTGCTGTGGGTGCACTGCGCCGAGATCGACTCCTACCTCCACGTCGTCCACCGCTCCGGATTCCCGCTCACCGATGCCCTCGCCGACCGGTACGTCGCCGAACACCGCGTCAGCGCCCGCCTCGTCGGACTCGATCCCGCGCAAGTGCCGGGCACGCGCGCGGAGTTGGCGGACTACTTCACCGGTGTACGGTCGCAGCTCGCCGCCGGGGACGACGCCCGCGCCGTCGACGACTTCCTGCGGCGCCCCCCCGACGCACCCCCTGCTGATCCCCGCCCGCGAGGTCCTGTGGCGGCACGTCGCGTCCCTCGCGTACGACTCCCTGCCGCCCTACGCCCACGCCCTGTACGGACGCCGCGCTCCCGCCCCGCGCCTCGTCACCCGGCGCCTGCGCGCCACCGGCGCCCTGCTCCGGGCCGTGCCCGCCACCCTGCGCTGGCAGCTTCCGCCGAAGCACATCCTGAGCGCGGTCGCCCGACTCGGCCCCGGCAGCCGCCCCGCGCCCGCGAAGGCCGGGCGGGGCGCACCACCCGCCTGACGCGCCCGGCCCGCCCGGCACCTGGACCCCGTACGCCCGCCGTGTTACCAAGAGCCATGCGCGCACAGGTCAAGGACAGATACGACGTCGTGGTCGTCGGCGGCGGGCACAACGGTCTTGTCGCCGCCGCCTATCTCGCCCGCGCCGGACGGAGCGTGGCCGTGCTGGAGCGGCTGGGCGCGACGGGCGGCGCCGCCGTGTCCAGCAGGCCGTTCCCCGGCGTGGACGCGCGCCTGTCGCGGTACTCGTACCTCGTCAGCCTCCTGCCCCGCGCGATCGTCACCGACCTCGGCCTCGGCTTCGCCGTGCGCAAGCGGACCGTCTCCTCGTACACGCCGACCGTCCGCTCCGGGCGTCCCACCGGCCTGCTCGTCGGCGGCGGGACCGAGCGCACCCGCCGGTCCTTTCACGAACTCACCGGCTCGGAAAAAGAGTTCGAGGCGTGGGAGAGGTTCTACGCCCTGACCCGGCGCGCGGCCGAAGCCGTCTTCCCGACGCTCACCGAACCGCTGCCCGAGCCCGCCGAGTTGAGGGCGCGCATCGACGACGACGCCGCGTGGCGGCTGCTGTTCGATGAGCCCATCGGCGTCGGCATCGAGGAGCACTTTACCGACGACCTCGTACGCGGCGTCGTTCTCACCGACGCCCTCATCGGCACCTTCGCCGACGCCCACGACCCGGACCTCGCCCAGAACCGCTGCTTCCTCTACCACGTCATCGGCGGCGGCACCGGAGACTGGGACGTGCCGGTCGGCGGCATGGGCGCCCTCACCGACGCGCTCGCCGCCTCCGCCCGCGCGGCCGGCGCCGACCTGCTCACCGGGCATGAGGTCACCGCCGTCGCCACCGACGGGCGCGACGCGGAGGTCACGTACCGCACCGGCGACAGCGAGGGCACCGTCGCCGCCCGGCACGTCCTGTCCGGCGCCTCGCCCGAGGCCCTGGCACGGCTGCTCGGCGACCCGCCGCCCCCGCCCGCCGAAGGCGCCCAGTTCAAGGTCAACATGCTGCTCACGCGGCTGCCCCGGCTCAAGGACACCTTCGTCGACCCGCGCGAGGCGTTCGCCGGCACCTTCCATGTCGCCGAGGGGTACGAGGAGTTGGCCACCGCCCACGCGCAGGCGGCGGCCGGACGGATGCCGACCGCGCCGCCGTCCGAGATCTACTGCCACTCCCTGACCGACCCCACGATCCTCGCCCCGGACCTCGCCGCATCCGGCCACCACACGCTCACCCTGTTCGGCCTGCACACCCCGGCCCGCCTGTTCACCGCCGACAACGACCGGGCCCGCGCCGACCTGCTGGCCGCCACGCTCTCCACCCTCGACGCCCATCTCGCCGAACCCCTCGCCGACTGCCTCGCCGCGGACGCCGACGGCCGCCCCTGCATCGAGGCGAAGACCCCGCTGGACCTGGAGGCGGACCTGCGGCTGCCCGGCGGCAACATCTTCCACCGCCCGCTCGCCTTCCCCCACGCGGCGGACGGCACGGGCCGCTGGGGCGTGGAGACCGCCCACCCGAACGTGCTGCTGTGCGGCGCGGGCGCGGTGCGCGGCGGCGGCGTCAGCGGCATCCCCGGGCACAACGCGGCGATGGCCGTCCTCGGCCGCTGACCTGCGCACACGCCCCGCCCGCGCAGGGTCCCGCCGGCCCGGGCCCGGCCCGGCGCTGGTGTACGGTCGGTCGTCGATCACGCGCGACCGAAACGCGCGACCGAAACGTGCGAACGAAACGTGCGAACGAAACGTGCGAACGAAACGCGCGAACGCGACGCACGAACGAACCACGCCAAGGAACCGCGCGCACGGAACGCGCCAGGACACGACGGAACGGAACAGGGCCGGTGGTGCCACGATGACTCCCCGCCGCACGGACGGCACCCCCACCTTCACCGAGCAGGCCCGCCGCGCCCAGCTCGTCGCGTGCACGATCGACGTGATTGCCGCCGAGGGCCTCGCGGCCGCCTCCCTCGCGGCCATCGCCCGGCGCGCGGGGCTGTCGAAGGCCGCCGTGCTCTACCACTTCGACTCCAAGGACAACCTGACGCGGGCCGCGTTCACCCACGTCCTCGACGCGTTCGGGACGTACGTGCGCGAACGCGTCGCCCGCGAGGACGAGCCCCGCGCGGCCGTCGTCGCGTACGTACGCGCGATGGTCGGCTACCAGCGCGACCACCGCGCGCACGTCCGCGTCCTCACCGAGACCCTGCTCGACGACCATGGCGGCACCCGCCTGAAGAACCCGGGGCAGCACGACGTGGGCGGACGCCGCGACGAGCTGGCCGCTCTGCTGAGGAAGGGTCAGGAAGTGGGCGCCTTCCGGGAGTTCGACGCGGCGACCGTCGCCCTCGCGGTCGGCGGCGCCATCGACGGCGTCGTCGCGCACTGGCTAGCGGACCCCGCGCTCGACCTCGACACCGCCGCCGACGAACTGGTCGCCTTCACCCTCGCGGCCATCACCGCGTAGGCGGCGCGACGCGCCGGGCGAACGCGGGCGCGCGCTCCGGGCGGACGCCGATGCCGCCCAGGTACCCCGTCACCGTCCGCAGCGGCGGCACCCTGCGCAGCAGCCGCAGGGGGAGGGGAAGCCGGTCGCCGCGCAGAGTGCCCTCCAGAGCGGGACGCAGCAGCATCCGGTGCTCGCCGTCCTGGACGCGCTGGGTGAGCGTCGTCGGCAGCAGGCGCCGGGCGCGGACGGCGGCGAGGTCGGCGTCGCTCACCCGGCCCTCGCGCAGCGGGCGGGCCAGGAGCCGGGCGGCGGCGACCGCGTCCTGCACCGCGAGGTTGACGCCGACGCCCCCGGTCGGGGACATGATGTGCGCGGCGTCCCCGATGCACAGCAGGCCCGCGCGGTGCCACACGGGCAGCAGACCCATCGTCACCTCCAGGAGCTTCACGTCGTCCCAGGAGGTGATGGCGGCGGTCACCTCGGGGCCCCAGCCGAGCAGGGCGCCGAGCCGGGAGCGGAAGCGGTCGAGGCCGGCCGCGCGCAGGGCCGCGTCGGTGCCCTTCGGGATGAGGTAGGACGTCTGGAACCAGTCGCCGCGGTCCATCGTCGCCGCGACCTGCCCGTCCGCGATGCTCAGGAACACCTGGCCGCCCTTGTCCGCGTCCGCCGGCGCCGGGACCCGTACCTGCCACACGTCCATCGGCACGTCCCGGTACTCGGGTACGAGCCCGGCCGCGTCCCGCACCCGAGAGTCCCGCCCGTCGCACGCCACGGTGAGATCGGCGGTCAGCTCGTGCGCCTCGCCCGCCGCGTCCACGTAGCGCACGCCCGTGATCCGGCCGTCGGCGGCGCGCAGCAGACCGGTCGCCGCGCAGCGCATGCGGAGCGTGAACGAGGGCTCCTCGGTGGCGGCGTCCGCCAGCAGGTCGAGGAAGTCCCACTGCGGGACCATGGCGATGTACCGGTGCCGGCCCGGGACGTGGCGCAGGTCGCCCGCGATGACGCGCACGCCGTCGATGTCCATCCGCATCCGCGTCAGGCGCCGCACCGGCAGCGCGGCGAACCGCTCGCCGAGGCCCAGTTCGTCCAGCAGCCGCAGCGTCGAGGGGTGCACGGTGTCGCCGCGGAAGTCGCGCAGGAAGTCCGCGTGTTTCTCCAGGACCGTCACCTCGATCCCGGCACGCGCGAGCAGCAGCCCGAGCATCATCCCGGCGGGGCCGCCGCCCACCACACAGCACGTCGTCCGTTCCATCCGTCCGCCCCTTCCGCCCGTCGCGCACGCCGGGTCGTCGCCGTGCGCACGCCACGGAGTCTAACCGCTCGGTCAGAAAACTGACCAAGCGGTTAGAGGTCGGAGGTGCGGGGGAGTCAGTCGCGGGAGGCCGTCCAGCCCTTCGCCTCGATGCGGGAGGAGTCCGCCGGGCGTGCCTCGTCGAAGACGACCGCGTGTCCGTCCACGACCCGCATCCCGTCGACGTACCCGCCGCGCCCCACGTAGAGCTGATCCGTCGCGTACCGCCAACGCAGCCGCGTGGACGGCGAGTTGAACGCGCCGAGGTCGGCGGTGAGCCGGTGCCAGACGCGGCCCGCGTACCCGTCGACCGCGCCCGTGGGATGCGCGGTGTCACCGTCCGTCGTGAACGGCACCGGCTTCCACGACGCGCCGCCGTCCGTCGACGCCTGAAGGGACAGGAAGTCGGAGTGCGGCTCGGTGTCCCACCACAGCTCCGCCTCAAGACGTGCTCGCGGCGAGGTCAGCCGCAGGTCCGGCAGCGTCAGCGTGGCCGTCGCCGCGCTCGCCATCCCCGAGAACCACGCGGTGCGCCCCCGCGCCGGGCGGACCGCGACGGCCCGCGCCATGTTGTTGCCCGCGGCGACCCGGGGTGCGGAGCCGGACCGCCAAGTGCGTACGGGGTGGACGGAGTTGCCGAGGACGATGAGGAAGGAGTCGGTCGTCGGATCGAGCACCAGGGAGGTCCCCGTGAACCCGGTGTGCCCGGCCGTACGGGGAGTCGCCATCGCGCCCATGTACCAGTGCTGGTACAGCTCGAAGCCGAGGCCGTGCTCGTCGCCGGGGAATGCCGTGTTGAAGTCCGTGAACATCAGGTCCACCGACTTCCGGGAGAGGATGCGGGCCTGCCCGTACACCCCGCCGTTGAGCAGGGTGCGGCCGAGGACGGCGAGGTCCCAGGCGGTGGAGAAGACGCCCGCGTGGCCCGCCACCCCGCCGAGCCCGTACGCGTTCTCGTCGTGCACCTCGCCCCACACCAGGCCCCGGTCGAGCCCCGACCACGGCGCGCGGGCGTCCTCGGTCGCGGCGACCTTCGGCTTCCATTCGGCGGGCGGGTTGTAGCGGGTGCGGGTCATGCCGAGCGGGCCCGTGATCCGCTCGGCGAGCAGCACGTCCAGCGTCTTGCCGGTCAGCTTCTCCAGGACGAGCTGGAGCGAGATCAGGTTCAGGTCCGAGTAGAGGTAGACCGTCCCGGGCGGGTTGAGCAGCTTCTCGTTCCAGACGAGACGGAGCTGCCCCTCCTTGGTCGTCTCCTTGTACAGCGGGATCCAGGACCGGAACCCCGAGGTGTGCGTGAGAAGTTGACGGACGGTCACGGCCTGTTTGCCGCCGCCCGCGAAGTCCGGAAGGTACGAGGCGACGGTCGCCTCCAGTTCCAGGCCGCCGCGCTCGATCTCCTGCACCGCGAGGATCGACGTGAACAGCTTGGAGACCGACGCCAGGTCGAAGACCGTGTCCCGGGCCATGTCGATCTGCTGGTCGGCGGGGAACTCGACCCCGGTGTCCGTCGTGTCGTCGTAGCGCGCGTACCGCACCGCCTTGCCGATGGGCTGGTGCAGCGCCACCGTGCCGCCCCGGCCCGCGAGCAGCACCGCGCCCGCGTACCAGGGGTGCTTGGGGGAGGGGCCGAGGAACTTCTCGGCGTCGACGACCAGTTGGCGCAGGTGCCCGGCGAGCAGGCCCGCGCTCTCCGGCGACCCGCGCCGCAGTGTCGGGCGTCCGCCCCGGCCCTCGTCGGCGGCCGCGGCGGCGGGGCCCGCGGGGAAGGGGGCGAGGGCGAGGGCGCCGCCCAGGGCGAGGGTCGCGGCGCCGAGCCGGCGCCGGGTCAGGCCGGAGCGCCCCGGCTCGGTGTCGGTGGGTCTCATGAGGCAGCCTCCTGAAAGTATCTTTCGGGATCTCGCTCGACGGGTGAAACTTTCATGTCAGGCATGGCGCCTGTCAACCATCCGGCCCGCGTGGAGACCCCGGGAAGAATCTGACGCTGCATCAGAAAACCTCTTCCGTCGCCCGGCCCGCTGCGGCATCCTCGCCCCATGCAGACGGAGCTGAGCAAGAAACTGGGCATCGAGCACGCCGTCTTCGGCTTCACGCCGTTCCCGGCGGTCGCCGCGGCCATCAGCCGCGCCGGGGGCTTCGGCGTGCTCGGCGCGGTCCGCTACACGGCACCCGACGAACTCAAACGCGATCTCGACTGGCTCCACGACCACGCGGACGGACGCCCCTACGGCCTCGACGTCGTCATGCCCGCCAAGAAGGTCGAGGGCGTCACCGAGGCCGACGTCGAGGCGATGATCCCCGAGGAACACCGCCGGTTCGTGCGCGACACCCTCGCCGCGCACGGCGTCCCCGAACTGGCCGAGGGCGAGGCGTCCGGCTGGCGCATCACCGGCTGGATGGAACAGGTCGCCCGCGGCCAGCTCGACGTCGCCTTCGACTACCCGATCAAGCTCCTCGCCAACGCCCTCGGCTCGCCCCCCGCCGACGTCGTCGCCCGCGCCCACGACCACGACGTGCTCGTCGCGGCCCTCGCCGGCAGCGCCCGGCACGCCCGCAAGCACGCCGACGCCGGCATCGACATCGTCGTCGCCCAGGGCTACGAGGCGGGCGGGCACACCGGCGAGATCGCCTCCATGGTCCTCACCCCCGACGCCGTCGACGCGGTCGCCCCGCTGCCCGTCCTCGCCGCCGGCGGCATCGGCAGCGGACAGCAGATCGCGGCGGCCCTCACCCTCGGCGCCCAGGGCGTCTGGCTCGGCTCGGTGTGGCTGACCACGACCGAGGCCGACCTGCACTCCCCGGCCCTGACCCGCAAACTCCTCGCCGCGGACGCCGGCGACACGGTCCGCTCCCGCGCGCTCACCGGCAAGCCCGCACGGCAGTTGCGTACGGCGTGGACCGACGCCTGGGACGATCCCGCGGGGCCCGGACCGCTGCCCATGCCCCTGCAAGGGCTGCTCGTCGCCGAGGCCGTCTCCCGCATCCAGAAGTACGAGGTGGAACCGCTGCTCGGCACGCCGGTCGGCCAGATCGTCGGCCGGATGAACGAGGAGCGCGGTGTCCAGGCCGTGTTCGACGACCTCACCCGCGGCTTCGAGGCGGCCGTGACCCGGCTGAACCGTATCGCCGGCCGGTGACCCGGGCCAGCCGGTGACGTGGGCCCGCCCGGGCCCGTGACCGAGGCCCGTCCGTGACCGACCCCCGCTCCAGAGAGGACCGGACCCGATGCCCGACCCCACCGCGCAACCCCCCAACGGCTTCTGGGCGCAGGCCGCCGCCGACCCCGGGCGGACCGTCCTGCACACCCCGGAGGGCGAGCCCTGGACCGCCGCCCGCCTGCACGCCGACGCCAACCGCATGGTCCACGGGCTGCGCGCGGCGGGACTCGGGCGCGGTGACGCGTTCGCCGTCGTCCTGCCCAACGGCGTCGCCTTCCTCACCGCCTTCCTCGCCGCCCAGCAGGCCGGGCTCTACCTCGTCCCCGTCAACCACCACCTCGTCGGCCCCGAGATCGCCTGGATCGTCGCCGACTCCGGCGCGAAGGTCCTCATCGCGCACGAGCGGTTCGCCGAGCAGGTCCGCGCCGCCGCCGACGAGGCCGGGCTCCCCGCCGAGCACCGGTTCGCGGTGGGCTCCGCCGAGGGTTTCCGCCCGTACGCCGAACTGCTCGACGGGCACAGCCCCGAACCGCCCGCCGACCGCACCCTCGGCTGGGTCATGAACTACACCTCGGGCACGACCGGCCGCCCCCGCGGCATCCGCCGCCCGCTCTCCGGGAAGCTCCCCGAGGAGTCCCATCTGGGCGGCTTCCTCGGCATCTTCGGCATCCGCCCCTTCGACGGCAACGTCCATCTGGTGTGCTCGCCGCTCTACCACACGGCCGTGCTCCAGTTCGCCGGGGCGTCCCTGCACATCGGGCATCCGCTGGTCCTCATGGACAAGTGGGCGCCGGAGGAGATGCTGCGGCTCATCGACCGCCACGGCTGTACGCACACGCACATGGTGCCGACCCAGTTCCACCGCCTGCTCGCGCTGCCGCAGGACATCAAGGACCGCTACGACGTGTCCGCCATGCGGCACGCCATTCACGGCGCCGCGCCCTGCCCCGACCACGTGAAACGCGCCATGATCGAGTGGTGGGGGACCTGCGTCGAGGAGTACTACGCGGCCAGCGAGGGCGGCGGGGCGTTCGCCACGGCCGAGGACTGGCTCAAGAAGCCCGGCACGGTCGGAAAGGCGTGGCCCATCAGCGAGTTGGCCGTCTTCGACGACGACGGCAAGCGGCTGCCCGCCGGTGAACTCGGCACCGTCTACATGAAGATGAACACCGGCGGATTCTCGTACCACAAGGACGAGTCGAAGACCCGCAAGAACCGCATCGGCGACTACTTCACCGTGGGCGATCTCGGTGTCCTCGACGAGGACGGCTATCTCTTCCTGCGCGACCGCAAGATCGACATGATCATCTCCGGTGGCGTCAACATCTACCCCGCCGAGATCGAATCGGCGCTGCTCGCGCACCCCGCTGTCGCGGACGCCGCCGCGTTCGGCATCCCGCACGAGGACTGGGGCGAGGAGGTGAAGGCGGTCGTCGAGGTCGCGGAGGGCCACGAGCCCGGCGACGCGCTCACCGCCGACCTCATGGCCCACTGCGAGACACACCTCGCGGGCTACAAGTGCCCCAAGAGCATCGACTACATCCCGACGATGCCCCGAGACCCCAACGGCAAACTCTACAAACGCCGCCTACGAGCCCCCTATTGGCCGACGCCCCCTCAATAACCCCCACGCTGAGACGCCCGAACGGGGCGCGGAGAACTAAGCAACCCGCAGCCACTGACACGCCCCCGGCCAGCGGCGCGTCCGCGGTGCCGAAAGGCAGCGGACTGTCCTCCTTCC
Organism: Streptomyces sp. NPDC107550; assembly: GCF_055639095.1. Taxonomy (NCBI): domain Bacteria; kingdom Bacillati; phylum Actinomycetota; class Actinomycetes; order Kitasatosporales; family Streptomycetaceae; genus Streptomyces; species Streptomyces sp. NPDC107550. Next base: position 15,628 of record NZ_JBVKBC010000008.1, read on the forward strand.
AAGGTGACAGGCCGTTCAAGCCTGATCGTCCGGGCCATCCTCTTGCAGGACCGCGGAAGACGTAAGAGGGGACTCAACAGGTGACCTGGACATTGGTGACGACGTTGGTGGGGTCGAGCCCGCGGGTGGTCCAAGGAGCGACCTGGTCCCACAAGTCGTTCCTCTACGTACCCAGCCGAGGCATTCAGGCAGTTTCCATACCTGACTCCACCCTCACGGGGCAGGTAGGAACGGCACCGTCAGGCGGTCGGCCGGGTCGCCGTGTTGCAGTGCGCCAGCCGCGGCACTTGCGGCTGGCGCACATCTGATTCCCTCCGCAGCCGCGAGCGGCTGACGGCGGCCTCCGCGCGCCGCCGTCAGTGGCTGAGGAGGTCGAGCACCAGAGCCGAGGACCAGCTGAAGTTCGGGGCGTTCAGCCGGTCCCCGGTCAAGGGGTTGTAGTTCTCCTGTATCGGGCCGTCGCCGGACAGCCCCGAGGCGTTGGCCAGCAGCTTGCGCTTCAGCGCCCGCGCGTCCTTGTGATAGCCGTAGCTCTCCAGGCCGTTGAGCGCGTAGTACGCCTGGTCCAGCCAGACCGGGCCCCGCCAGTAGCGCGTCGCGCTGAAGTACGGCGAACTCTTCGACACGGTCGGGAACGGGACCTTGGTGTTGAACTCCGCCGCGTTCAACAGCTTCGCCCGGACCGCCGCGGCCTGTTCCCTCGACGCGGTCTCCGTCCACAGCGGCACCGCGCCCTCGATGCCCCGGCCGCGTTCGGTCAGCAGCCTCTTGCTGCCCAGCGCCTTGTCGTAGAACCACCCCGACGCCCGGTCGTACATCTGCTCACGGACGGCCCTGTGGGTCGTCTCGGACTTCGCCTCCCACTTCGCCGCGTCGCTGCGCTTCTTCAGCGCCTTCGCCATTCGCGCGAGGTAGCCCTGTTCGGCGGCCATGTAGGAGTTGAGGTCCACCGACTCCTGGTTGATGGAGTAACCGACGACCTTGCCATTCCTGTCCTTGTTGGGCAGGGCCTTGGTGCCGAGGTCCTTGTCGTAGCGCGGCGCGTTGTCCATGCCGCTCTCCCATGCCGCCGCCAGCCGCTGGTCCTCAGCGGTGGCGTTCAGCGGGTCGACCGTGGCACCGTACTCGACCAGACCGTTCCGGTCGTGGTCACGGGTGCGGTACCACCAGTTCTGGTACGCCTCCAGCTTCGGGTACATCTCGCGCAGGAAGGCGCGGTCGCCCGTCTTGTGGTACACCTCCCACACCGCCCAAGCGGACAGCGGAGGCTTGGAGTTGCGCTCGTTCCAGTTGCCCCCACCCTGCGAGGGGTCGTTGTAGTAGATGACGTCCGGTATCATGCCGGCGTCCTGCGGACGGACCTTGGAATCGGGCCGGATCTGGTAGTCGAACATCGAGCGGATCTGACTCTTCGCCAACTCCGGCGCGAACTTCACCGTCCCCACCGCCTGCTTCCAGGTGTCCCACGCCCACAGGCCACCGGTGAAGCCCTTGTACGAGATCGACGGGCTGATGCCGTCGTGCTTGATCCGGCCGGCGGCGCTGCGCCAGTTGCCTATCAGCGTCTCGACCGCCTTCACGGCCGTACGCCGGTCCTTGGCCGGTACGCCCCGGGTGGCCGACTTGACGTAGCGGTCCCAGCGCTGGTCCGCGGCGGCGGCCGTGGCCCCGGGCCGGGCCAGCGCGGCCCGCACGGCGGGGGCCTCCCGCTTGCGTTCGGCCTCGGTGAAGGTGAACGACTCGGTCCAGTCGAGGGCCTGACTGCGTCCGGGCCGCAGGGTGAGGGGCGACGCGGCCTCCGAACGGTAGGTGTCGCCCTCCACGCTCGTCCGCACCCGGTCCTTGTGGATGATCTCGAACCGCTCGGTGCCGTCGGTCATGTAGTCCCAGGTCTCCCGCACCTTGGCGAAGTCGACCCGGACACCGTCCTTGGTCTCGCGGAGCTGCGGCGCGTCCTTCATCGGAGCCTTCTCGGGCCGCAGCAGCGAGCCGGTCCAGGCCGCGCCGAGCGTGCGGGTCTCACGTCCGCTGTTGCGCACCTCGGCGTGCACGAGCGCGGTCCGTTGCGAGGAGAAGCGCAGTTCGAGTTCCAGGCTCAGCCCGTCTCCGAGGTCGTACGACTGGAGCAGCCTGCCCGGCTCCGAGGTGAAAACGGGCTTCCGGCCGGCCGCCAGGTCCAGCACCCTCCCGGACTCGGTGAGCTGCATCCGGCTGAACGTCTTGCTCAGCCACCAGGGATACTCCTGCGCGATGTACAGGGGTCCGGTGAACCCGCCGTACGCGGAGGCGTCATCCGGTTCGGGGAGGGCGTAGGCGTGCCAGGCGCCCCTGTCGGCGAACACGTTGATGGGGTTGTTGTCGCCCCCGACGCCGGGAAGAGCACTCGCGGGCGAGCCCGTCCGGTCCACAATGTCCGCGTACTTGCTCTTCTTCTTTCCCCCGTCGCCGGGGCCATGGTGGCCGAGCGGCTCGACCGAAGGGGATGGCGTGGCGGCGGCCGGGGCGGCCACCATTCCGGCGAGCAGCGTGCCGGAAACGAGGGCGACCGCAAGCGTGCGGTAGCGAGAATTCATGGCGTACCTCATCTCTGCGAGTGCTGGATGGCTCTGAAGCAAGGTCAATAGCCCGTCTGAAAAACCGAACCCGCTCCGCCCGCCCCGACCCCGAAAGGCCAGAACTGGGCAAAGACAGAGCGAGAGTTCAGTTCCTCCGGCCGAAGAGGCCCCGGGTAATCGATCAGGCTCGGGAAGCCTGGAGCGCGGAGCACAAGAGGCAATCACGGCTACGCCAAGTCTGCGCACCTCATATATCCAAACCCGGAGCGCCGACGCACTTCCTCGCCCCCGGCGGGCGGTCGGGCAGACCGCCCGCCCACTTCACCTCGCCCGCCCCGCGGCAGCGGCCGCCACCGGTCAAGTAGGCGTTGCCGCAGCTCAACTGAGGTACGGTCAAATCGCGCACGACGTTGTGCCCTCCCTGCTCCCGGGGCATCGTGCCGACGCTCCGGCCAATGTGGACTAGCGGGCCGTCCTCCATGGAAAGCGATCTGCTAGCAGCGCGCAATGCACGCGCAGAGCCTCCCGCAGTGAGATCGCGGCAGACCGATAGCGAGACCGCCGGCGACAAGGGCGCGGTGTGCCGGAATCAGACGTACGGGATTCAGCAGAACATGAACAGGTGGCATGGGCCGCATCCTGGAGTTCGCGGTGCGCTGAGCAATAATGGTACAGCGAGCAAGGCGGATCGATCGGAGGCTGAGATGATCGCCGCCGCTGCGATATTACAGAACCCAAGATCCAGAACGCCAACAGCGGTTTCTTCCGCGTCAGCGCCTCGCTTTTCCATAACGAGAACTCGTCTAATCTCTGTCGCGGACCTCCAGTTGTCGCTGGAGGTCGTGCGGCAGCGTGTCGGCATCGAATCGGCCGTTCGCGCACAGCTCGGGCCGGGCGAGACGGCTTCGAACCGGGATGGGGTGCGGAACGGGGGCCTGGGAGCGGAGCAGTTCATCGCCGTGGCCGCTTCCCTTGCGTCGGTTCCTCGTTGCCCCGTGTGACAGGACGCGTTCCCGCGCCCCGGCCTCAGCACGCCCACCTACGAGGAGCGTTGATGGCCAGTCAAGACTTTCTGACCGCCAAGATCGAGCAGGGTTTCGACCAGCTCGACGTGGACGGCAACGGTGTACTGACCGAGGAAGACCATGTGGAGATGGGCCGCCGGGTGGCGTGCGCCCTGGGCCACGGCGAGGACTCCCCGGAGGCAGAGCGGATCATCAGTGCCTACACGGCCATCTGGCGAGAGGTGCACCTGCCGTTCCTCCCGCCCGGCAGCCGGGGCATCCCGAAGGACCGGTTCGTCGCCTCGACCCGTTCGCTGGCTCAGAACCCCGCGGCGGCCAAGTCCGTCCTCGGCGAAATCGCCGAGACCTACCTGCAGATCGCGGACATCGACCGGGACGGCCGGATCAGCCCCGTCGAATTCCTCACCTTCCAGCGCGGACACTTTCCGGAACTCACCGAGGAAGGTGTCGCCGAGGCGTTCGGTCACCTCGACACCGATGGCGACGGCGCTCTGTCACCGGCCGAGTTCACCGACGCGGTCATCGAGTTCTGGACCAGCCCGGAACCCGAGGCCCCTGGCAACTGGTGGATGGGACGCCCCGTCGTTCATCCGGCCTGACCCCGGGCGGACGACTCTCCGCCGTCACAGGACCGAGTTGTTCAGCGACGTTTCCGCGAGCTGCCCACCGTGCTCGGAGGAGTCTTTCCAGTCAAGACCGTCACTTTTTCTCCATGCTTTCCGTAATTCCTTCACGCACTGGCGTGTCCCTGTCATGCTCACCTCTCGTCCGGTACAGACCCTTCGGCTGGAGGATGTGCATGCGCCTTAGAGATGGCGTGTCAGCCGCCCTGACGTCCCTTCTTCTGCTCGGTGCGGGCCCAGTGATCGACGCGGAGGCGGCATCGGCCGCTTCCGCTCTGACCGGCGCGGTGAGCGGGCAAGCGCCGGGGGCGCAGGACCGTCCCGCCCGCGCTTCCGCCTCCGCTGCGTCGGCGGGGGGCCAGTACGTTCCGGCGCGGGCACGGGTGCTGGACAACGTGGCGGTGGAACCCGGTGCGACGCTCGTGGCGAAGGTCGCGGGCGTCGGCTCGATCCCCGCGACAGGGCTGGACTCTGTGGCGGTCAACGTGTCGGCGAAAGGGGACGCCGATTCCGGGACCGTGGTTGTCTACCCGTCCGGTGAACTGGAGCCTGACGCGGCCAGTGTGAGCTACGACAAGACGCACTACGCGGCCACCACCCTGGTGACCAAGGTGGGCGCGGACGGTCAGGTCAAGGTCGTCAACCAGGGCACGGCCAACGTGCACATCCACCTTGACGTCCAGGGTTACACCCTGCAGCAGCCCAACGACCAGGGCTCCTTCTACGTGGCCCTCGCGCCGCAACGCATCCTGCCTGCCACCAGCGTCGGGGGTGGCGGCAACTTCGAACTCAAACCCCTGGGCAGGGGCGGCGTACCCGCCGCGGACGTCACGGCCGTCGCCTTGGCCGTCAGCGTCAAGAGTTCCTCGACAGGTACCGTTCGCGTCTACCCCGCCGGCGAGCCGTGGCCGGTGGAGGCCGACATCGACTACGCCAAAGACGTGGTCCAGCAGAACCTCGCCATCGTCAAGCCCGGCACCAACGGCGTGGTCAACATCCACAACCTGGGCTGGGGCGGCGCCGATGTGGCAGTGGATGTCGTCGGCTACTTCACCCGTTCCACCGGCAACGCGCTCCGCGCCAACCTGCGATCCGTGCCCCCGGCCCGGATCGCCGAGAAGCTGGTGCTGCCGGCGGGCGGCGACAAGGTCGTGGACCCCCGGGGCGTTGCCGGAGTCCCCGTGCTGAACTCCACGGCGGTCGGTATCGGAGTCACCGCGTTCGGATCGGGCTCGGGCGCCGTCCAGGTGTATCCCACGAAGACCGCCGCTCCGGCCGGAGCTACGGTCAACTACACCCCCGACGCGGAGATCAACGGCTTCACCCTGTCCAAACTCGGCGAAGACGGAAAGGTCAACCTCCGCAACACCGGCTCCAGTCCGGTGACCGTCTGGGTCGACGTCCTCTCCTACGCTGAACTCGCCGAACCCAGATATCCGGCCCCGGCCACCGTCGGCGAAGCCATCGAGAACATCACCGGTACCGCGGACGTGAACACCGCCGTGGACAGTGACAGCGAGAACATCGCCATCACCTCCAAGACCGATGACTCCGGTACCACCACGGTCAAGGTGCCCAGAGACCCGCAGCAGGGCATTCAGGTGAACAATGAGGCGGGAACCACCACCATCAAACTGCCCGCCACCGGAACCGCCTCCCGCACCGCCGGGGGAACCGTGCTCTACAAGGGCACCAGTGCCGACCATTCGATCGGCGTGCAGCCCACCACGGACGGTGGTTTCCGCACCTTCGCGCACCTGAACGACGCTTCCGCGCCGACCAGTTACTCCTTCCCCATGACGCTGCCTGCCGGCACCCAGCTCGCTCTCGACGAACTCGACGGCAGCGCGCTCATCGTCAAGGAACACGCGAGCAGCACGGAGCCGGCGGTCCTTCTCGAAGAAGTGACCCGGATTCAGAAGCCATGGGCCAAGGACGCCAACGGCCGTACATGGCCCACCAGTTACTCCATCGACGGCAACACCCTGAAACTCAACATCGACCTCACCCCGGTCACCGACCCGTCCGGCTCCACGGTCACACCCCGCTTCCCCGTGGTCGCCGACCCCTGGATCAAGCGCAACTGCGGATGGGTCACCTGCTCCTGGTACTTCAGCAAGGCCACCACGCGCTGGATCAAAGCGAAATTCGACAACTATGGGTGGACCGTGGCCACCGCCAGCGGCGTCATCTGCGGCAATCTCCCCCACGCCGTGGCCAAGGCAGCGTGCACGATCGCCATCGCCTACTACTACAACAGCGCCTTCAACAACACCCGCTCGGCGTTCAACCGCGGCGGATGCCTCGTAGTGAGAGTCAACGTCCTCTACGGGGCGACCCCGCTCACCGCCTGGCGAACCGTACGCTTCGACAACGTCCCCCTCAGCAACCGCTATTGCTACGCCAGCTGATCCGGCACGCGCACCACCACTCGGGCTGATCTCCTGACGGTGCACGGGGTGAGTCAGGAGATCACGCGCGACCCAAGCCAAGCGGGGGCGGCGGCGGTTAGGCGTACCCATCGGTATGTCGTCTGCCGAGGGGCATGACCGTACGTCTTGACCTGGCGTCCGCCACCGCTCAGGATCACGCCATGACGAGGTCACAGGCAGCGGCGGCGCACGGCAGCACGGTCGACGGGATGCTGCGGCGCAGCGCCCGCCGCACCCCGACCCGCACCGCCCTGCGGTACGCGCGCCGCTCCTGGACGTACGGGGAACTCGACGACGCCGTCAGCCGCGCCGCCGCAGTCCTGCGCGGCCTGGGTCTCGCGTCCGGCGACCGCGTCGGCGCCTACGGGCACAACTCCGACGCCTACCTGATCGGCTTCCTCGCCTGCTCCCGCGCCGGACTCGTGCACGTCCCCGTCAACCAGAACCTCACCGGCGACGACCTCGCCTACCTCGTCGGCCAGTCGGGCTGTTCCCTCGTCCTGACCGATCCCGACCTCGCCGGGCGGCTGCCCGAGGGCACCCCGGGCCTCGCCCTGCGCGACACGGACGGCTCGCTCCTCGACCGGCTCGCCGCCACCGACCCCTAGGACGGACCCGAACCGGACGCCGACGACCTCGTCCAGCTCCTCTACACCTCCGGCACCACGGCCCTGCCCAAGGGCGCCCGCATGACGCACCGCGCCCTCGTCCACGAGTACGTCAGCGCCCTGCACGCCCTCGATCTGCGCGCCGACGACCGCCCGGTGCACGCGCTGCCGCTCTACCACTCGGCGCAGATGCACGTCTTCCTGCTGCCCTATCTCGCGGCCGGCGCCACCAACACGATCCTCGACGCGCCGGACGCGGGCCGGATCCTCGCGCTCGTCGAAGCGGGCGAGGCCGACAGCCTGTTCGCGCCGCCGACCGTATGGATCGGTCTCTCCCAGCACCCCGACTTCGCCACCCGCGACCTCAGCGGGCTGCGCAAGGCGTACTACGGCGCGTCGATCATGCCCGTGCCCGTACTGGAACGGCTGCGCGCGCGGCTGCCCGGGCTCGCCTTCTACAACTGCTTCGGGCAGAGCGAGATCGGCCCGCTGGCCACCGTCCTCGGGCCCGACGAACACGAGGGCCGGATGGACTCGTGCGGGCGGCCCGTCCTCTTCGTCGAGGCGAAGATCGTCGACGAGGACGGCAAGGACGTACCGGACGGCACGCCCGGCGAGGTCGTCTACCGCTCGCCGCAGCTCTGCGACGGCTACTGGGACAAGCCGCAGGAGACGGAGGAGGCGTTCCGCGACGGCTGGTTCCGCTCAGGGGACCTCGCCGTGCGCGACGCCGACGGGTACTTCACGGTCGTGGACCGCGTGAAGGACGTCATCAACTCCGGCGGCGTGCTCGTCGCCTCCCGGCAGGTCGAGGACGCCCTGTACACGCATCCGGCCGTCGCCGAGACCGCCGTCGTCGGCCTGCCCGACGAGCGCTGGATCGAGGCCGTCACCGCCGTCGTCGTCGCCCGCGCCGAGGCCGAGGTCACCGAGGCCGAACTGCTCGCCCACGCGCGCGAGCGACTGTCCTCGTTCAAGGCGCCGAAGCGGATCGTGTTCGTGGACGGCCTGCCGCGCAACGCCAGCGGCAAGATCCTCAAGCGGGAACTGCGCGACCGCCTGGCCGGCGGGGGCGGGGCGGTCGCGGGGGAGTCGGTCGCGGGGGAGAGCGCGGAGGGGCGGCGGCTGTCGTAGGGCCCTGGCCCGCCGGGGCGCGGTCAGGCGGCGGACTCGGCGCCCCGGGCGCCCGGGGGCGGGGCTCAGGCGGCGGTCTTCGCGCCCCGCGCGTCGCAGGGGAGCTTCACGGCCGGGTCGTGGGCTTTCAGGTCGCGCAGGGCCTGCCGCTGCACCTCGCTGATCGCGGTGGGCGGCACGTCGATGACGCCGCCGAACGGCCGGTCCACGTCCCGGATGATGACCAGCATCGTCGTCAGCAGCGCGGTGATCACCGTCAGCGTGAGGATCTGGCCCGTATTGTTCTTGCGCGGCAGGCAGAAGCCGAGCGCCGTCACCGTGATGAACAAGGTCGCCAGCAGGAACCAGAAGATGATCCCGGGGATGCTCGGGCTCGCCTGCGTCAGCCGCTCCTCGCGCTCGTCGGACCGCTTGTTGTCGGCCGCGACCAGCATCCCGAACGCCGTCTTGCCCTCCAGCTCCCGGAACGTGCGCCGGAAGTCCGTCGACCACACGCTGGGCGCCGACGACCCCCCGCCGTCCGACATGGCCGGCCACTCCTGCTTCCGTACGGCGCGGGCGTAGCAGACGGCGTCGGCCTGGACGCGGTCACGCTGCGCGGGCGGCGCGTACTCGGCGGTCTCCACGAGCTGGTCGAGCGCGCGGGCCTCACCGCGGGAGGAGACCTCGGCCTTGCCGTAGGAGCCGTTTGCCGTGACGAGGACGAAGGAGAGCAGCAGCACCGTCATCGTCAGCAGCGGACCGACGAGGTCCTTGACGGCCATGCCCGAACCGGCGTCCTCCTTCAGCAGCCTGGGCCGCAGATACCGGTTCGCCGCGAGCCCAGCGAGCAGGGCCACGACCGCGACGACGATGACGAGGACCACGGGCGGCCACCTCTCGGGACGGGGGAACGGCGCGCCCCGCCACGAGCGCGGCAGGGCGCCGTGATCATGTCCTGACCGCGTCCGCGAGCCGTGTGCGGAAACGATCAACCCCTTCGATCGAGTGACCCCACGCTCCGCCAGGAGGCGCTGCCGCCCCCGCGGTACGTGAACCCGGCCCGGGCCCCGCCGCCTAGGACTTCTCCCGCAGGTCCACGATCCGGCGGATCTTGCCCACCGAGCGCTCCAGGGTCTCCGGGTCCACGACCTCGACCGAGACGCTCACACCCACGTCGTCCTTCATGGCGGCCGCGATGGCGCGCGCCGCCGCCTCGCGGTCCTCGGGCGTCGCGTCCGGCCGGGCCTCCGCGCGCACGGTCAGCGCGTCCATCCGCCCCTCGCGCGTCAGCCGGAGCTGGAAGTGCGGCGCCACCCCCGGCGTACGCAGCACGATCTCCTCGACCTGCGTCGGAAACAGGTTCACCCCGCGCAGGATCACCAGGTCGTCGCTGCGCCCGGTGATCCGCTCCATGCGCCGGAACGCGGGCCGCGCCGTCCCCGGCAGCAGCCGCGTCAGATCCCGCGTGCGGTAGCGGATCACCGGCATCGCCTGCTTGGTCAGCGACGTGAACACCAGCTCGCCGTGCTCCCCGTCCGGCAGCACCTCGCCGGTCAGCGGGTCGACGATCTCCGGGTAGAAGTGGTCCTCCCAGATGTGCAGCCCGTCCTTCGTCTCCACGCACTCCTGCGCGACACCCGGCCCGATCACCTCCGACAGCCCGTAGATGTCCACGGCGTCGATGCCCGCCCGCTCCTCGATCTCCGCGCGCATCCCCTCGGTCCACGGCTCCGCGCCGAAGATGCCGACCTTCAGCGACGACGTACGGGGATCGACGCCCTGGCGCTCGAACTCGTCGAGCAGCGTCAGCATGTAGGACGGGGTGACCATGATGATCTCGGGCCGCAAGTCCTGGATCAGCCGCACCTGGCGCGCCGTCATGCCGCCGGACGCGGGCACGACCGTACAGCCGAGCCGTTCGGCCCCGTAGTGCGCGCCGAGGCCGCCGGTGAACAGGCCGTACCCGTACGCCACATGGATCGTCTGGCCGGGCCTGCCGCCCGCCGCGCGGATCGCGCGCGCCACCATGTCCGACCACATCGACAGGTCGTCCTCGGTGTACCCGACGACGGTCGGCAGGCCCGTCGTGCCGCTGGAGGCGTGCAGCCGCCGCACCTCGGAGCGGTCCACGGCGAACATCCCGAACGGATAGTTCTCCCGCAGGTCCGCCTTGGTCGTCAGCGGGAAGCGGGCCAGGTCCGCGAGCGAGCGGCAGTCCTCGGGACGCACCCCGGCCTTGTCGAACGCCTGACGGTAGTGCGGCACCCGCTCGTACACCCGGCTCAGCGTCGCCCGCAGCCGCTCGTACTGGAGCGCCCGCAGCTCCTCCGCCCCCAGGCGCTCGCCCGCGTCCCAGCCCTGTGTCCCCGGCGTCATCGACTGCACCCCGCACTCCCGACCGATCATTCGGTTGCTTGTTGGCGCCAGTAATTCAAGCCGGACCGGTCGGCGTCAAGACATCGGAGGGGACGTGTTGCCGGGAGTCGTCGGGAGTTGCCGGGGGCGGGCGGCGGCCGCGATGATCATGCCCATGTTCACCTTCAGCGCGCCCGACGGCACCCGCCTCGCCTGCCACGTACGGGGAAGCGGCCCGGCCCTCGTCTGCCTGCCCGGCGGCCCGATGCGCGCCTCGGAGTACCTGGAGGACCTCGGCGGCCTCACCGCCCACCGCACCCTGTACCTCCTCGACCCGCGCGGCACCGGCCGCTCCGCCGCCCCGGCCGACCCCGCGACCTACCGCTGCGACCGGCAGACCGGCGACGTCGAGGCCCTGCGCGTCCACCTCGGGCTCGACCGCCTCGACCTGCTCGCCCACTCGGCGGGCTGCAACCTCGCGCTCCAGTACGCCGCCCGCCACCCCGAGCGGGTCGCCCGCCTCGTCCAAGTGGCCTCCGCGCCCTGGGCACTCGGCCTGCGCGCGAGCGCCGACGAGCGCCGCGAGGCCGCCCGGCTGCGGCGCCGCGAACCCTGGTACGAGGCCGCGCTCCCGGAGTTCGAGAAGATGCTCGCCGGACGCGACGACGTCGACTGGTCCTTGTGCGACGCCTTCTTCTACGGCCGCTGGGACGAGCGCGCGCAGCGCCACGCCGCTCGTACGGAGGAGCAGACGAACGAGGAGGCCGAAGTCCGGTTCGCCGCCGAAGGCGCCTTCGACCCGGCCGCCACCCGCGCCGCCCTCACCCGCCTGACCGCGCCCGTGCTGCTGTACGCGGGCGAACTCGACGGCGGCCCCCGCCCCGCCCTCGTGCAACGCGCCGCCGCCCACTACCCGGGCGCCCGCGTCCACGTACAGCCCGGCGCGGGGCACTATCCGTGGCTGGACGACCCGGCCGCCTTCACCGAGCGCGTGGAGGCGTTCCTCGCCGCCCACTGATCAGGCGGCGGCGGGCATGGCTCGGCCCGGATGATCCGGACGCGGGCAGTGTGAAGCGCCTCTGCCGGGAGGGCGGGGAGCATGTACGGCGGGCCCCGGCCGGGTCAGGGCGCGGGCAGTACGTACGGCGTCGTCGTGCCCAGCGCCACGAACCCCAGCCGCTCCAGGATCGGCCGGCTGTACGCGGAGGCGTCCACGTGCAGATACGTGAAACCCCGCGCGGCCGCGATCCGCGCCCGGTACGCGACCAGGGCGCGGTACACGCCCCGCCCGCGCCACGCGGGGACGGTCCCGCCGCCCCACAGACCGGCGAACTCGGTGCCCGGGTGCGGTTCGAGGCGCGCCGCGCTCACCGGCGTGTCCCCGGCCATGGCGACCACCGCCGCGACCGCCCGTGGGTCGCGCGCGAGCTGGCGCCGGAGCTGGAGCCCGATCGAGGACCGGCCCCCGCCGAACGCCTCCTCGTGCACCGCCTCCACCAGCGCCACCTGCTCCGGCGTGGTCACCGCGACCAGCCGCACGCCCTCGGGCGGCCGGGGCTCACTCGGCAGCCGGGCCACCTCCGCGACCAGCAGCGTCTCGGTCTCCTCCGCGACGAACCCGGCCGCCGTCAGCCGCGCCCCGAGGTCACCGGGCCGGTCGTGCCCGTACGCCTTCCACTCGGCCTCCACCCCTGCCGCCCGGAAGTACCGCGCCTGCGCGGCGATCTCCGCGTCCGCGCTGTCCTCGTCGAGGTCCGACCACAGCACCCCGTTCCACCCGCCCGCGGGGTCCACGTGCCGCACCACCCGGCCCACCCGCTCCACCCGGGCCCCGTCCTCGGGCCGCGCCTCACGCCGCAGCCGCCGGTCGTACAGGGCCAGCAGTCCGTCTCGCTCCATCCCCGCACTCCAGCAGCCGGACCCGACGGCGGCAACCGGATTACGGCCCGCCGGCGACCGGATCCCGGCCCGTCGGCTACGGGATCGCGGCCTGCCGGCAACCCGCTCACGGCCCGTCGAGGACGACGACCCGGGCCCAGGACGGCGGCGCGTCGGGCGCGTACACGTCCTCGTCCTCGGCCGCTTCCCGGGCCCCGCGCGGGAAGAGGCCGACGACCGTCCTGCACGGCGGGCGCGCGGCCGGCCAGGGCGTCTGTCCGTCCGTGAGCACCACCACCACGTCCGGCCGCGGCCGCGCCCGCAGCGCCCGCGCGAACCCCGCCCGCAGATCGGTACCGCCCCCGCCGACCAGCTCCAGACCTCCCGCGCGGCACAGCGACGCCGAGGCCGCGGCCGCCGCGTCGCACGCGACGACCGACACCAGCTCCCGTCGCCCGCCCACCGCCCGGCAGATCGCGGCGACCTCCACCAGCGCCGCCCCGAGTTCCGCGTCGCTGACCGACCCCGACGTGTCGATGACGACGCAGACCCGGGTCGGGGTGCGCCGCAGGCTCGGCAGCACCACCCCCGGCACGCTCGCCGCACGCCGCGACGGCCGCCGGTACGTGTGGTCGTCGGCGCCGCCCGCCGCGCCCGCCGCCGCCCGCACCGCCGCGCCCAGCAACTGGCGCCACGGCTGCGGCCGTTGGAACGCCTCCTCCGCCCACCGTCGCCACTGACCCGACGCGCTGCCCGGCCGCCCCCTGATCCCCTCCGCCACCCGGAACCGGACCGCGTCCTGCTCCTGCCTGCTCAGCCCGTGCGCGCCCGAGGCCCCGCGCTCCCAGGGCCGCGCCTCGCCGTGGGCGCCGCTGCCGCACTCCAGCCACGCCGCCGCGCCGGGGCCGGCCAGCGACACCGTGCTCAGGTACTCCTCCATCAGCAGGTCGTCGGGCAGCCCCAGCATCGACGGCAGCACGGCCCCGCCCGGCACCGCGAGCCCGTCGCCGTAGATGTCGTCGTTGATCTCGAAGTCGGCGGCGATGTTGCGGCGCAGCGCCGCGCCCGGGCTGTCCTCGTCGTGCGCCCGGGCGTACCGCGTGCCTCGCGCGTGGTGGTCGCGCAGCAGATGCGACACCTCGTGCACCCACACCCCGGCCAGCTCCTCGATGGGCGTACGGTCCACGAACGCGGGCGAGACATAGCAGCGCCAGTACACGTCCACCCCCATCGTCGGCACGGAGTCGTCCGCCACGACATGGAGGGCGAACAGCGCCCCCGCGAGATACGGGCGTGCCCGCACGGCGAGCAGCCGGGCGGCGTACAACTTGGCGTCGTCCAGAGGGAGTTCCGCGCACCGCCCGGCGGGTTCACCGTCTGTACGGGGGTGCCGCGCGGGGCTCGGCCACGACGCACCCGGCACTCCGGGGCGCTGCCCCAGGCCCTGCTCCTCAAGCGCCGGAGGGGCTGGATGTGGGCGCTGAGGCCGGCCCGCCAGGGCCGGGGTGGCGGTCGGCCGGGGCGCCGGACGGCGGCGCGGCATGGCGGCGGGGGTGGGGCGCGAGCGGCGGGCGCCCGGGGGAGCGGGGAGGGTGCCTTCGAGCGTGGGGCGCGCGGGGCGCTCGGGCTCCGTCATCGGCTCGCCCCGCCCCTCGCGGCGCTCGCCTGGTCGCGCGGGGCACGGCCTGCCGCGCGGGAGAGCTTGACGAGGCCCGACAGGCGCTCCAGTTCGGCCGGCGCCTCCCATTCCTCGTGGCGCAGCGCGGCCAGCGTCGTCGCCGGGCCGACCAGCAGATCGGGGGCGCCCGTCTCCAGCGCCCGGACGAGAACGGCCCAGGCCGCCTCCCAGCGCTCCCGCGCGGGCCGCGCCCCCACGGCCGCGATCACCCCTTCGAGCGCCGCCTGCCGCAGATCACCGCGGGCCGGAAGCTCCGCGCGGGCGGGGTCGGCGAGCAGCGTCTCGGGGTCGGGCAGCTCCAACCGGTCCAGGTGCGCGAGGAGTTCGAGCCCGGGCCCGTCCCCGACCGCGCCCCGCACCACCAGCGCCAGCACCTCGCGCGAGACCCCGGCCGCGATGCCGAACGCCAGCAGGGTCAGCGCCGCCTCCCAGCTCCGCGGCGAGGGCCACGCCCCGCCGCGCCGGGACTCGTTGTCCGGCAGCCGGTGGATCAGCGTGGGGCGCGCCGTGAGGAACCCGCACACGGCGGTACGGGACCGCTCCACCGCCTCCGTCAGCCGCTGTCCGTCGAGCCTCGGCAGCGCGGCGCGCGGCCACACGCCTCCCAGCCCCCGTACGACGACGTCCGGCCGGTGCGCCCAGTCCAGGTGCACGAACCGGTTGGCGAGCGGCGGGCTCAGCTCCCAGCCGTCCGCCGCCGACGCCCGCGGGTTCGCGGCGGCGACGACGCGGACTCCGGGCGGCAGGGCCAGGGAGCCGACCCTGCGTTCCAGCACCACCCGCAGCAGCGCGGCCTGCACGGCGGGCGTGGCCGTGGACAGTTCGTCCAGGAACAGTAACCCCCGTCCGGCGCGGGCGAGTTCGACGGCCCACTGCGGCGGGGCGAGCGGGACGCCCAGCTCCTGCGGATTCTCGCCGAGCACGGGCAGGCCGGAGAAGTCGGACGGTTCGTGCACGCTGGCGATGACCGTCGTCAGCGGCAGGTCCAGCTCCCGCGCGAGCTGGGCCAGCGCGGCCGTCTTGCCGATGCCGGGCTCGCCCCACAACAGCACCGGCAGATCGGCGCAGACGGCCAGCGTCAGCGCCTCCAGCTGTGCGTCGGGCCGGGGCTCGGTGCGCGTGGCGCGCAGCATCCCCGACAGCCGCTCGGCCACGCCGAGCCGGTCGCCGGGCACGTCGTCGGGAGCGCCGGGAAAGGCGGTTACGGAGGAAGTCGTCATGGGATCACCTGGGAGGAGGTCGAGGGCGGCACGCGTGCGCCGCGCAGCGGAAGGAAGAGGAAGAGCAGGCGCCGAATCAGCGGGTCCGGCCGGTACGCGGCCGGGGCCTGGCGGCGCGCTTGGCACGCATCGGAAGGGGCGTACGGCGGGTCAGGCGCGGCCGGCGCCGGGCGTGCGGCAGATCGGGCAGCGCGGCCGAGGGATGCTCGTCGGGCAGGCCCGCGCGGTACAGGCCGTGCGCCACACGGTCCGCGACCGCCGCCGCCAGTTCGTCCCGCAGCGGTCCCTCCCGCAGCACGGCCGCAGGCCCGAGCAGCCCCTCCACGACGGCGAGCGCCCCGGCCATGTCCCCGTGGAGCAGCCGTTCGCGTACGGCGGGCAGCGAGGCGGGGGAGCGATGGGCGCGGTCGATCGCGCGCAGGCAGGGCAGCGGCGTACCGCCGAGCGCCCGCAGCAGTTCCTCGCGCCGCACCTGGTCCGCGTCGTGGTCGACGGCCGTCAGGACGCCGTCCCGCAGGGCGAGCCGGTGGGTCTCGCCCTGGCACGCCGCCCGGTGCGGGTCATCGGGCTCAGGGGCCTCGTCGGCGGGCGGTGGCCAGGCCGCGTACGGGGGGAGCGCGGCGGCGACCAGCGGGTGCAGCGCGTCGAGCCGCACCAGCCCCGCGCGCAGCAGCTCCACGTCCGGCACCGCGCGCACCGCCGCCTCCGGCAGCTCGGGCAGGGCTGCCCTCTCCTGTGCGGGTGGCGGTTCGGCCGGTGCCCGCACGCTCGGTACGTGGGCGTCGTCGGGCGCGGCGAGTTCCAGCACGACCCGCTCGCGCGGGCCCAGCCGCACGGTGAACAGGCCGCGCGTACGTCCCTGCGCACGGAGCAGCAACTCCGCCTCCTGGGCGAGGCGTTGCTCGGGCGGCGCATGGCGGTGGGCCAGCTCGGGGGCGCGGGCGGCGTCCCACAGGTGCCGGTGCAGATCGAGCCGGAAGCGGCGGTCGGGGTGCGGATGGGGATGAGGGAGGCTGCTGCGCCGCGTGGCGGGGTCCCACAGCGCGAGGGACATGCGCTGCCCGCCCCTGGCCGGCGCTGGAGCGGTCCGCACCACGAGCCGCAGCGGCGGCCCGCTGTCCACGGGATAGCGGGCGAGTTCGACGGTCAGCGCGGGCCGCAGCAGGCCGTCCGGGGCGATCCTCGGCATGTGCCAGCGCAACAGGTCGGGCGCCAGTGTGCCGAGGTCGGCGCGGAGCCGCGCCGCGACGTCGGAGCCGTGGCGGTCGCGTACGGCACGCGGATCGAGGTCGATGTCGACGCGGGCGGCGGCGCAGGCCCCCGCCCAGTCCCCGGCGGCCCGCCGGGCGGTCGCCGTCTCGATCATCGGGGGCGGCACGGCGTACCGGCGTACGCGGCGCCACAGGGAGAGTCGGGCGGGAATGTCGTGCGCGGAGGTCAGTGGCATCAGCCCTCACCTTGCGCGGACAGTTCCCCCGTTCCATACGAGAAGGTGTTCGTCACGGGTGCAGCGTAGCCAGGGCCGGGGCGTGGCGCGAGGGGATTTTCCGCCGGGCGGCGCCCGCCCCGGGCCGGGCCGGGTCAGGTGTCCGTCGGGGCGCTCGCCGCCACCTGGCGGGCCCAGCGGTAGTCGGCCTTGCCGCTGGGGGAGCGCTGGATGAGGTTCGTGAGGACGAGCTGGCGGGGGATCTTGTAGCCGGCGAGGTGGGAGCGGCAATGCGACTGGAGCGTGTCCAGGGTCAAGGGCGGGGCACCGTCGCGGAGTTGGACGACCGCCGCCACATGGTTGCCCCACGTCGCGTCGGGCACCCCGGCGACCAGCGCGTCGTACACGTCCGGGTGGGACTTGAGCGCCTGCTCGACCTCCTCCGGATAGACCTTCTCGCCACCGGTGTTGATGCACTGCGAGCCGCGCCCGAGGACCGTGACGATGCCGTCCGCGTCGACCGTCGCCATGTCGCCGAGCAGCACCCAGCGCTCGTCACCGCGCTGGAAGAACGTCTCGGCCGTCTTCTTCGGGTCGTTGTAGTAACCGAGCGGTACATGACCGCGCTGCGCGAGCCTGCCCACCTCGCCCGGTTCGACGGGCTCGTTCGTCGCCGGGTCCACCACCTGCGTACGGGAGTTGACCCGCAGCCGGAAGCCGCGCACCGGGCCCGCGTCGTCGGTGGCGGTGCCGTTGAAGCCGGACTCGGATGAGCCGAAGTTGTTCAGCAGCATCGCGCCGGGCACCAGCGCCTGGAACTGGGCGCGCACGGTGTCCGACATGATCGCCCCCGACGACGACACGCTGAACAGCGACGAACAGTCGGTGCCCTTCATCGGCCCTTCGAGCGCGTCGATCAAGGGGCGCAGCATCGCGTCGCCGACCAGCGACACACTGGTCACCTTCTCCTTCTCGATCGTACGCAGCACCTCGTGCGGCACGAACTTCGTGTGGATGACGACGCGTTGGCCGAAGTTGAGGCCGATGAACGCGGTCAGCGTGGACGTGCCGTGCATCAGCGGGGGAGTGGGGAAGAACGTGATGCCGTCCCCGCCGGCCGCGACCCGCTCGGCCAGCTCCTCCGGCCGCGTCACCGGCTCACCCGTGGGCGCGCCACCGCCCAACCCCGAGAAGAACAGGTCCTCCTGACGCCACATCACGCCCTTGGGCATGCCGGTCGTGCCGCCCGTGTAGATGATGAACAGGTCGTCGGGGGACCGCGGCGCGAAACCACGGTCGGCGGAGGCGCCCGCCGTCGCCCGCGCGTAGTCGACCGCCCCGAGCGCGGGCGCGTCCGCCTCCGGGGTGCCGACCTGCACCAGATGGCGCAGTTTCGGCGCCCTCGGCAGGGCCGCCGCCACGCGCGGGGTGAACTCGGCGTCGAAGACCAGGGCGGCGAGGTCCGCGTCCTGGTAGAGGTACGCCAGTTCCTCCTCCACGTACCGGTAGTTGACGTTGACCGGGACGACGCGTGCCTTCAGGCAGCCGAGCACGGTCTGGAGGTATTCGACGCCGTTGTAGAGGTGCAGGCCGAGGTGTTCGCCCGGGCGGATGCCGCTGTCGATCAGGTGGTGGGCGAGCCGGTTGGCCGCCGCGTCCAGGTCGGCGTACGTGAGCCGGCGCTCCGCGCCCGTGCCCGGGTGGTCGACGTGGACGAGCGCCTCGCGGTCCGGGACCACGTCGACGACCGACTCGAACAGGTCGGCAAGGTTGTACTCCACCGCTCCTCCTGACCGTGGCCGCATCTCGTGTGCCGGTCATCACAGCAGAGACCCCAGGAAGGCGGAAGGGCCCGCACACAAGAAAACTGACTACCTGTCAGAAAACTCTTGTACTGGCCCGCCCGCTCCTGCAACCTGTTCTGGTCCCGACGGGCCCACGGGTCCGACGCACGGCCAACTGGAGGGCAGTCATGGCGGGGACCGAACATCTGACGGCGCACCGCGAGGGCGCCACGCTCGTCCTCACGCTCAACCGGCCCGAGGCGAAGAACGCGCTGTCCCTGTCGATGCTCGTCGGGCTCTACGACGGCTGGCTGGAGGCCGACGCGGACGACGCGATCCGCTCCGTCGTCCTCACCGGGGCCGGCGGGGTCTTCTGCGCGGGCATGGACCTCAAGGCGCTGGCCGGCAAGGGCATGGCCGGCGAGCAGCACCGGGAACGCCTGAAGGCCGACCCCGACCTGCACTGGAAGGCGATGCTCCGCCACCACCGGCCCCGCAAGCCCGTCATCGCCGCCGTCGAGGGGCACTGCGTCGCGGGCGGTACGGAGATTCTGCAAGGGACGGACATCCGGGTCGCGGGGGAGTCGGCGACGTTCGGCCTCTTCGAGGTGGCCCGTGGGCTGTTCCCCATCGGCGGCTCCACCGTACGGCTGCCGCGTCAGATCCCCCGGACGCACGCGCTGGAGATGCTGCTGACCGGGCGGCCGTACGGGGCTGCCGAGGCGGCGGCGATCGGGCTCATCGGGCGGGTCGTGTTGGACGGGACGGCGCTGGACGCGGCGCTGGAGATCGCGGAGCGGGTCAACGCGTGTGGGCCGCTGGCCGTGGAGGCGGTGAAGGCGTCCGTCTACGAGACGGCCGACATGAGTGAGGCGGAGGGGCTGGCGGCGGAACTGGCGCGGGGGTGGCCGGTGTTCGACACGGCCGATGCGAAGGAGGGGGCGGTGGCCTTTGCGGAGCGGCGGCCGCCGGTGTTTCGGCGGGAGTAGGTGTGCGGGGTGCTTTTGTGCGGGTGGGTACGTCGTCCGGAGTTTATGTGGTGGGGGGTGCCCCTGGTCGTGGTCGCTCACCTGCGGGTGGGTGGGGGCTGGTCGCGCAGTTCCCCGCGCCCCTTCGGGGCACGACCGTGCGTGGTCATCTTTCGGCCGGTGGGGCTTCTCGCGCAGTTCCCCGCGCCCCTGAAGCATGCACTTCGTGCAGCTTCCCCAGGCGGGAGGTGGCGACGCAGTCGCCCCTCCAGGGGCGCGGGGAACTGCGCGACCAGCCACGACGAAAGCCGCGGAAACCCACCGGCCGGAGCCACCCACTTGCCTAGGGGCGCGGGGAACTGCGCGAGCAGCCGCGACGAGAGTCGCGGAAACCCACCGGCCGGAGCCACCCACTTGCCTAGGGGCGCGGGGAACTGCGCGAGCGGCCACGTCGCGCCGTCAGTCGAAGAACCGGGGCGAAGAGGCTGTCACCCACGGGTGCGGGGAGCTGAGACGCACCGTCAGTCGAAGTAACCGTTGATGAGGAGGCATGTTCATGGCTCGGACGTCCGCTGATGTACTGCGCGCACCCCTGATCGTGGAGTTCCCTTTCACCCGCTCCCTGAGCTCGATCCAGTCCACGTTCCTGACCGAACTCCGCACCCGCAAGATCCTCGGCATCCGCACCACCGACGGCAGGATCATGGTGCCGCCCGTCGAGTACGACCCCGTGACGGCCGACGAACTCCGTGACCTCGTCGAGGTCGCCGACACCGGCACCGTCACCACCTGGGCGTGGAACCCCGAACCCCGCAGAGGCCAGCCCCTGGACACCCCGTTCGCCTGGGTCCTGGTGAAACTCGACGGCGCCGACACCGCGATCCTGCACGCCCTGGACGCCCCCGGCCCGGAGGCCGTCCGCACCGGCGCCCGCGTCCGCGTCCGCTGGTCCCCGGAGCCGACCGGCGCCATCACCGACATCGCCTGCTTCGAACTCGCCGCCGAGGACCCGAGCACCGGCACGGACGCCGTCCCGCACACCGCCGTCCCGTACACCGCCGTCCCGTCCGGCGACCAGGTCACCGGGATCGTCGCCCCCGCCCGCCTCGACTACACGTACAGCCCGGGCGGAGCCCAGAGCCGCTACATCCGCGCTCTCGCCGACCACCGCACCGTCGGCGAACGCTGCCCCTCCTGCCGCAAGGTGTACGTCCCTCCGCGCGGCGCCTGCCCCACCTGCGGCATCGCCACCACGGACCAGGTCGAGGTCGGCCCGGCCGGCACGGTCACCACGTACTGCATCGTCAACATCAAGGCCAAGAACCTCGACATCGACGTCCCCTACGTCTACGCGCACATCGCCCTCGACGGCGCCGACCTGCCCCTGCACGGCCGGATCGCCGGCATCCCCTACGACGAGGTCCGCATGGGCCTGCGCGTCGAACCCGTGTGGACCGAGGGCGGGCGCTACCCGGACCACTACCGGCCCACCGGGGAGCCCGACGCCGACTACGACACGTACAAGGAGCTGATCTGAATGCGGCCACCGCTCAGGGACATCGCCGTGGTCGCCTTCGCGCAGACCGCGCACCGGCGCTCCACCGACGAGCAGTCCGAGGTGGAGATGCTGATGCCGGTGCTGCACGAGGTGCTCGCCGCGACGGGGCTGCGCACCAGCGACATCGGGTTCACGTGCTCGGGGTCGAGCGACTACCTCGCGGGGCGCGCGTTCTCGTTCACCATGGCGCTCGACGGGGTCGGGGCGTGGCCCCCGATCTCCGAGTCGCACGTCGAGATGGACGGCGCGTGGGCGCTGTACGAGGCGTGGACCAAACTGCTCACCGGCGAGGCCGACACCGCGCTCGTCTACTCCTACGGAAAGTCCTCACCCGGCTCCGTGCGCGACGTCCTGACCCGGCAGCTCGACCCGTACTACCTCGCGCCGCTGTGGCCCGACTCGGTCGCCCTCGCCGCGCTCCAGGCGCAGGCCCTCATCGACGCCGGCGAGACCGACGAACCGGCCCTCGCCGGGGTCGCCGCCCGCAGCAGGAGCGCCGCCGCCGACAACCCGTACGCCCAACTGCGCGGCGAGGTCCCGCACGGCGACTACCTCGTACGCCCCTTGCGGACCGGCGACTGCCCGCCGGTCGGGGACGGGGCCGCCGCCGTCGTCCTCGCGGCGGGGGAACGGGCCCGCGAGCTGTGCGAACGGCCGGCCTGGATCCGGGGCATCGACCACCGCGTCGAGGCCCACAGCCTCGGCGTACGCGATCTGACCGACTCGCCGTCCACGCGGCTCGCCGCGGAGCGCGCCGGGGCGTTCGAACGGCCCGTGGACACCGCCGAGTTGCACGCGCCGTTCACCTCGCAGGAGGTCGTGCTGCGCAAGGCGCTGCGGCTCGGCGACGACGTGGACGTCAACCCGTCCGGCGGCCCGCTCGCCGCCAACCCGATGATGGCCGCAGGACTCATCCGCATCGGCGAGGCCGCCGCCCGCATCCACCGCGGCGCGTCCCGGCGGGCGCTCGCCCACGCCACCTCAGGGCCCTGCCTCCAGCAGAACCTGGTCGCCGTACTCGAAGGGGAGTCCTGATGACCGTCACGTCACGCACCACGCACAAGGAGCCCGTGGCGGTCGTCGGCGTCGGGCAGACCAAGCACGTCGCCGCCCGCCGGGACGTGTCGATCGCCGGGCTCGTGCGCGAGGCCGCCTTGCGCGCCCTGGAGGACGCGGAACTGACCTGGGCCGACATCGACGCCGTCGTCATCGGCAAGGCGCCCGACTTCTTCGAGGGCGTCATGATGCCGGAGCTGTACCTCGCGGACGCGCTCGGCGCGGTCGGCAAGCCGATGCTGCGTGTGCACACCGCGGGTTCCGTCGGCGGCTCGACCGCGCTCGTCGCCGCGAACCTCGTCGCCGCCCGCGTCCACGGCACGGTCCTCACCCTCGCCTTCGAAAAACAGTCCGAGTCGAACGCCATGTGGGGGCTGTCGCTGCCCATCCCGTTCCAGCAGCCGCTGCTCGCCGGTGCGGGCGGCTTCTTCGCCCCGCACGTGCGCGCGTACATGCGGCGTACGGGGGCGCCGGACACGGTCGGCTCGCTCGTCGCGTACAAGGACCGCCGCAACGCGCTCAAGAACCCGTACGCCCATCTCCATGAGCACGACATCACCCTGGAGAAGGTGCAGGCCGCGCCCATGCTCTGGGACCCCGTCCGCTACTCCGAGACCTGCCCGTCCTCGGACGGGGCTTGCGCGATGGTCCTCACCGACCGCGCCGGAGCGGCCCGCGCGCCCCGGCCGCCCGCCTGGATGCTCGGCGGCGCGATGCGCAGCGAACCCACGCTGTTCGCGGGCAAGGACTTCGTGTCGCCGCAGGCCGGGAAGGACTGCGCCGCCGACGTGTACCGGCAGGCGGGGATCGCCGACCCGCGCCGCGAGATCGACGCCGTGGAGATGTACGTGCCGTTCTCCTGGTACGAGCCGATGTGGCTGGAGAACCTGGGCTTCGCCGACGAGGGCGAGGGCTGGAAACTGACCGAGTCCGGCGTCACCGAACTCGACGGCGACCTGCCCGTCAACATGTCGGGCGGCGTCCTGTCCACCAACCCCATCGGCGCGTCCGGCATGATCCGCTTCGCCGAGGCGGCCCTCCAGGTGCGGGGGCTCGCGGGGGAGCACCAGGTCGACGGCGCCCGCAAGGTCCTCGGGCACGCCTACGGCGGCGGTTCGCAGTTCTTCTCCATGTGGCTCGTCGGCGCGCAGCCGCCCACGGGCTGACCGTACGGGCTCCGTCGCGGCCTGTGCGGGGCCGCGACCGCTCGCTAGGCTGGCCCGCGGACGACGAACCGGGAGGAGCAAGGACGTGGCGGAGAGCACCATCGACCAGCACCCGCTCGCGGGGTGGCACAAGCCGGACCTGGACCTGAGCGACGCGGACTGGCGATCCAGCAGCGGAGGCCGGGGCGATGTCCAGATCGCCTTCGTCGAGGGCTTCATCGCGATGCGCAACAGCGGCAACCCCGAGTCCCCGTCCCTGATCTTCACCCCGGCGGAATGGGGCGCGTTCGTCCTGGGCGCAAGGGAAGGCGACTTCGACCTGACCTGACCCCACCCACCTCGCGTCCCGCGCCCCACAAGGGGCGCGGGCAACGGCAGCGCCCCGTCAGGGGCGCGGGGAACGGCGCGAGAACCCCCACGGCGGGATAGCCGAACCCGCTCCCGAGGGGGCTCGCCCCGCAAGGGGCGCGGGGAACGGCGCGAGCAACCCCCACGGCGGGAAGGCCGAAACCCCTCCCGAGGGGGCTCGCCCCGTCAGGGGCGCGGGGAACTGCGCGAGAACCCCCACGGCGGGAAGGCCGAAACCCCTCCCGAGGGGGCTCGCCCCGTCAGGGGCGCGGGGAACTGCGCGAGAACCCCCACGGCGGGAAGGCCG
>NZ_JBVKBC010000008.1:39828-52780 GCF_055639095.1 Streptomyces sp. NPDC107550
CGAAACCCCTCCCGAGGGGGCTCGCCCCGTCAGGGGCGCGGGGAACGGCGCGAGAACCCCCACGGCGGGTAAGCCGAACCCGCTCCCGAGGGGGCTCGCCCCGCAAAAAACGCGGGGAACTGCGCGAGACCCCCACCCCGGGCAAGCCGAAAACGCCCCCCAGGACGCACCCCCTCAAAAAGCACACCGCACCCTCCCCACCCGGCACGGACAATATTTCCGCCCGACACATGACCTTCGACCCTGTCCTCCGACCCCCACATACGGAAGCCTGAACCCCAGGAACTCCCGTTCAAGCAAGGGCACGCCCCCGTGCCCGGTGTCGGAGGCGAACCAGTCATGAGCACGCCGCACAACCTGCCCGTCCTCGCCGCGGTCGACGGCTCACAAGACAGCCGGCGCGCCCTGGAATGGGCCCTCGCGGAGGCAGCCCGCCGCGGCGCCGACCTACGGGTGGTCCACGTGCGGCAGTACGCGCCCCTGTTCCAGCCCGCCGTCCTCGTCGCCGGCCCCGAGGAGCCCGCCGAAGACCCCGTGATCAGCGAGCTGCGCGCCGCCCTGGAGGGCCGCGAGGAGTCCGTGCCGATGGAGTTCATCAGCCGCGAGGGCCTCCCGGCGGCCGTACTGCCCGAGATGAGCGCCGAGGCCCAGCTCCTGGTCCTCGGCTCCCGCGGCCGAGGCGGCTTCGCCAGCCTGCTCCTCGGTTCGAACGGCGTGGCCGCCGCCCGCGACGCCGTCTGCCCCGTCGTGGTCGTCCCGCGCCCGGACCGCGCCGTCGAGGGCGACGCCCCGGTGCCGCCGGGCCCCCGCGTCGTGGTCGGCGTCCAGACCGAGGACCCCGACGAGGCGACGCTCACGTACGCGTTCGCGCACGCCCAGCGGTCCGGGGCGCGGCTCCAGGTGATCGCCGCCTACCCGTGGCCGGTGCTCGCCTGGTCGGCGTTCGGGGACTTCACGCCGACCGCGCAGGACCAGAAGGCGGCCGAGCACGAGACCCTGAAACTGGCCAACGAGGCCATCGCCGGACTCCGCGAGTCTCACCCTGAAGTAGAGGTCGAGCTGTACGTGGCCCCGGGCGACGCGGCCGGCCACCTCGTGGAGAACTCGCGCGGCGCCGACCTCGTCGTCGTCGGCCGCCACCGCCGCCGCCTCACCCGCCCCGCACCGATGCTCGGCTCGGTCACGCAGGCGGTCCTGCTGCACTCCGCGAGCCCGGTCGCCGTCGTCCCGCCCGCCCCGCAGGACTGACCGCCCCGCAGGACTGACCGGCCCCCGCACGGAGCGCCGTCAGCGCAGCACCACGCAGCCCCGTCCGGTCAGCCGCTCCAGCAGACCGGGCGCGGGCCGCACCGCGTTCCACCGCAGGTCGAGCTTCTCCAGCGCGGGCAGCTCGGCCAGCCACGCGGGCAGCTCCCGCAGCCGGTTCCCGCGCAGGTCGAGCCGGCGCAGCCGCGGCAGCCCGCGCAGCGCGTCCGGCACCCGCGTCAGCCGGTTCTCCCGCAACTCCACCTCACGCAGCGCCCGCAGGTCCCGTACGGACGCGGGCAGGTCCGTCAGCCGGTTGCCGCGCAGCCACAGCTCCCGCAGCGCGCCGAGCCCACCCAGTTCCGCGGGCAGCTCCGTCAGTCCGGCGTGCTGCGCCCGCAGCTCCACGAGGCCCCTCATCGCGCCGAGCGTGTCGGGCAGCGACCCGAGCGGGTTCTCGCCGACGTTCAGATACGCCAGCCGGTCAAGGCGGCCGAGCGAGCGCGGCAGTGAGGTCAGGCGGTTGTCGTGCACGTACAGGAAGCGGTCGAGGCCGGTGAGCGTGCCGAGCGCGTCCGGCAGCGCGGTCAGCCGGTTGTGCCCGAGGTCCAGGGTGTGCAGCGTCGTCAGCGCCCCGATCCGCTCCGGCAGCCGCGTCAGCCGGTTGTCCGCGAGCAGCAGCGCGCGCGGCCCGGGATGCGCCCACACCTCGTCCGGTACGTCGTCCAGCCCCGCCCGCCAGAAATCCAGTGTCCCGCCCGTCACACCGACCACCCCTTCACGCGTTCACCGTCACCCTCGCCCCCCACCTCGCAACTCCCGTATCGGGAAAGCGGCATGAGCCCCCGTCAAGTGCCCGCGCGGCGTACGCTGTGGCGCCTGGACCGCGGGGCGACCCGGCATCTCGCACCGGCGCACCACCGCGGCAGGGGGGTACGTCATGATGCACCGCGCGGCCCGGGGCGGCCGGCCACTTCTCGAACGCGACAGCGAACTCGCCGCCGTGGACGACGCGCTCGACGAACTCGTCGGCCCCGGCGGCCCCGGCCTGGAGCCGCCCGACCGGCCACGGGGCGCGCTGCTCGCGGTCGCCGCGCCCGCCGGACTCGGCAAGACGACGCTGCTCACCGAGGTCCGCCGCCGCGCCGCCGCCAGAGGCTGCACCGTCCTGTACGCACGCGGCGGCGAACAGGAGCAGGGCGTCTCCTTCCACGTCGCCCGCCAGCTCGTCCAGCCGCCGCTCGCCGGCGCGGGCGAGGCCGAACTCCGTACCACGCTGGGCAGTTGGTACGGGATCGTCGGCCCCGCCCTCGGCCTGTGCGCCCCCGGCGAGGGCGCGCCGCCCGACCCGCAGGGCCTGCGCGACGGCCTCGACTGGGTCCTCACCCACCTCGCCGTGCAGCGCGCCCCCATGGTCGTCGTCCTCGACGACGCGCACTGGGCCGACCCCGAGTCGCTGAGCTGGCTCGCCGCGTACGCGCCCCGCGCCGAGGAACTGCCCCTGCTGCTCGTCGTCGCCTACCGGCCCGAGGAACTCCCCGACCACGCCGACGCGTTGAGGGGCCTGCCCGGCCGCTCCGGCCGCCGCCCGCTCGGCCTCGAACCGCTCAGCGCGCCCGCCATCGCCCGCCTCGTACGCGAGAGCCTCGGCCCGGACGCCGACGACGCCTTCTGCCGCGAGTGCTGGGCCGTCACCGCGGGCAACCCCTTCGAGGCCGTCGAACTCACCGCGAAGATCCACGACCGGGGCCTCGCCCCCACCGAGAACGGCGCCCACCTCCTGCGCGACCTCGCCGCCGCCGTCAAGGGCAGCGGCCTGATCGCCCGCCTCGAACGGCTCGGCACCTCCACCGTCCGCTTCGCCTGGGCCTGCGCCGTCCTCGGCACCGAGATCGCCCCCGAACTCGCTGCCACCGTCGCCGGGCTCGGCGCCGAGGAAGCCGCCGACGCCGTCGACCGGCTGCGCGCCGCCCGCATCCTCGCGGGCGAGGTCACCGCCGCGGGCACCCTGGAGTTCGTCCACCCCCTCATCGCCACCGCCGTCTACCGGGCGATCCCCGCCGCCGTCCGCGTGGCCCTGCACGGCCAGACCGCGTGGACGCTCGTCGAGGCCGGTCACGGCCCGGTCGCCGCCGCCCGCCACCTCCTGGAGACCCACCCCGAGGGCGACCCCTGGGTCGTACGGCAACTGCGCGCCGCCGCCCGCGAGACCATGGGCGCCGGCGCCCCCGAAGCCGCCCGCCGCCACCTCGCCCGCGCCCTGCGCGAACCCCCGCCCGTCGCCGACCGCGCCGCCCTGCTCTACGAACTCGGCAGCGCGTCCCTGCTCACCGCGCCCGCCACCACCGTCAACCACCTGCGCGCCGCCCTCGAAGAACCCATCGCCGACCCGGCGCTGCGCCACGGCATCGTCTACCGGCTCTCCCAGGTCCTCGCCCACAGCGACCGGCTCGCCGAGGCGTCCGAGACGCTCGCCCGCGAGATCCGCGTCACCGGCGACGCCCGCGTCCGGCTGCGCATGCAGGCCGAACAGTTCATGTGGGACGCCTTCCGCGCCGACGAACCCGACTCGCCCGCCCGCTCCCGGCGCCTGGCCCGCCTCGCCGACCGGCTCGCCGGCCGCGACCTCACCGAGCGCTACATCATCGGCCTGCGCACCTGGGACGCCACCCTGCGCGGCGAGCCCGCCGCCACCGTCGTCCACCATGCCGAGCGCGCCCTCGCGGGCGGCCTGCGCTGGGCCGCCGACGAGGACCGCGGCTTCGAGGTCCCCGTCCTCGTCGCCCTCTCCTTCTGCTACGCCGACCGCCCCGGCCGCACCGAGGAACTCTTCGTCGACGGCATCGCCGACTTCGAGCAGGCCGGCTGGCGCGGCGGCCACCTCTCCTTCGCGTACACGCTCCTCGGCTACGTCCGCTACCGGCGCGGCCGGCTCGCCGAGGCGGAGGACTTCGTGCGCGCGGGCCTGCGCCTGTCCGAGCGCGTCGGCCCCGGCACCCCCGCCCACTGGTACGCCGTCGGCGTCCTCGTCGCGGTGCTGCTCGCCCGCGGCAGGACCGCCGAGGCCGGCCGGGCCGCACGGCAGTACGCCTTCGGGCCGCCCTTCCCCGCCGCCGTCACCTTCCCCGACTCCCAGACCGTGTACGGGGAACTGCTGCTCGCCCTCGGCCGCACCGAGGAGGCCGCCGCCGAACTCTCCGCCGCGGGCCGCCGCCTCGACCCGCGCGGCATGCGCAACCCCGCCTGGTCGCCCTGGCAGCTCCACCTCGCCCGCGCCGAGGCCCACGACGCCCCCGAGCGTGCCCTCGCCACCGCCCTCGATGCCGTCGAGCGGGCCCGCCACTTCGGCGCGCCGTCCACCATCGGGCAGGCCCTGCGCGTCACGGCCGAGGTCGGCCCGCCGAGCGAGCGCGGCAAGCTCCTGGAGGAGTCCGTCGCCCACCTCGAGCGCTCCCCGGCCGGCTACGAACTGGCCCGCTCGCTCGTCGCCCTCGGCTGCGAACTGCGCCGCTCCGGCCGCCCCCGCGAGGCCGCCGACCCGCTCTACCGGGGCCTGGAGACCGCCGTGACCTGCGGCGCCGACGCCCTCGCCGACCGGGCCCGCACCGAACTCGCGGCGGCCGGACTGCGCCCGCGCTCCCTGCACGGCGCCGCCACCGACAGTCTCACCGCCCGCGAACGCGCGGCCGCGGCCTGCGCCGCCCGGGGCCTCGACCCCGCCGCCACCGCCGCCGAGCTGGGGCTGACCGAGGCGGCCGTCGTCCGGCTGATGTCGGCCGTCTACCGCAAGGTCGGCACCGACCAGGACGGCCTCGCCCGAGCCCTGCGCGGGTAGCCCGCGACAGCCCGGGCGGGGCGGGTGCGGGCCCGCGCCCCCGATCCCAGGTGTGCCGCCGGCCGACGTACGATGGACCGCATGTCCTTCCTCCGCCGCCGCGCAGCGACCCCCGCAGGGCCTGACTTCGACGTCCTGGCCATGGACCCGGGCGACTGGCCGGGCAACCTCGGCGCGGGTCTGCTGCCCGCCCCCGACGGAACCTGCCAGGGCGTCTTCCTGCGCTACGACCTGTTCGGCGGCCGCGGGCCCGCGATGATCATCGGCAATCTGCCGGAGGGCTCCCCGGCCCGCGAGGTCGCCGAGGGCGAGATCCCCTTCGAGGTCGCCCAGCTCCTGATCGCCCTGGAGAACGACGAGGAGGTCACCGTCACCGGTGTCGAGGACGTCCCCGTCATGCAGGGCGACAACCTCCTCATCGTGCGCCGCCTCAAGCTCTCCGAGACGCGGATCTCCTGCGTCCAGTTCGACCGCAGCGACAACGTGCTGGTGACCATCGCGTCCTGGGACCGCCCGATCACCGACGACCTGTACGCGCTGCTCAAGCCGCTGCCGGCCGAACTGTTCCAGCAGGGCTGACCCCGCCGCGCCACGCACCGGGGCCCGGGCCCGCACACCACGCGGACCCGGGCCCCGACCCCGTACAGGAGTCGCCGGACGCTACTTCGACGCCGGCACCACGTCCACGTCGGCCGCGCGGACGTACGCGATCCGGTGGCCGAACTGGATCTCGTAGTAGACGTCCTTGCCCTTGACCACGCGGTGCGAGGACGTGTCGAAGGTGGGGGAGTAGAAGTACTCGCCCGTCTTCCGGCCGCCCGTCACATAGCGCTGGCCCGCGAGCAGCTTGTACGGCAGCGGCGAGATCGCCTGCGGCGTCATCCCCGCCGGGTACGCGGACGCCTCGGGGTAGGCGCGCCCGTACACCGGGACGTCGGCCGCGCCCGCCTTCGGCGTCACCACGGCCGCCTTCGTCTCGACCGCCGTGGGCAGCGCACGCGGGTTCTTGAACCATGCCTTCTGGCCCAGGTACCAGATCGCCGTCCAGTCACCGGAGCGCTCCGCGATCGCGTACTGCTGGCCCGTCGAGACCCGCGACGCCATGTCGTTCACGTCGATCGTCGAGGGCTGGCCGCCCGGCCGCAGACCGATGTCCTTGATCAGCGGCGCGTCCTCGCTCGGCGCCGCGTACAGCCGCACCGCGCTGGACCCGTGCGGGGCGCACACTTGGCCGGCCTTCACGCAGCCCGTGTACACCGGCTGGTTCAGCGCGAAATCCGGGGCGATCGTGACGACCGTGGCCTTCGGGCCCGCCGTGCGGTGGAACGGCTTGCCCATCAGCGCGAAGTAGTGCGCCCAGTCCCAGTACGGGCCCGGGTCCGTGTGCATCGACTTGATCGTCGACGTCGTCGGTCCCGGCACCGTGTCATGGCCGAGGATGTGCTGCCGGTCCAGCGGGATGTCGTACTTCTTCGACAGGTACTTCACGAGCCGCGCCGAGGCGCGGTACATCTCCTCCGTGTACCAGGAGTCGGGCTGCGCGAGGAAGCCCTCGTGCTCCAGGCCGATCGACTTGGCGTTCACATACCAGTTGCCCGCGTGCCAGCCGACGTCCTTGGCCTTGATGGACTGCACGATGTGGCCGTCCGTCGAGCGCAGCGAGTAGTGCCACGCCAGATACGTCTTGTCCTGGACCAGCTTGAGCGTCTGCTCCCACGTCGCCTCGGTGTCGTGGATGACGATGTAGTCGATGCTCTGGTCGTGCGGCCGGTCCGCGAGGTCGTGGTTGCCGTAGTCGCCGTCGCCGAACTCCTCGTACGGGGCCGGGATCCACTCGCACGACACGGTCCGCGGGCACTCGGTGTCCGCGCTGTCGGTCTTGCGCAGGCCCATCTTCTCGATCTGCGCCGCGCGCGGCGTCGCGGCCGGATCGGCGGCGAGCGTGACGCGCTGACCCGCGTCCGTGGTGCGCCGCTCGCCGCCCCGGATCACCGCGAACACGTCGTTGGCGTACGTCGCCGCCGTCGCCCGGTCGTCGGCGCCGGAGAACGCGGCGACCGCGCCGTACCAGTCGGCGGGGCTGCCGCTCAGCGGCTTGCCCAGGCGCTTCTGCGCGGCGGCCAGCAGGGCGGCGCCACCGCGCACGTTGGCCGCGGGGTCGGAGCGCAGCTCGGCGGCCGGGACACCGGTCAGCTCGGCCGCCTTGAGCAGCGTCTTCAGCCGGGCCGGCAACTGCTTCTCGCGCGGCAGGGTCTGCTTCGCGCGCAGCGGGGCCCGCGAGTCGTCGCCGCGCGCGTCACCCCCGGCGTGGTCGTGGCGCACCGTCGAGGCGAGCGCGGCGCGCGCGTCCGTCAGATGCATCGGGCCGTAGCCGCCGCTCACGCTCGGGGCGCCGCCGTGGGCGTCCCAGCGTGACTGGAGATAGGACACGCCGAGCAGCACGCTCTGCGGTACGTGGAACTCGGCGGAGGCGGCGGCGAAAGCACCCTGCAACCGCCCGGACGAACCCGGCGAGGCCGCCGCGCCCGAGGGAGCGGCGCCGAGCAGCGGGAGCAGCAGCGCCCCCGTCGCCAGAGCGCCCGCGGCCCGTGCTCCCGCACGGGTACGTCTGCCGGTGGTGGTACGCGTCAAGCGATGCAACGGGGCCTCCTGGGGACGCCGGTCGTGAAGAGAGCGCGGAGCGTGTGCGGGCCGATCGAGGTCAGTGGTATCGGCTCGCCGACGATCCGTCAATCATCCGACGGACAACGGCATTTCCAGGGGATTTCGCATGTCAGCGGGCGTGTGCGGGTCTTTCCCCGCCGGTGGCCCCGCCGCCTGCGACGCGTCAGTGGACTGGACCAGTGAGGGCCATCGTGCGAGGGCCCGTGGAGAACGGCACCCGGCCCGGACGTACGAAGAGCCGCGGTGCGCCACGACCTCCCGCGCGCACCGCGGCTCCACGCCCCCGTCAGCGAGTGCCGACCGCCGCACGCACCGCCTTGCGGGCCATGTTGCAGTCGTCGTGCAGACGGCGCAGCAGCAGCCGCTGCTCCTCGCCCGACGGCGCGGCTCCGGGGTGGGCCTGACCTGGAGCCGCCGGGTTCTGCTCGTGCATCGAACGCTGCACGAGGGTCTCGTACGTACGGATCTCCCGCGTCAGTACGAGCATCAGGTTGACGAGGAACGCGTCGCGCGCCGCCGGGCCGCCCGCCTGCGCGAGCTGACTGATCTGGCGCCGCGCGCCCGGCGCGTCCCCGAGGACCGACCAGAGCGTCGCCAGGTCGTAGCCCGGCAGGTACCAGCCCGCGTACTCCCAGTCGACGAGGACCGGACCGGCCGGTGACAGCAGCAGGTTCGACAGGAGCGCGTCGCCGTGGCAGAACTGGCCCATGCCGCCCCGGCCCGCGGCGTGGGCGATGCCGTGCAGCAGCTTCTGCAGGTCACCCATGTCGCGGTCGGTCAGCAGACCCAGATCGTGGAACTTGTTGATCCGCTCCCCGTAGTCCAGCGGTGCCGTGAACGTGCCCGCCGGGGGCCGCCACTGGTTCAGCCGGCAGATCGCGCCGAGCGCGGCCCGCACGTCCGTCCGCGGCGGCGCCTCGACGGGGTGGCGCTGGAGGGCCGCCACCCGCCCGGGCATCCGCTCGATCACCAGCGTGCCGTTGTCCGGGTCCGCGGCGATCAGCCTCGGGGCCCGCACCGGCGGCCGGTGCCGGACGAACGAGCGGTACGCCGCTATCTCGTGCCGCACGCGCTCGGCGAAGACGGGGGAGTGGTCCAGTAAACACTTCGCTACGGCGGTGCTGCGGCCCGTCGTACCGACGAGGAGCACGGACCGCTGGCTGCGGCGCAGCACCTGCACCGGCTGGAACTCCGGGCAGATCCGGTGCACCGACGCGATGGCCGTGCGCAGCAGGGCGCCCTGAGGGCCGGACAAGTCGAGTCTCCCGCTGAGCGGTTGCGTGCCGATCCCCGGGGCGCGACGCGTCCGGCCGGCGCCGAGCTGCGCCGGGGCCGCGGGCCGCGCGGGGTCGAGGTACGGGCCGCCGCCCGCCGCCGGACGGACGGGGCGCAGCGGCCGGGGCGGGGCGGACACGGAGGACGATGCTGCGTACATGGGCGAGACAGATCCCTTCGTGTGCCGATGAGTTGCTGCGCCGTCCCGGCCCGGCCCTGCCGGTACACCCTGGGGAATGCCCCTGCGGCGACCGGGTCGGGGTGGCGCATTCCTACCTGACACCCGAGGGCCCCGGGCACAACAGCTGGCGCACCCTGGCGAACCCTGGCGAATAGTCGCTCAGCAACTGACAGAGGGCTACTGTCGATTTCAGCCGAGAACCTGGGGGCTTACGTGAACGGACAACCCAACACCCGCCTGAGCGACCTGTTCGGCCTGGCCGGCTGGTCCAAGGGCGAACTCGCGCGACTCGTCAACCGGCAGGCGGCGGCCATGGGCCACTCGCAGCTGGCGACGGACACCTCGCGGGTGCGGCGTTGGATCGACATGGGAGAGATCCCGCGCGATCCGGTGCCGAGGGTGCTGGCGGCGCTGTTCACCGAGCGACTCGGCCGTGTCGTGACCATCGAGGACCTCGGTCTTGTCCGGCGCGGGCGTGTGGGGAAACGGCAAGGCGGCGGTGGCCCGGGCGACCAGGGCCCCGACGGAGTGCCGTGGGCGCCCGAACGGACAGCGGCGGTCCTCACCGAATTCACGGGAATGGACCTCATGCTCAACCGACGCGGCTTGGTGGGCGCGGGCGCCGCGCTCGCCGCAGGCTCCGCACTCAGCAGCGCCATGTACGACTGGCTGCACACCGACCCGGCCCTCGCGGCCGACGCCCCCCGGACCACCGACCCCCTCCACCCGGCCGGCTACGCCGAATCCGCCGGGTCCGACCGCTACGAGGCCGCTCCCATCGGTTCGCAGGAGATCGAGGAACTCGAGCGCTCCGTCGAGGTGTTCCGCGTCTGGGACGCCTCGCGCGGCGGCGGCCTCCAGCGCAAGGCGGTGGTCGGCCAGCTCAACGAGGTCGGCGGGATGCTCTCCTACCGCCACCCCGACCATCTCCAGCGCCGCCTGTGGGGCGTCGCCGCCAATCTCGCCGTCCTCGCGGGCTGGATGTCCCACGACGTCGGCCTCGAACCCACGGCCCAGAAGTACTTCATCATCGCGGCGCACGCCGCACGTGAGGGCGGCGACCGGCCGCGCGCCGGGGAGGCCCTGTCCCGGGCGGCCCGCCAGAAGATCCATCTGGGCGCCCCCGACGAGGCGCTGGACCTGATGAAGCTCGCCAAGTCCGGTTCCGGCGACGAGGTCCTGCCCCGTACCAAGGCGATGCTGTACACCATCGAGGCGTGGGCGCAGGCGTCGCTCGGCAAGGGCCAGGCCATGCGCCGCACGCTCGGTGAGGCCGAGGACCTCTTCGTCTCCGACAAGGGCGATGTGCCACCGCCCAGTTGGATGCAGATGTTCGACGAGGCGGACCTGCACGGGATGCAGGCCCTCGCCTACCGCACCCTCGCCGAGCACGAGCCGGGCGCCGCCGTCATCGCCCAGCGGCACGCGAAGCAGGCCCTCGCGCTGCGCGAAGGGGGCCGGGACCGCTCGAAGATCTTCGACCATCTGTCGATGGCGTCGGCGTGCTTCATCGCGGACGATCCCGAACAGGCGGACCGCTACGCCCGGTTGGCGCTGTCGTCGATGGGCTCGAACTCCTCGCTGCGTACGTGGGACAGGCTCCGCGAGATGTACCGGCTCACCGGCCAGTACGCGGGGTACCCGAAGATCGAGGACCTGCGCGAGGAGATCAAGCTGGCGCTGCCGAAGGCGGTGGGCAAGAAGCGCCAGATCTGACCCCCGCCGCCTCACCGCTGGGTACCGCGGGGTCTGCGGGGACGCACTCTCCGGTGTCTTCGGGTGCCTCCGTGGTCGCGGGTGGCCCGTGGGCTCGGGTGGCTTCGGTGGTTCAGTCGGTCACGCGGGCGATCAGCACGCACGCGTCGTCGTCGCGTTCCTGTGCGCCGACCTCGTCCAGCACCGCGCGTACGCACTCCTGCGCGTCGCGGGCGGCGGCCAGGCGGGGCGCCAGCGCGAGCAGCCGGTCCGCCGCTGCCGCCGCGTCCGCGCGCGGGACGAGCCCTTCCGTGTACAGGACGAGGGTGTCGCCCGGGCGCAGGGTTTCCTCGGCCTGGCCGTACGCGGCTCCCGAGGTCGCGCCCAGCAGTACGCCCTCGGGCGGTGGCAGCGCGCGCCCCGCCCCTGCGCGGAACAGGAGTGGGGCGGGGTGTCCGGCCCGCGCCCACGTCAGGGTGCGGGCGGCCGGGTCGTAGCGGCAGCACAGGGCGCCCGCCAGCGCGGGGTGGGCGCCCACGTCGAGGAGGTGGTTGAGCCGGCCGAGGAGTGTGCCGGGCGGTGTGTCGCACAGGGCCATGCCGCGTACGGCGCCGAGCAGTGTCGCCATCGCCGAGGTCACCGCGACGCCCTGCCCGGTGACTCCGCCGACGGTCAGCAGGACCTGGCCGCCGGGCAGATCGAGCGCGTCGTACCAGTCGCCGCCGGCCGGGCCGCCGACACCGCGGGTCAGTCGGTGCGCGGCCACGTCGAGCGTGCCGGGGGCGCGGTGTCCCGCGCGCGGGAGTCGCAGGGAGCCGCGCCACGGCGGCAGCACGGCGTCCTGCAACTCGGCCGCGAGCCGGTGCTCGGTCTGCGCGATGTGCCGCTGGCGCTGGAGCGAGTCTCGGGTCTCGCTCACCGCGCGCTGGCTGCGGCGCAGATGGCTGACGTCGCGCAGGACCGCCCACATGGAGGCGGTGGCGCCGTCGGCATCGAGCACGGGCTCGCCCATCATGTGCACCGTGCGTACGGAGGCGTCGGGGTGCACGACCCGGAACTCGCCGTCGATCGCCTTGCCGTCGATGAGGCAGTCGGTGACCATCGCGGTCAGCTTCGGCTGGTCGTCGGCGTGCACGAGCGCGGGCAGCTCGTCGAGGGTGAGCGCGGGGGCGCGGGGGTCCCGGCCGAGGATGCGGTACAGCTCGCCGGACCAGGTGGCCTCGTCCGTCAGCAGGTTCCACTCGGCGCTGCCGACGCGGCTCAGCAGGGAGCCGGTGGGCGGTTCGGGAGACTCGGGTGGCCGAGTCGTCTCGGGGGGCGTTTCGGGGGTCTCGGGCGTCTCGCCGGGCTCGGGGGAGGTCCGCTGCGCGGGGAGCGCCGAGCGGGACTCCGGGCCGTCGCGCAACTGCGCCAAGTGGCGGTCCAGGTCGTTGAGTTGATGGACGGCCAGCTCGTACAGGGCGCGCTGCCAGCGTCTCTCCGCGTCCGTGGCGTCGCCCGTCGTGCCGGCGGACTCGCGGCGTACGGCGTCCACGTCGCCGAGCAGGCGGCGGGTCTGCGTGATGAGTGCCTCGACCGAGCCGCGCTCCGGCGGGGGGCCGGCGGGGCGGTCCGCGAAGACATGGGGGGACATGGCGAACTCCGATGCGGCGCGGTCGACCAGGTGGACGGAAGGACCGGTTAAGACTTTGGCACAGGGGGCGGGGGCTCGTAAGGGATTTGGCCATACACGGGGCGGTGGTGCCGATGGCATATGCCGTTGTCCCCCGAGCGGGCGCCGAGTTCAGCCCCGACAGGGGCGCGGGGAACTGCGCGCTCAGCCCAGACGAATCCCGCACCCGGCGACGACGCCCGGGGCTCCGCCCCAGACCCCGCTCCTCAATCGCCGGAGGGGCTGGAAGTTGGTTGGAGTTCAGCCCCGTAAGGGGCGCGAGGAACTGCGCGCCCAGCCCCGACGAACCCCGCACCCGGCGACGACGCCCGGGGCTCCGCCCCAGACCCCGCTCCTCAATCGCCGGAGGGGCTGGAAGTTGGTTGGAGTTCAGCCCCGTAAGGGG